>JACEUQ010000003.1:0-300000 GCA_024998815.1 Opitutus sp.
TGTTTCTCGCCTCGCTCGCCGCCTTGCCAACCGCCGACGCGGCCCCTGCACCGTCTGCTCCTGCCGCGCCTCTCTCACCTGCCGACCTGCAGTTTTTCGAAACCAAAATCCGCCCGGTCCTCGACGACCAGTGTTACCGCTGCCACAGCCTCCAAGGCGGAAAAATCAAAGGCGGCCTGCGGCTCGACACCCGCGCGGCCCTTCTTGAAGGCGGCGACAGCGGCCCCGCGATTGTCCCCGGCAAGCCCGACCAAAGCCTGCTCATCGAGGCCATCCGCTACAGCAATCCCGACCTGCGCATGCCCCCGAAGGGCAAACAGCTCCCCGACACCATTGTCGCCGACTTCGTCGAATGGATAAGCCGCGGCGCCCCTGATCCGCGTATCGCCGAAGCCCCCGCAGCTAAAGGCTCCAGCCCGGCGCACCTTTATACTCCGAACAAAGACCACTGGGCCTTTAAGCCCGTCATCGCTCCACCGGTGCCCGAAACCCGCCACCCCAAATGGTGCCAAAATCCGGTGGATAACTTCATCCTCTCCGGCCTTGAGGCTGCCGGACTCCAACCCAGCCCCGCGACCGATCGGCGCACCCTCATCCGCCGCATCACCTACGACCTCACCGGCCTGCCGCCCACCGATCCCGAGATCTACGCCTTTCTCAACGACCGCGCCCCCGATGCCTACGCCAAAGTCGTCGATCGCCTGCTCGCCTCCCCCCACTACGGAGAACACTCGGCCCGCGCCTGGCTCGATCTCGCCCGCTTCGCCGAAACCAAAGGCAGCGTGAAACGCGACCAAGACCCCCGCTATGCCGGCGCCTGGACCTATCGCGACTACGTCATCGACGCCTTTAACTCCGACAAGCCCTACCCCGCCTTCATCACCGAACAACTCGCCGCCGATGCCCTCGTCCTAAAATCCCTCGAGCGCAAAACCCTCCCCGGCGACCAATCCCCTGGCGACCGCCGCATCCTCGCCGCCATGGGCTTCCTCACCCTCGGCAACCAATTCGACGGCAGCACCAACGACGTCATCAACGACCGCATCGACGTCACCACCAAGGCATTCCTCGGCCTGACCGTTTCCTGCGCCCGCTGCCACGACCACAAGTTCGACCCCGTTCCGACCAAAGACTACTACTCGCTCTACGGTATCTTCGCCAGCAGCACGCGGCCCAAACGCTACGACGACCAGCCCTCCCTTTTGCCCGTCGCCGACACCCCCGACTATCGCGACTACAAAGCAAAGCTCGCCGAACTCGACACCCTTGGAACCGCCCTGCGCGAGGAGTCCAAAGCCCTCCGTGCCGCTGGTGCCGAGATCAGCGCCGATAAACGCCGTGAACTCATCCGCCGTGAGGCCCGCCTCGCCGCCGACTACGGCGACCTCGAGGCGACTCACGCCGGTGCCCCGCCCCGCGCCGACGTCCTCACCGACGTAAAAACTCCCAAGGACTATCCTGTGCTCATCCGCGGCGAGGCCCAAAACAAAGGTGAGGTTGTTCCGCGCCGCTTCCTCGAAATCCTCTCGCCAGAGCCCGCCAATCGCCCCGCCTACAAAACCGGCAGTGGCCGCCTCGATCTTGCCCGCGACATCGCCAGCCCCACCAACCCGCTCACGGCCCGCGTTCTGGTCAATCGCCTTTGGCAGCAACACTTCGGCCAAGGATTCGTGCCCACCCCCGACGACCTCGGCAACCAATCCGCGCCCCCCAGCCACCCCGCCCTGCTCGATTACCTCGCCAGCCGTTTTGTTCAAGACGGCTGGTCTATTAAGGGCCTGCACCGCCGCATTGTCCTCAGCGCCACCTATCAGCAGGGCGACTCCGGCAACCTCTCGTTCGCCGAAAAAGACCCCTACAACCGCCTGCTCTGGCGCAGCAACCTGCGGCGCCTCGACCTTGAGCAAATGCACGACGCCATCCTCGCCATCTCCGGCCGCCTCGACCCGGCAATCGGCGGCAAGTCCGTGCGCCTCAGCAGCGAAGGCTTCGCGACCCGTCGGGCACTTTATACTTTTATAGACCGGCGTAACCCGCCCGAATTTTTCACCCAGTTCGACTTCCCCAACCCCGATGTCCCTAGCGGTAAGCGCTACGAAACCACCGTGCCCCAGCAGGCCCTGTTCTTTATGAACAACCCGCTCGTCATCGAGACCGCCCGCAAGCTCACCCAGCGCCCCGCCTTCACCCAGCTCACACGTACAAACGAACGCGTCATTTTTCTTTATAACGCCATTCTGCAACGCCTCCCGTCGCAAAATGAAATCAAGCTCGCCACCACGTATGTAAACACCACCTACGAGCTGCCCGCCAACTCGATCAACAAGTCCTCAGCACCTAAACCCGCGCAGCCCTTCCGCACCCAGCAAAACAATGGCCCCGGCCAGCGCTTTATTGATTTAGGTCCGGTTGGAGGAGCCCGCAACGAAGGCCCGCTCGACGCCTGGGCCCGCCTCGCCCACGCCCTATTCCAGGCCGACGAAGCGATCTACTACCATTGAGCGGACCGCGCCGCAGATGCCACGGAGGTCATCCCTCCGACTCGTTCTCGTTCTCTTACTCCTACTCGTTCTCCCGCCTCCGCCTCTGGATGCCGGCGAGGACGGCAAGCGCCCCTCTGCCCCGGCGCTCCACCGGCCTCCGCCCCCTCGCGCCCCACCCGCCTTACAGTGTTTTAACCGCCAGCCATCACCGGCCGGAAACCCGCCTCGGTGAGAATCCGCGCCACCTCATCGCGTTTGTCGCCCTGCACCTCGATTTGGCCGTCCTTAACCGTGCCGCCGCAGCCGCACGCCTTCTGCATTTTTTTGGCGAGCTGCTCCTTCTCCGGCAAACCGATGCCCACAAACGCCCGCGCCACCGTGACGGTCTTGCCGCCCCGTCCAGCGGTCATGCGCAACACCTCGACGCGCCCTCGATTTTTCGCCGGCTTCGTCTCGCCCGCTTTAGGCGTTTCGCTATCGGCAGCCTGCGCCGACACAGGAGCCGCCGCGCCCACCGGCCGACTCGGCAGTGCCAAGCCGCCCAAGGCGCCGAAGGGGTTTTGCCCCAAGTTCTGCCCGCCATCCGTCGCGATTTTGTCTTTGCTCATAATGGTTAAACCCGAAGCCCGTAAGCCCTCACTTGAATGATATCCCAATGGAGTTAGCGGAAAAATTTCAAGCGATAGCCGCACAACGGTTCATTTAAAATCGCGGGTGAGTGCAGGCCGCATCAGTTGAGCCCCTGGCGACGGGGTCCAGCATTTTATAACCACAAAAATCGGGTTCTGACCCGAACGCCGTACCGAGATAAATTTACCGGCACGTTCTCTCTCCACCTAGCGCCGGAATCGTCACCGTGCCCGTTTTGTCCCGTGGGTTAGCGCGTTAAAACCTGTTACTAGTGTAGTGTGCGAGAAATAGCGTAACTAAATTAACGGCCGAGCGTCTGTAGCTGAATGAGAAAAGCAGCCCCAGTTAATTTGAAGGAGGAGCAGAAGGCCGAATTGAGCGCATGGGCGAAACGAGGCGGCACACCGCAGAAGCATGCCCAGCGGTGCCGGATCGTGCTGCTTGCCGCTGAAGGCAACGGCAACGAATGGATCGGCAATAAGTTGGGAATGAGTCGGCAGAAGGTGGCGCGCTGGCGGGGGCGTTATTTGGAGTCGGGGTTGCCGGGACTGCTACGGGACCGTGCCGGGCGAGGTCGTCGCGCCAAGATCAAGCCGGAGGACAAGGCCGAACTGATACGGCGCACACTGGAGGAAACACCTCCCATGGCGACACAGTGGAGCACGCGGCGCATGGCGGCAGTCAGCGGACTGGCCGCCAGCAGCGTAGGCCTGATCTGGCGCAACCACGGAGTGAAACCGCACTTGGTGCGGGGCTTCAAATTATCGAAGGACAAGCGCTTTGTGGAGAAGCTCGAGGAGATCGTCGGGCTCTATCTCAACGCCCCCGAGCACGCCTTGGTTTTGTGCTGCGATGAAAAAAGCCAGATCCAAGCTCTGGACCGCAGCCAACCCGGCCTGCCTTTGCGACAAGGCAAGGTGGCAACCCAAACCCACGACTATAAGCGTCACGGCACCACAACACTCTTCGCCGCCCTCAATATGGCCGACGGAAAGGTCATCGGTACCTGCCAAAAACGCCACCGCCATCAGGAATGGTTGAAGTTCCTGCTGTGAGCGGCGAGCGGGAAAGCGTCTATTTCTGGCGGTTAGGAATTCACTTCTTCTTCGGTGGATCTTCTTCCCATTTTAAAGAGTGAAACTCTTCTTCAGTGGGTGGGTTTTCTTCCCTGTCCGGCTGGGGATATGGGGGATGCGAATGGGTGGAGATTGAACCGGCGGGACGCTTGGCGGATGCACAGCGATGCATCCAACCGGTTCACGCAAGTGTTTGCACTGTGCCGATTTCTTTCTGCCCGACGCGCATAACCGCGAGCGTCAGCGCTACTGCGGGAAGCCGGGATGCCGACGGGCGAGCCGGGCGGCCAGTCAGGCCAAATGGTTGGCGAAGCCGGAGAACCTCGACCACTGGAAAGGCCCAGAAAATGTCCAACGGGTGCAGGAGTGGCGGAAGGCCAATCCGGGGTACTCAAGGCGGAGGGGGCCGCGACGGCGGGTGGCGTTACAAGACATCCCAACTACGCAATCCGTTGTGCACCAGCCTAAAGCCGAGCCGGTCGCCGAGGTGGCGTTACCGAATCCCTGCGCGGCGTTACAAGACAGCTGGGAGTCGCAAAACCCTGTGCTCGTGGGGCTTATCGCGCAGTTCGCCGGAGTGACGTTACAAGAGGACCTCGAACCCATGCTGCGACACCTGCAATCCCGGGGGCGGGTGATCCTGGGCATCGACGTCCAGCCGCCCGATTATGCAAAAACAACCGATCGATCGCGAACAACTCCGGCGCACGCCGGCCCAGTTTAGCTGGCTGGACCACCGGCTGGTGCGGGGCAATTACCTGGGGCGGGCCAGTGCCCCCGCCTGGGGACTTTATCTGGTCCTGGTAACCGTGGGTGACGCCGACGGGCTGAGTTACTACGCCACGCGCACCCTGGCCCGGCTGCTCACGCTCAGCGAGGACGGCCTGGTCGAGGCGCGTCGGCAGTTAATCGAGGCCGGGGTGATCGCCTACGCCGCGCCACTTTACCAGGTGCTTTCCTTGGACCGGGGCAGGCCATCGCACACGCTGGCGGTAACGCCGTCGCCGAGCCGGGAGGTGGGGGCGTGATCAATTACGAACTGTATTGCCGGATAAAACAGGCGGAGGCTGCCGGTCACAGTGCGCCGCAAATCACCCGCTCGCTCCAGTTGCACGTGCAGACGGTGAGGCGCTGGCAGGCGCAGGAAAAGTACGCGCGCAGCCAGGCCGCGCAGGTGCCTAGGCCAAGCAAGCTCGACGTGCACAAGCCGGCGATCGCGCGGTGGCTGGAGGCCCATCCGTTCACCGCCATGCAGCTCTGGCAAAAGGTGCGCGAGCGGGGGTACACGGGCGGGTATTCAATTTTGAAAGACTACGTGCGGCGGGTGCGGCCGAGGAACCTGGAGGCGTTTCTTACCCTCAAGTTTGCCCCCGGCCAGACCGCGCAGGTGGACTGGGGCAGCTTTGGCTCGGTGGAGGTGGACGGCACCCGGCGGGCTTTAAGTTTTTTCGTCATGGTTTTGGGCTACAGCCGGTTCCTGCATGTGGAATTTACCCTCGGGCAGGGCCAGGAGTGGTGGCTGGGCTGTCACCGGCGCGCCTTTGAAAAACTCGGCGGGGTGCCGCGCGAGGTGATGGTCGATAACTGCAAGACGGCCGTCCTCTCGCATGTGCCCGGGACCGACCCGGTGTACAACGCCCAGTACCTGGACTTTGCCCGGCACTACGGGTTTACGATAAAAGCGTGCGGGCCGGGGCATCCGCAGTCCAAGGGCATGGTGGAAAACGCGGTGGGTTACGTGAAAAAAAGCTTCCTTGGCGGGAGGCAGATGAATGGGTTTACCGAGCTGGGGCCGGCCGCCAGCTTGTGGCTGGAAACGGTGGCCAACGTGCGCGTGCACGCTGAAACCCAGGGCCGGCCGGTGGACCGGCTGCCCGAGGAGCGCGCTGCGCTCCTGCCGCTTAACCCGGTGGCCAGTCCGGCGGTGCGCACCTTAAGCGTGCGGGCGTCGCGGCGGTGCCGGGTGAGTATCGAAACGAACCGCTACTCGGTGCCCACGAAGTTTGCCGGGGCGCTACTCACCGCGCAGATCGAGGGGGCGCAGGTGAGGTTTTATGCGGACCGCACCCTGGTGGCCGAGCATGCCCGCAGTTTTGCCCGCCGCGCCGATGTGGAAAACCCCGAGCATGTGCGCGAACTCGAGGAGCGCAAACGGCAGGGGGCGCGGCAGCGCCTGCGGCTACGGTTTTTGGAACTGAGCCCGGCGGCACCCGCCTACCAACGGGGGCTGGAGGAGCGCCGGCTCAACGCGGGACACCACCTGGCGACTATCGTGGGTTTGGTGGCCCTGTATGGAACGGAGGCAGTCGGCCGGGCGATCGAAAGCGCCCATGAACTCGGCGCCTACTCCAGCGATTACATCCTCAACTTGCTCGAACAACGCGCGCGGGCCTTGCCGCAAGCCGGGCCGATCCACCTCACCCGCGCCGACGCGTTGGCCGCACTGGAACTCGAACTGCGTCCCCCGGATTTAAGCCCCTATACCCAATGAAAACAGAACCCGAAAAACCCGATTTATTAAAAGACCAGCTCAAGTATCTGAAACTCGGTTACCTGTTGCGTCACCACGGCGAACTGACGGCCGAGGCGGCCAAGGCGCGCTGTTCGCACGCCGAATTTTTACGCCGACTGGTGCAGGCCGAGACCCAGGACCGCCAGATCCGGGCGCTGGAGCGGCGTATCCAGGCGGCGCGCTTCCCGGTCAAGAAAACCGTCGACCAGTTCCAGTGGGACTGGCCCAAGGAGTTGAACGAAGCGCAGGTGCGGCACCTCTTCGAACTGGGCTTTGTCAAGGAGCGCACCAACGCGGTGTTTTGCGGTGGTGTGGGGCTTGGGAAGACACATCTCGCGAGCGCGTTGGGCTACGCGGCCTGCCAGGCGGGTTACACGGTGCTGTTTACGACGGCGGTGGACGCGATCAACGCCCTGGTCACCGCCCAGTCCCTGCACCGGTTGCAAGCCGAGTTGAAGCGTTACATGACCCCTGCGGTGCTCGTGCTCGATGAGGTCGGCTACCTGCCGCTCGACAAGTCGGGGGCCGACCTGCTCTTCCAGATCGTCAGCCAACGCTACGAACGCGGCTCGCTGATCGTCACCACCAACAAGGCCTACAAACACTGGGCAGGGATCTTTAACAACGACGCTGGCATCACCGCGGCGATCCTGGACCGCCTACTGCACCGGGCCCAGACCGTCGTCATCGAGGGCAAATCCTACCGCATGAAAGACCGCCTGGCCGACGAACCTGCAAGCTGACCGGGCCTGATGATCGGCCCCTGGCGGGGCCGGTCATCGGCTTTTACGACAGGTGATTTTGTAACCGCCAGAAATAGACGGTGTTCGCGCCGCCGCTCACACGCGGACGCACTTTTCGTGGCCTTGAACGTGAGCTCAAGGTGTTTGCCCAAAGGTATCCGATCCGCAGGCGCCAAGTAAGTAAGCTCATCGTGATCGCGAATTGGCATAAAACTCAAACGACTCTCCCAAAAGAATCCCCCCCCATGAGAATGCGCTTCACCAACCGGACCGAGGCCGGAAAAATGCTAGCCAAGTCCCTCGCGGCCCATGAAGGCACCCCTGGCCTGCTGGTGCTGGCGCTACCGCGCGGTGGCGTCCCGGTGGCCTATGAAGTGGCGCGAGCCCTGAAGGCACCACTCGACGTGTTTGTCGTGCGTAAGCTGGGTGTCCCCGACAACCCTGAGCTGGCCATGGGTGCGATCGCCAGCGGTGGCGTGCGGGTTTTGAACGAAAGCGTCGTCACCATGCTTGGCCTGTCGCCGCTTATGATCGACGAAGTGGCGCGACGGGAACTCAAGGAACTGGAGCGCCGTGAAATCGCTTACCGCAACCACCGCCCTCCGCTGACCATCCGCGGCCGCACCGTGATTGTGATCGATGACGGTATCGCAACGGGTTCGACCATGCGCGCCGCAATTGAGGCGCTCCGCCAACTCAATCCGGCTCGCCTCATCGTGGCCACGCCCACGGTGGCGTGGTCCACAGCGGAAGAACTGAGGTCGGAAGTGGATGAGTTCTGCGCTTTGATCACCCCGGAGAACTTCAACTCAGTCGGCGAGTGGTACGTCGAGTTTCCGCAGACCTCCGACGAGGAGGTGTGTGCTCTGCTAGAAAAAGCCCATACGGCGCTACTGCGGCCCGCACATTCACCCCGCGGGCCCTGAATTGTTACAATTCGAGATTCAAGGGGCGGATTCAGGTCGCTCGAGTATCCTTGAGCTCACGCTCAAGGCCACGCGCATCGTGGATTCGTGTGTCAGCACGAGGTATTCCACCCCAAGCACGGTCCGCACCTGCAGCAATTCCCTCCCCCTAGGTTTCAACGTCCAAACATTTGGCCGGGGACGGCCAACGCTACACAAGATCGAGAGGTGTAGGGTTGGCCGTCCCTGGCCAATCTGCTTCATCTTGATCTGAAATCAGTATTAAGCGCGCGTCAGCGGACGGTATTTGATGCGGTGCGGCTGATCCGCCTCCTTGCCCTTGCGGCGGCGGAAATCCTCCAGATAGGCCGAATAGTTACCATTGAACCAGTGGACCTGCGAATCGCCCTCAAACGCCAGGATGTGCGTGGCCACGCGGTCCAAAAACCAACGGTCGTGCGACACCACCACCGCACAGCCGGCGAAGGTCTCCAAGCCCTCCTCCAACGCGCGGATCGAGTTAACGTCCAAGTCGTTCGTCGGCTCGTCCAACAGGATGAGGTTCGCGCCGCTCTTGAGCAGGCGCGCCAGGTGCACGCGGTTGCGTTCGCCGCCGGAAAGCACACCGACCTTTTTCTGCTGGTCGGCACCGGTGAAACCGAACTGTGCGCAGTAGGCGCGGGCATTCACCTCACGCGGTC
The DNA here is from genome assembly GCA_024998815.1 of Opitutus sp. NCBI lineage: Bacteria > Pseudomonadati > Verrucomicrobiota > Opitutia > Opitutales > Opitutaceae > Opitutus > Opitutus sp. The sequence continues at coordinate 9,051 of JACEUQ010000003.1, forward strand.
CCAGTTTCAAAATCTCGTTTCCGCCGCTGATCGCTTCGTAAATGGTCTGCGCATCCGGCAGCGAGTCGCGCGATTGATCCACGTGCGCCACCTGCACGGTGGGCCCGACCCGCAGGGCGCCGGTGTCGGCGGTTTCCACGCCCGTGATGAGTTTAAACATCGTGGTTTTACCCGCGCCGTTGGGCCCGATCACCCCAACGATGCCACCTGGGGGCAGCGAGAAGTTCACGTCCTCAAAGAGCACTTTTTCCCCGTAGGCTTTGGAGAGTTTTTGCGCCTCCACCACCAGAGCACCCAAACGCGGGCCGGCCGGGATGATGATCTCAAACTCCCGCTCTTTCTCGGCGACGTTTTCCTTGAGCATGGATTCGTAGGCGCTGATGCGGGCCTGCGACTTGGCGACGCGAGCCTTGGCCGATTGGCGGATCCATTCCAACTCGCGCGCCATGGCCTTTTGGCGGCGATCTTCAGTGCGTTGCTGCACGCTGGCGCGGGCTTGTTTCTGCTCCAGCCACTCGGAGTAATTGCCCTTCCACGGAATACCATGGCCGTGGTCGAGCTCGAGAATCCACTTGGCGACGTTGTCTAAAAAGTACCGGTCGTGGGTCACCGCGATGATCGTGCCGGCGTAGCGCGAAAGGTGCTGCTCCAACCAGTTAACACTTTCGGCATCCAAGTGGTTGGTCGGCTCGTCTAGCAGGAGGATGTCGGGCTTTTTCAACAGCAAGCGCGCCAAGGCGATCCGACGGCGCTCACCGCCTGAAAGGTGGTCTACAATTTGATCTGGGGAAGGGCAACGCAGCGCATCCATTGCCATCTCGACCTGCGGGGCGACGTCCCAAGCGTTGAGCGCGTCGATTTTTTCCTGCAGCTCGCCCTGCTTGGTGGTGATGGCGTCACGGGCGGCATCATCGGCGGCGGCGTCGATTTCATCCCAAGTGGCATCGTAAGCGGTGGTGAGGTCGGTGAGGTGCTTAACGCCTTCCTCGACGCACGCGCGCACGGTTTTGCCTGCGGTGAGCTGGGGCTCCTGTTCGAGCAGGCCGACCGTGTAGCCGGGCTCGAAGTGAACCGTGCCATCGAACTCCTTGTCCCGCCCAGCGAGCAGGCGCATGAGCGAGGATTTGCCCGAGCCGTTAAAGCCGAGGACGCCGATCTTGGCGCCGTAATAAAACGACAATGAGATGTCGCGGAGGATTTCCTTGCGCTCGATTTTTTTCGAGACGCGCATCATCGAGAAGATGATCTTGGGTTCGTCGGGCTTGGCCATGATGAGAGTGAAAATGATGCAAGCCCTGCGGACGGCGGGTCAAGGAAGCGTCTCAAGCGCTCGCCAAGCCAAGCCTATACAAATGCAGTACTTGAAGCCTACGGGCGTTGGATCAACTCCACCTCGTAGCCCTCGGGAGCATCGATAAAGGCGATCAACGAACCGCTGCCGGTCGTCGTCGGGCCATCGCTGAGTTCGTAGCCCCGCGCCTTGAGTTCGGCCGCAAAAGCGGCGAGGTCATCCACCTCGAAAGCCAGGTGGGTGAGATCCGACTGGACTTGCACGGGAATGGCACCGACGGGCATCTGGCAGAGCTCGATTTCCTCGGCGCTGTTGGGGGTGGCGAGAAACGCCAGTTGGGCACCCCGTGGCGAGGTATGGCGGCGAGAAACCACGAGACCAAGGGCCTCTTGGTAGAACTGCACCGAGCGTTCGAGATCATTTACCCGGTAGCGGGTATGCAGGAGTTTTTTGACGGTCATCGGTTCACCAAAAGCCTTAAAGCTCCCTTGTACAAGCGCACCGTCTCGGCATCATTTCGCCGCCTCATCCCGAGCGGTCATTTCCTCGAGTTTCTTGGTGGTGAGGAGCTGGAATTTACCGCCGTTACGGCTGCTCGCCTTGCCCAAGTTTTCCTTGTCCTTCGCATCCGTGCCCGCCTCCGTGGGGCCAACCAAGAGGAAAACATTCAAGACCGCGCGCTCTTTCAGCAAGGCACGCTGCAACTTGGAGATGTGCGTCATCACCTCGGAATACTCGGTTATATCAAAAGGCTCGAACGAGGTATAATGTAGCGGCTTACCCTCTTTGGTTGTCCAGCCCTTGTAATCGAGCGGGATGCTAAAGCCTTTCTGTTTAAGAGCAGCCTGAAAGTCGGGTTGGAAAATCCGGACCGCGTGTACAATGACAAATGGCGACTGCCCCTTGGCCTTGAGTTTGGCGTTCACAGCGTCTAGATCCGCACTAGCTTTGGCATAAGAAGGTTCTTCACGGAATACTGTGGGTTAGGGCTGGGGGGAAATTAGGCTCGAGGTCGAGTTTACCACAAAAGAAAAGAATACGGGTGCGATAGTTTTCGAACTTACGGAAGCCACGAGCATCGGCTTTAATTGCTTGGATTTTTGAATTAAAACCCTCGGTGAGTGCATTCGAAATACGGTGCTTAAAGTAAGTCAGTAATCCGGCCAGATGGGCTTTTAGTGACTTTGCTACTTTTTTGACTCTGGGCAGGCGGCTACTCATAACCGAGCGATACCACAGCTGGAAGAAAGTATTACCCGCATCGGCGTTGGGTTGTCCCCAAAACTCGACCAGCTGCTCTTTATAAGCCCATGCCTTGGCCGTACGAAGATTGGACTCCAGCAGCGCCTCGAAGTGCTCTTTGCGGTCATCAGGAACGATGCCATGCAGCCAAAGAAAGCGAGTGCGTTTTAAGATGTCATCGCCTTTGGCAGCGAGTTCAGCGGCCTCATCCCGGCGGGTATGATCGACCGCCTCGTTCATAGGCTTTGAAACATGAAAGCGGTCGTGAACGATGTCAGCGTTGGGCGCGGCCTGGTGGGTGGCGGCGATGAAGGATGCACCCATGTCCATCGCGACGGCTTCAATCCCGTCAATTTGCTCCTTTGATAATGATGCCCAAAGCTTTAACCCACTCCCTGTATCCCGGCCTGGAACCACGTCCAGTACCCGCCGACCGGTGAGATCGGTCATCAATGAAACGTAGCTTTGACCGCGCAAAAAACTCTTTTCGTCTAAGCCAACTCGGGTGATGCCGTCGAGGTTTCGCCGCGCCAAGCCTCGCTCAACAGCCTGATCGATTATACGTTGTACACTATCCCAATGAAGTCCCAGCAACTCGGCGGCTTGGCTTAGCGATCGGCTAGAGGCGATCACGGCCACGGCAAAGCTTTCAAAAAGCGAGGTGAACCGCGAGCCTGGTTCGGCCCACGGCACGTGCATCGTTTTAACACCATGCTCCTCGCAATCGCAGCGGGGCACCGCGCACCGCAGTTCGAGTCGATATTGCATCACATCACGGTGACGCCAACTCCGCTCCTTCATTCGGTCGTAAATAGGCATCAACTGACCGCACACTGGGCACGGCACCTTGGCCCCGTCTGGCCATCGTAACCAGACCGTCACGTTTAGTCCGAGAATGTCTTCCTCCACTTTGGTTACTTCCCACGGTTCCGGCAGCAACAGCAACCGCCGGTAATGTTCATGTGCGCTTATGCTCATCTTTACTTTTTAGCTGCTTTTATGCCCGAACCCACAACAAAACGGGAAGAACCCATAAGAAGCATTGCGAGCAGCCGTAACTGCTTCGAGGTTCAAACCACTACGAACCAGTTCCGCTTTAAAATCGTCGTTTATCTTCTTTTTCTTAGCGAGCTCCTGATCATTCAGCATTTGGACGGGCACCCCTGCACTGCCTGCGACCACATAGATTGTATCCGGCCCCATTTCGAGTGCACAACGTAGGGCGTTCACCCACCCAGGAGGGCGAAAGTCTTCGTCGAGACCGGCGTTTGGCAGCGCTTTGGGGCGCCACGGGGTTCTTACTGCGATAGATCTGAACCCCACTTTTTCAGGGGTGAGATTGATCGGCTTCATCCACTCAAAGAATCGCGTTTTATTGGCGCTGGTCGCCGGCAACAAACTCACCGAGAATGGATTCACTAGAGAATTTACACCACGATCCCACGTATCGGGCTCATAGACGACCACACCGAACTCGGCACTCGGTGACAGTCGGCTGACGAGCTTCATCATCTCCTCACGAATGATGGAAAAAGCCTCAAATCCGCCCTTTCTGACATCCAAAATCCGAGTGCCTACATCGACCACAAAAACGATCTTGGAGGCACGCTGACTGGTGGTGCCCAAAAAGCTCATGCTCATGAAACCGGAGCCCAGACCGCTACCGTTTCCAATACCCGTGCCGAAACCGGTACCGGTGCCCATGCCTCCGGCTCCCGCACCAAAGCCCATGCCTGCCAGTGCACTCGCTCCGGCCAAGTTGAGTTCAGGCGGGGAGGGTAATTGAAGCGCATTAGAATCAGCCGAGAAAATCCGAGAGGCCGAAACAGGGGATGCACTGGCTGAACCGCCGCCCTTACGGGCCACCTGCAGGCGGTGCTCAACCTGTTTTTGGGCCACACTTGGCTCGGCTGCGTTGGTCGCCTCGAAACTTTTCTTTTTACCGAGGATTTGCTCGCTCACGACAAAATAGCCGGCAACGGCGGCCAGCACGACGTGCACGATCACGGTGACCAACAGGGGCACGCTGGCGGTGAGACGTGCGTATAAACTCTTACGGCTTGGGGTTGGGGCGGCGGACATGAATTATTGCTCTGAATCAGAGGTGAACGTAACATTGCTAATTCCAGCAACAGCCAATGAGTTAAGTACATCAATGGTGCGGTAATACGAGGAATCGGGATGACTGACCAGTGTCACCACCAGTTTGCTCTTCGCCGCATCGCTGGAGGTTTTAAGGCGCATGAGGGTGCCCGTGAGCTGGGGAAGGTCCCGGCTTTGCGCCGAATCATAGGCTTCGTCGTTGAGGGTAACTTCACCATCGTCTGCGATTTGCAGCATCTGTTCATCGACAAACTCGGTGCTGGCCGAGGCGACCGCGACGCCGGGCAACTTGGGCTGCAAGATCTGCTCAATTTTGATCTGCGCAGCGAGAGACATGAAGAACACGAGGATGACGAACACCACATCGATCATGGGCGCAATCTGGAAGCCCACGTCGGGGTTGTTCTGCTGGATGGGCATTTTCATGGTCGGGGGATCAACGGGCTAGGGTGGCGAAGGTGACATCCGATATACCGGCTTTGGCCGCCGTCTCAACGACCGCCGAGATGTAGCGCACCGGGGTGAGCGCATCGCTGCGGATCAGCACGCGCACCTTGGGGTCGGCCTTTTTATGCGCAATCAGGGATGGGATTACCTCGTCGAGATTGACGATGCGCTCCTCGTAAGTGGTCACGGCAGTGCGTGCGGGCAGCTTCCAGGCCACGTTAAACACCAACTCACCCTCGGAATTTTCCTTCTTATTGGCGTCAGGGGCCAACGGAAGTTCGATCGCTGGGTCGTATCTAGCAACCGACGAGGTCGCGATGCTCATAAAGAAAATGAGCAGCACAAGTAGCACGTCGATCATTGGAGCGATTTGGAATTCGGGCTCGCCCTCACCACCGCCACCACCACCTGCCATAGGATTAAGGAGTTAAAGGATTAAAGAGTACGAAGACAGCACCGGTGGGCACGGCCTTCGTTAAAAAAGGCCGCTTAGGCCTGCACGTTGGTAGGGCTGCCCTCAACCCAGTTGGGGGTAGCAGCATAACTCTCGCCGCCCTCGAACTCGACCGTCGCGAGGTGGTCATAGGGGAACTTGCGGAACAAATCGTTGGCCTCATCGGACAGCTTGTGAATAGAATGCCCCACGCTGTTGCGGATCAGGTAGTAAAACACGAAGGCGGGAATCGCCACGGCCAAGCCGGAAGCGGTTGCATGCAACACGTGGCCGATCGCGCCCGAAAGCTTGGAGGGGTCGGCGGCACCGGCCTGGCCCATGGCCGCGAAGGCTTGAATCATGCCGATGACCGTGCCGGTCAACCCGATCATGGGGGCGATAACGCCGATGACGGAGAGGTAGGCGATCTTGTTTTGGAACTTGGAGTTTTCGCCGATGATGGCCGAGCCCATGGCCTCTTCAGCGGCCTGTTTGCCGCTCGGGGCGTGTTTGAGGCCGGCGTGGACAACGTTGGCTAGAATGCCGGGGTTGTCGCGGGTCCAGTTGTAAGCACCGTGGTAATCACCGTTGCGGAAGAATGTGCGCACGGCCTCCAGCGCGGCAGGAGAGATGAACTGCTTGGGCTGGATCTTCATGTACAGCTCGATGACCAGGTAAACGATCAGCGCCGAGCACAACCAGATAGGGAAAATCGCCGGTGCGCTGAGTTCTTGGAGCAGAGATTTGGTAACAACGGTGGGGGCGGCGTCAGCGGCGAGCAGGGCAAGCGGGCTGGCGGCGAGCAGGGCAGTTAGGCCGGTGAGCCGGCGAAGGGTGGTTTTCATGATTCTTGAGTTTGGGTGGTGATCTAAAAGAAAGACTAAAAAGGGATATCAAGGGCCGTTCATTTCGCGTTTGGCGAGGATGGCTTCGGCGCTGTTAGGAAAAGCGGCCATGAGATCAAGGTACGCGCGCTCGGTTCGTGCCGAATCGCCGTAACCGCGGAACGAACGGGCACTGCCCAAAAGTGCCGCAGGCATGACCTCATCTTCGGCACCATAAAAAGCTGGGACAAGCAGATACAACTCAAGGGCCTTTTCGAAGTCTTTTTGGCCATAGGCGATGTCGCCACGTAGTACCGCGGCCCCGGCGGCGATCTCGCCGGAGACTTCTTTGCGCATGAGCCCCTCGAGCATCGTGTCGGCAGCACTGCTCTTGCCGAGCGCGAGTTGCAGGCGGATGTCGATTAACTGGGCGGCCAGCCGAGTTTCTTCATCTGTCGAGGTGGCAATGAGCTCCTTCGTTGCTTTTTCGGTCTCGGCATTTTGCTTGCGGGCAAGCAGGGCGCGGGCGCGGAGCAATGCCGCGTCATTCCACCAGCCGCCGGGGACTTTAGCAAAAGGCGTAAATTGCGCGTAGATCGGGTTGATTTTGGCCTCGGCCTCCTCCGCCTTACCAGCAGCGAGCAAGGCGCGCGCCTCGGCGATCTCCGCAGGTTCGGGCCAGTCGAGCCGCACCACTTGAGACACCGGAAACTGCATCTCGCCGGCGTCACCACCGAGGGATTTCACCAATACATTCCCCTTAAGCACGACCTCATCCTGCTTAAGCACCTTGCCGTCTTTAAGCAGGTAACGTTGTGCGCACAGCGGCGAAACCGCCAGCAGGGCCAAAGCGATGTAACGAATGGTTTTCATGATGCACCTCCTTGTTTAGCAACGACGGGGACCGCTGTCGGCGTCGGTTCTGGCGGGTTTTTCTTTTCCCAATCCTCCAATATGCTTACGCGATCCAAAACCGTCTTGTACTCAGGGAATTCGGTCAGGCGTACATCGCGCTTCATTTCGCGATAAGTGGCCAAAGCCTCACGCGGCTTGCCTAGTTTTTCAAACGTCTGGCCGCTGCTCAAATACGCCTGCGCCACCCAGGGAGTGAACTTCTTATACGAGATAAATACCCGCTGAAAGTGCGCTTGGGCCTGGGCAAGCTCGTCGGGCCCTCCGCGTTTGAGCAGAATTTGGCCCAACGAGTAGATGCTTTGGGCGGTGGCCGGACCGCGCCAGGACTTATTACCGGCGATCTGCTCGAAGAGCTCCTTGGCTTGCTCCAGTTTCCCTTGCGCCAGCAAAGTCTTGGCTTGGCCCAAGGTGGCTTCGCGCAATTTAAAGCGGGCACCTGCCCGGTCGATCGCGTTGGTGAACTGCACCCACGCCGTGTCGTAGTCGCCGGCCAGGAAGGCGATTTCAGCCAATCCCACATAACCAAAATCCGCATACATCGACTTCGGGTAACTGAGTACCAACTGGTCGTAGCAGGCGCGCGCCCGCTCAGTCTTGCCCAGCGCGAGCAGCTGATCACCCACACCGCCAAGCAAACCAGGTGATAGCCCCTCGGCGGCAGTTTCTTCGCCAATACGCACCAGCAACTGGTCCCTGAGCACGTTGTTTTTACGCAAAGACGCCACCTCGGCCTCGGTGAACAACACTCGTGCCTTAACCGTCGGGTTGTCACGGTTTTGGCTGGTCAGCAGCTCTTGACGGACACGGGCCGAAATCGCCTCAGCCGAAATCGGGGGTGGCTTCACGCCATCAGGTCCGGCCTTTGGGTTACGGGCCAAAATCGAGGCCATTTGAGTCAGCAGGCGTTCCACGGCATCCCGGGATGGATCAGTGAGGTAACGGCGGGCAATTTCGCCCATCTGCTTGACTGCCTCATCATGCTTGCCCTCGCGTGAGCGCAGTTTGCCAATCCAATACGCGGCATTGATGACGAAAGGGTGATCGGGATTCTCGCGGGCGAAATCCTCCCAGAGAACCGCCGCAGTACCAAAATCGCGCTTGGCCTGATAATGCTTGGTCAACTCATCGAGAACATAGCCGAGTTGGTCGTCGGACAGCTTGGTCCCCATCGCCCCACGGTAACTCTTGATCGCGTCATCGATGCGCTCTTGGCCGGCAAACACATCACCTTGGGTCGACAGTGCCTCACCGCGCTGCGGGTGCTCGACGGGATAATCGCGCAGCCAAGACTCCAGCTGTGATTCTGACTCCGTGTATTTCTGCATCGCATACTGCGCGGCGGCGATCCGGTAGCGTCCATCGGCCACGAACCGGCCCTCGGGATACTTAGCCAAATAATCACCGATTTCCTTAATCGCCGCCTCGGCTTGGCCCAGCACCAGCGTCGCCATGGCGTGCAAATATGTCGCATCCTCCGCAAACCGTCCGTCAGGTTTTTTAGCCAAATACTTGCCGGATGCGTCTCGCGCCTCCTCAAAACGCCCTGCGGCGAAATGGGCGTTGGTCTGCATGAGCATCATTTGCTCGGAGAGATCGGAGTCAGGGAACTGGTTCACGCCGACGGTGAGAAACTCCATCTGCATGTCCTTGCGGTCCTTGTCGCTGGCTGCCTGAGCGGCCACGTAAAGGGTCGGAGGCAACAGTTTGCTCGCAGGCGTGGCCCGCATGAACTCGTCCAAGGCGCTGCGCATCTTGTCCACTCGGCCGGTATCAGCGTAGGCGCGCACCAGTTCCGAGTGGGCCTGCTCGCGCTCGGGCGCCTCGGGGAATTCCTTGAGCAAGCGCTGGAAAATCAGCGCCGCCTCCCAGGGCCCTCCGCGCAGTAGGAAGGTGTGACCGAGCCGGTAGAACAGGGTCGCATCGTAGTCGCCTCGCTGGCCGATCTCGTCGAGGGCGGTCTTGGTGGCCTTGATGCGGCTCTCGATGCGCTGGGCGCTTTCTGCAGCGTCGATCGAGGTGAGGTTTTGCTGTTTAAGCCGGGCCAGTTGAGCCTCCATGCGAGCGGTGCGCAGCTTTTGCAGGCGCAGCAGTTCGGCGCGTGGCAACACCGTGCGATAGGCGGCGAGCGCCCCCGCTTGATCATTGGCTGACAGCAAAACGTCGCCCAGCTGCAGGCTCAGTACATTCAAGCCCGCCAGATTATCCACCGTGTTCAGATTGCCGCGCAACAGGTCCAAACCCCGGCTGGCTGCGGCGAAGTTCTTATCCTGTAAATGCAGCGAGATGAGCGAAAGTGCTGAGTTAGCCCACTCGGAATCCCGCGGTGAATCGGCCAAAATACGGCTGAGCGCGTCAATCGCGACGGCTGATTGATTGGCCTGCTGAGCCGCCATAGCGCGATAAATGCGGGCCTTGTCACGGTGCGTGATCGACTCTTCAAGTTTGGCGAAGACCGGCACGGCCTCAGCGAATTTTTTTTGCAACGCCAAGGAAAGACCCAAGACCAAACGAGTATCGTTGGCGGCCCCGCCGGTGCTTGTACGTTGAAGGAACTTGCCTGCGATCACTTAGGCCTTGGCGAAATCTTGGAGCTGAAAAAAAGTATTGGCTGCCAACGACTCCACCGCATCCAGAGTCACACCAGCGGGCAGTTTTTCACCCTTACCCACTCGCTCCATCACGGTCTCCAGCAAGACTGAGGCATCGCCCAGTTTACGGGCCTTTATCTGCATGTTGGCCTCGCCTAAGATCTGTGGCAGCGGCACTTGAATGTCCGCCGCATGAATGCTGAGTAAAGGAGTCACGGCTACGCTCAAGGCACAGGCAAAGCGGGCGGGGACGAGCGAGGACGAAATCCGGCGTAGGGGTGAACGCATGGGGGAAATTTATATAAAAAAAGGGACTTCAAGTCGCCCCGTCAAGGGATCATGAGCCCCAAAATGAAGTAATTCACTATTTAGCTATAGGGCTGCGGATTCGAGTGATGTGAAACCGGCACCCGGCTAGCTGAAGCAGAACTGAGCCACCGCCCCTACAAACAGGGCGGCAGCACGGTTTAACCCAAACTCAATGCCCCTTGGAGGCATCCAAACCGAGGACGCCGGTGGATCCACTGAGTTTACTCCACAGGAGCGAATAACCAGTCACCCATATAAAGCAGACCAGCGGGATGATAAAACCGGCCGACATGCCATTGAGATCGGCAATGTGCCCCATGAGCTTGGGCATGATCGCACCTCCCATGATGGCCATGACGATGAAGGAGGACGCCTGCTTTGCGCGGCTACCCAAACCGTGGATACCGAGCGAGAAAATCGTCGGGAACATAATCGACATGAAGAAATAGGTCAGGAACAGCGCTATGGCCGAAACCCATCCGAATTTGCAAAACACGAGTAGGCTGCAGAGACCGGCTAAACCGGCGAAGGTGGCAAGCACCTTGTGGGCAGCGAACTTCTTGAGAAGGGCGGAACCCAAAACGCGACCACCAAGAAAAAACATGAAGCCGACCGAGGCGAGCGTGGAGGCACCCTTGTCGCTAAGCCCCAGTTGACCATTCTTGTGCACCTCTAGCCACGACGCGAAAGTGCCGGTTTTGAAGGTCTCCGGCACGGGCGGGAGCTGGGAGGTCATGTAGTTGATGAAGTACGCGAAAATACCGCATTGGGCGGCGACATAGAAGAACTGGGTCAAAGTCGCCCCCGAGAAGTGAGGCTGACTCCAAATGCTGTGAGAAGTGATGCGCGCTTTCTTCGCCATGAACACGACGGTTCCGATGGTCAGTAGCAGGCCGGAGGCATAACCGAGCGCCTGATTTTCCGTCATGCCGAGGGATTTGCCCACCGAGGGAATCGCCACGATGGCGGAAACAATCATTCCCACGGCGACCGCCAGAACGACGATATTTAACCAGACCAAGCCCATCGCCAGGCCCCGATTGGCTGCCGGGGCTTTGGATTCAGGGGCATTATCATCCAGATGAAATTCATCCTCCGCCTTAATGTCGGGCAGTTTGCAGAACGAGAACACCACTGCGAGCACGAGCACAAAAGCACCAATCGCCGCATAGGGAATCCAAAGGGTTTCGGATCCAGTGCTTTCACCGGTGTGGTCCGTACCGTAAAAAAAGGTGGCGCCGACGACTGGCCCGAAAATCCAACCCACGCCATTGCACGACTGCGCAAGATTAATACGGCTGGCGGCGAATTGTTTAGGGCCGAGCACTGTAGCGTAGGGGTTCGCCACGGTTTCCAAAAAGGTCAGACCGGAGGCGATAAAACAGACCCCGAGTAGAAAGGCCCAAAACTGAGCAATGTGAGAGGCCGGAATGAACCAAAAGCCCCCAGCGGCAACCATCAGTAGGCCGACGATAATGCCGCCTTTGTAGCCAAGTTTTCCTGCCAACCAGCCCGCGGGCATCGCCATCAGAAAGTAGCCAAGGTAGTGCGCAAATTGAACCCAAGCGGACTGCGCCAAGGTGAGATGAAGCTCTTGTTGAAAATGCTTATCCATCACGTCAATCAGTCCATTGCAGAAGCCCCAGAGGAGAAACAGCGAACTGACTAACACGAAGGTAATGAGATGGCTTTTGCCATCTTCAGTTCGAAACAAGGACGGTTTTGACATTGGGAGGGTTAGTAAGGCAGATGAAGGGTTAACGGTACTCTACAATTAGAGGGGAAATGAAGAGGAGAGCTCAGCGCAGCTGTAGTTTTTCCTCCACGACGCGGCTGGCCGCAGCGTAACCGGCGGCGAGTACGGGGTCGCGCAGGTCTACGTCAAAGCTGGGAATCATCGCTTTCATGCGGGCCTGACCTTCGGGAGTAGCCAACAGTTGCGGGAAACACGTCTGCACGACTTCGAGCACGATGTGCACGCACACCGAAGCGCCGGGAGAAGCGCCCAGCAGAGCGGAAATGGTCCGCTTCTCGTCGGTGATGACCTCCGTGCCGTAATGCACGATGCCGGCTTCGCCGTCGGTTTTTTTGATCGCCTGCACGCGGATGCCGCCGTCGATCAGTTTCCAATCCGCTTTCTTCGCTCCGGGGTAAAACACGTGCAGCACCTTCATGCGGTCGTCCATCGACTGCGTGCCTTGTTGCACGAGGTAACGGATAAGATCGAGGTTCTTGGCGCCGATTTTGAGTAAGGTCGCGATGTTGTGGAGGCGGAAGGAACTGGGCAGATCGGTCCAGCTGCCGGCGCGGTGCAGGAACTTGGTCGTCCATGAAGCGAAGGGGCCGAAGAGCAGCGTCTGTTTACCATCGAGCACGCGGGTGTCGAGGTGCGGCACCGCCATGGTGGGCGCGGCGTCGAGCGGCTGGCCGTAAACCTTGGCTTTGTGGCGGGCGACGATTTCGGGTTTGTCGCAGACCAGCCATTGACCGCCGATGGGGAAGGCACCGAGGCCGCGGCTTTCGGCCACGCCAGCTTTTTGCAGCAGCAGCAAACTGCCCCCGCCTGCACCGACAAACACGAACTTAGCCGACGTGTGGTGAACCGAACCGTTGGCCACATCTTTGACCGCAACATCCCAACCTGCGGCGGTGCGGTTGAGGTCCACCACTCGCTGGCCTGCGGAGACCGCACAGCGCGGTTGCCGGGCGAGCCAGGCCAAAAGTTTGCGCGAAACAACGCCGAAATCGACGTCGGTGCCGCTGTCCATTTTGGTCGCGGCGATGGGCACCTGGGCACGTTCTTCGGTGAGCAGGGGAGCCCAGCGGGCGATCTCGGCGCGATCGGTGGAAAACTCCATCGAGCTAAAAAACGGGTGCGCCTTCATGGCGGCGTGACGCGCGCGCAGGAAGTTCACCATTTTGTCGCCGTGCACAAAACTCAGGTGCGGCACGGGGCGGATAAAATCGCGCGGTTTATCGATCATGCCCTCGGCCACCGCGTAGGACCAAAACTGCTTGGTGCGCTCGAACTGCGCGAAGATTTTTATGGCGTTGGAAACATCGACCTCGCCGGCGGCGTTTTGGTCGGGCGTGTAGCTGAGTTCGCAGATGCCCGCGTGACCGGTGCCGGCGTTGTTCCAGCCATGCGAGCTTTCCTGCGCGAGCTCGGTCGTGGCCTCGTAAACCTGAATGGCCAGCGAGGGATCGAGGCGCTTGAGCAGCGCGCCGAGATTGGCGGACATGACGCCGCTGCCGATGATGATGACATCGGGCGTAGTGAGGTGAACGGAGGAAGCGGACATGGACGGATGGGGGATTAGGGCGAGCTAAGGAATTATACCCATTACACAGCTATTCAGGCCTTTTAACGCAAAGACGCTAAGGCGCGAAGTATGAGATAACTCTTTTAAGGAAATGCTTTCTTTGCGCCTCTGCGACTTTGCGTTAAAGACTCGGTTTGGTCGCTAAAGAGCATCAGCTGCGTTTAGGGGTATAAATTACAGGGCTGAGCGTGGGGGCGAGCAGCGCGCGGAAGGCGGTGAGGTCTTTAACCGCGCCGAGGGAAACGAGCTGGCTGGCGAGGTTGCCCACCGCTGAGCCTTCGAGGGAAAACGACACGACAGGGAGGCCGGCGGCATTGGCGGTGGCTTGGCACAGGAGGCGATTACGCGAGCCGCCGCCGACCATCAAAATGCGCTTAAAGCTGCGCCCGCTCATGCGCTCGAACGCCGCCTTAGCGGCCGCATGGCCGTGGCCAAGGGAGTCGCAGATGAGGCGCGTGTAGGCGGCGAGGCTTTGCGGCGGCGATAGACGGCGGCTCGTGATTTGCGCGTCAATGGCGGCCTTCATTGAGGCAGGGTTGGCGAACGCGGGATCCGCGACATCGAGCAACGCGGCGGGAGCTGGGAGTTTTTCGGCGGCGGCGATCAGTTGAGCCCATTTGGCGTCGGTTTTGGGGCGCGACGCAAAGTCCTTCATGATGCCTTCGAGTAACCACAATCCAATGACGTTGGTTAACGGGCGGTAACGTCCATCACCGCAGCGTTCGTTGGAAATACGCGCGGCGAGTGCCGAAGCGCCCAGCACGGGCGTGTCGCTCTCGTAGCCGACGAGCGACCAGGTACCGGAACTGATAAAAAGGTCGTCGCCCGTGGGTGCGGCAGGCATGGCGTCGTAGGCGCACGCAGTATCGTGGCCGGGCACCACGACCACTTGGGTGTTGTTCAAAAAATCGAGTCCGCTCACAGCGCCGAGTTGGGTGCCGGCGAGCACCGGTTTGGCGAACCACGCAGCGGGGACGCCGAAGTGTTTTAACGCTGCGGTGGACCAAACCGGTTCTTTGACGCCGAGCAGCTGAGAGGTGCTGGCAATGCTGATCTCGTTCACCATGCGGCCGGAAAGCAGGAAGTTAAAATAGTCGGGAAGGAACAGACAGTGCTTGGCCAAATGCGCGACGCCGGGGTGTTGAGCGACGGTCTCGGCGAGTTGCAGCGAGGCGTTGTAAAACACGTTGGGGATGCCGGTGGCGGCATACACCTTGGCGAGCGCGGTAGAATCGGCAGCGAGGGCTTTTAAGCCGGACTGGGTGCGATTATCGCGGTAGGCAAAAGTCGGATATACCGGTCGCCCGGCGGCGTCCACCAACACATGATCCACGCCCCAGGTATCGACGCCCACGGAGGCGAGCGTCGCGCCCTCGGGCAGCAGTGCAACGGCCTTGCGCAGCCCCGCCACCACCTGCTCCCACAGCCCCGCCACGTCCCAGTAATCGTGCCCGCCCATCGAGCGCAGCGCATTTGGGAAACGGTGCGCCTCGGTCAGTTCGAGGCGCTTGCCGTCCCAGCGTCCGAGCATCACGCGCCCGGAGGTCGCGCCAAGGTCGATGGCGGCACAGTACGTGACAGCTGATTTTTTCTTGGCGGACATGGTGGGCGGCGGGGCGTGTTGGGCAGGCGGGTTGTATCAGGGACGTGGATGCAGCGGCGCTTAACGCAGGAACGCCTCGTGCAGGCCGCCGTCCACGGTGATGACTTGGCCGGTGGTCTTGCTCAGGCGTTTGCTCACCAGGATGAAATACGCCTCGGCCTGGTCGGCCGGCGTGATCGGGCTCTTGGTCAGCGTGCGGTCGGCGTAGAACTGGGCCAGCTTGGTGACGAGGCTGTCGGTCGCCTCGTCGTCGGTGTAGGGAATCGCGTACTTAGCCAGCGAGCCGATGACGCGGTCGCGGGGGAACATGCCCGAGCCTTGAACGACGGTCGCGGGAGCGACGCCGTTGACGCGCACCAGCGGCGAGAGCTCCATGGCGAGTTCGCGCACCAGGTGGTTGGCGGCGGCCTTCGAGGTGTCGTAGGCGAGCGAACCTTTTTTGGCGACGGCGGCGTTGGCCGAGGTCGTCAGCACCAAGTTGCCGCGCAGCCCCTGCTCCTTCCAAGACTTGAACGCCTCGTCGGCCACGAGGTAACTGCCGGTGACGTTGAGGCTAAAGGTCAGCGCCCATTTGTCGTCGGGGATGTGGCCCGAGGTGTCGCTCGGCACGAAGATGCCGGCGGTCACGCAGATCGAATCAAAGCCACCGTAGGCGAGCGCAACTTGATCGAGCATTTTGCGGATGCTGGCACGGTCGGTGATGTTCGCCGTCAGGCCGATGGCGGAGCCGCAGTTGGAAATGCCTGAACCAGCGACGCCGATGCCGAGACCGGCTTTGTCGGTGATCTCTTTCGCGGTGGCTTCGGCGGCAGCGGTGTTGAGGTCAACACACACGATGTGCGCGCCTTCTTTGACGAGGCGGTGCGCGGTTTCTTTACCGATGCCGGAGCCGGCACCGACGACGATGATCGTTTGGCGCGCGAGTTCCTTCTCGGCGGGCATGCGCTGCAACTTGGCCTCTTCGAGTAGCCAGTACTCGATGTCAAAAGCCTCCTGCTGGGGCAGGGCGACGTAGGTGTCGATCGCCTCGGCACCGCGCATCACCTCAACGGCGCAGTTGTAGAATTCAGCGGTGACGCGGGACTCGGACTTGTCCTTGCCCCAGGCGATCATGCCCAAGCCGGGGATCAGCACGACGGTCGGATTCGGGTCGCGCAAGGCGGGCGAGTTCGGGTTTTTGCAGGCCGCGTAATAAGCGGCGTAGTCCTTGCGATATTGGTCCAGGCCGGCCTTGAGCTTGGCCTTGAGCGCGGCGGCGTCCTCGGCTTGGGGATTCCAGTCGATGTACAGCGGCTTGATCTTGGTGCGCAGGAAATGGTCAGGGCAACTGGTGCCGAGTTCGGCGAGGCGGGCGGCGTCTTTGGAGTTAACAAAACGCAGGATCTTTTCGTCGTCTTGGACGGTGCCGATGAACCGTTTTTGCTGCGACACCTGACCACGCAGCCAGGGGAGAATGGCGGCGAAGGCGGCGTTGCGCGCCTCGGGGGAGAGGCTCGAGTATTTTTGCCCACCGAAGGCCGTGGCGTCGCCACCTTTGGCGGCGTACTTAGCATCAATGTACGCAGCGGCTTTTTCGATCAGGTCGAGGGTGCGCGTGTAGCAGACCTTCTCGTTGTCATCCCACGAAATGAAGCCGTGTTGGCCCATCATGATGGCCTTCACGCTCGGCTGCTTGCGGGCGATTTCCTGCATGGCAAGACCGAGCTCGAAGCCGGGGCGCATCCAGCCCACGTAGGCCATCTCACCACCGAAGATTTCTTGGGTGAGCTTTTCGCGGTTTGCCGAAGCGGCGATCGCGATGATCGCGTTCGGGTGCATGTGGTCGACGTGCTTGCCGGGCAGAAAACTGTGCAGCGTGGTGTCGATCGAGGAAGCACGCGGGTTCAGGTTAAACGTGGCGTGGGAGAACATGGCGACCATGTCGTCCTCGGCCTGCGACTTGACGCCCTTGTTGGGCTTGGCGGCGTAGACCTGTTGGAGACTGAGGAGCTTGTCCTGATAAAGGGAGGAGAAGTTTTCGCGGGTGCTGGTGCGCAGATCGCCGCCGGAGCCTTTGACCCAAAGGACTTCAACTTTGGCGCCGGTGAGCGGGTCGAGCTCGATGATCTTGGCCGAGGTGTTGCCACCGCCGGTGTTGGTGATGCGCTGGTCGCTACCGAGCAAGTTGGAGCGGTAGATCAGGCGGCCGACGGGATCAAGGGCAGCGGCTTTGGCGTCGTCCCAGCAGAAGTTAACGTAGTTGTAGGTAGGCATTATTTTTGGAAATTAAGAAGCGATCGATTTAGAGTTTAAGAATCGGCTCAGAGCCCGAGGGCCTTCTGGCGGTAGTGCTCGTCGGGGCGGCCGGCGATGCGCTCGACCTGAGCGGCGGTGAGGAATTGCGGTTCGCCACCAGAAAGGATGGCAGCGGTGGAGAAAATCTCGGCCGCTTTAACCGCCATGAGGGTGGCTGCGAGCACAGCCTCGGGCGTGGCTCCCAGGGCGATAAGGCCGTGGTTTTCCAGGAGGATGACGCGCGGCGGACGGGAAAGGCGTTTAATGTAATCCTCGACCGCGGACTTGATGGCCTGGGAGAGCTTGAGGCCGGGGTCGGTGTAGGGAACGAAGACGCTCTCGACGCCGCAGCAGACGATCTCATCGGGAAACAAGCGGCGGGCTGCGAAGGTGCGGGCGTGCTTCGAGCAGAGGATCGCGTTGACCGCGATCGGATGCGTGTGGCCGACGTAATTCACGCCGGGCAGGGTCAGCAGGTACGCGTGAAAAATGGCCTCCACGGAGGGCTTTTTCATTTCCGTGGAAACGCGACCAGCGAACAGGGCTTCGTCCACCGCGATATCGGTCATACTCTCGGCGTCGAGCAGCGGGAGGAGTTTGCTAAAATGGCAGGTGGCCGTGCCGGCAACGGCAAGGGTGGCGAGATTGGAGCCGGAGGCCTTGACCGTGAAGGTCTCAGCATCGTGCCGCATGGAGGTGTTGCCCTCACCAAGAATGGCGAGGCGGCGCTCTTCGCGGCCGAGTTGATGCGAAAGATTGAGAAGGGCGTCTAGGGACATGGTGTATGCGGAAAGTAGCGAGTAGCGGGTATTGATGAGAGGCAGGAGCCAACGAGAGGCGGGTGGCGGTGTTTTTGAACGACTCGCCACCCGCTCCTGCGCGTTTCTTAGAACGCTTTTCCGTCGGCTTTGGTGCCGGCGAAGAACACTTCGACACCGAGTTCGGCGGCGAGCGCAGCCTTGGTGTAGAGGGCGAGATCGGCCTCCTTGGCGCTGTTGGCGTAGGCCACCTGGATGTGATTGCTCGGGTGGCGTGCCATCATCTGATCGCGGCTCACGCCATAGGTGACAGCGTGCATGATGGGCCACTGGAATGTAGTCTCTTTCCAACGACGCTCGGTCTCGGCTTGCGGCAGGCTGATGACCTTGGCTCGGCCGATATCGAGCTTGAGTTTGCCGTTCTCGACAAAGAAGCGGCTCCAAATGATCTCGCCGGTCTTGGCGATGCCACGCAGGGTGCCGCCGCCGAGCTTGAAATACATGCCCGGTTGGCGATGCGAGTCGGAGCCTGCCCAACCATCGATATGGTGGTCGGCCGGAGCGCTGCCGGAGATGAGGAACACCCACACGTATTCGGCGGTGGAGCCGGACTTGTCCCAATCACCCCAACGCAAATCGTGGAGGGTATTGGCGCGGGGCTGGCCCAAGGCTTGGTGAACGCGGTCAGTGAACAGGCCGTCGAGGCCGGCGCACTCGTCGACTTCGTTGAAATGCGGGATCGGTGCATCGGGGCGGATAACGGTGCCGTCAGCGCGTTTGACTGGGGGACGATCCGTGGAGTTAAGCGAACCCTCGACCAGATCGGAGGCGGGCAAGAGGTCCTTGAGGCCCTGTTGATACTGGATGCCGATCGTCTCGCAGCCGAACTCGTCGGAGATGCGCACGGCGGCGATGTACATTTTGCACTGGAGGAGAACCTGGCGCTCGGTGAGCTCGGTCGCCTCGTCCTTGCCGAAGTGGAATTTGAGGCCCTTCTTTTTGCACCAATTAAACACTTCCAGCGCCTCGGCGTCGGAGATTTGGGTGGTCGCGTAATAGAGCGCGGACTGGGACAGGCGCTCCTTGTAAACGCCGAGCGGGAACAGCAGCTCGTCGGGGATGATGGCGTTGTACATGCCCATACAGCCTTCGTCGAAAACGCCCATGATTGACTTGTTCACGCGAAGGTCGTCGGCGATCTTCTTGGCGACGGCGCGGGCCTTGGCCGGAATCGTGACCTTGGCGAGCGACTTGACGTGGGTGATCTTGTGTTTGGCGACACCGGTCTTCAGCCAACTTTGCAAGCCACCGAGGAACAGCGTATCGTCGAAGTTTTCGCTCCACAGTGTCGAGTATTTGACGCCGGCCTTGGTGAGCGAACCGTTGAGATTGAGCATGCCGACGAGGCCAGGCCAGGTGCCGGACCAGTTGGCGACATTAAGCAAGGGCCCGCGGTGCGAGATTAGACCGGGAAGGAGGTGATGCGAATACTGCCAGACGCACTCGGCGACGATGAGCGGGGCGGTGGGATCAATCCCAGCGAACACAGCCATGCCCTCTTTCTGCGAGGAGATGAAGCCATGATTAACATCCTTCTTGAAGGGGTGGGCGCGGACGAGCTTGTAGCCAAACGAGGCAACAACCTCGGCCAGCTGTTTTTCCATGGCGGCCTGGGCAGGCCAGCATTTTTCGTTGGCCGTCTGACGGAGATCGCCGTTGGCGACGAGATAGACGCACTTCTTAGGCAGTTTTTTAACGGATGGCATAGTGGTGAATAGCGCTGGATTCGACGGGATTGAGCGGGGTTGGGGCTACGTCGACAGGTCGAATATCAACCTTCCCACTTTAGCAGATTTACCCAATAAGTGAATGGACGTTACCAGCCACCACATGGATAATATCGGCCTTCCCCAAAACCCGCCCTTGCTCGCCGCCCAAGTGGCGGACAGCAGCACCTTTTTCCTCCAACTGGCTGGCCCGTGGCGTGAACGGGTAACCGTTACGCTAGGAGGAAGGGAACGCTGCCGCCCCGACTACACCCTAAGCCGAACGCGTTACGCCTACACCGTGATCGAACTGGTGGTCGCCGGCTCCGGGCGGTGCGTGCTCGATGGCACCGAGCACCGATTGGAACCGGGCGTCTGCTTTGCGTCGGGGCCGCGCACCTCTGTCCGCATCGAAACCGAGGCCGATGCGCCCTTGGAAAAGTTTTTCTTCGCTCTAGCCGGCCCCGGAGTCACGCGAGCCCTCACCCGAGCGGGCCTTCTGCATGGACGGGCTCGGCGCGTGGCCGCACTCGGCGACCTTCGTGAACTCGCCGAGCAAATCACCCGCGAGGGACGACGCCACGGGCCTGCCTCCACCCCGATTTGCAGCCGCCTTGCTGAGGTATTCCTGTTGAAAATCGGCGAAGCGCCTGCGCGCGGAGCCAGCCTCAGCCCCAACGCCGGAACCGAGGCGGCGCGGGAAAATTTTGAACGCTGTCGTTCGCTCATCGACACGAACGCCGCCGCATGGCGCGGGCTGGACGAAATTGCCGCAGCCGCCCGCCTTGAGGCGTCAAGTGTGTGCCGGTTATTTCGCCGCTTCTTGGGTGTGAGCCCGCATCAATACCTGCGACGGCGGAAAATGGCGCTCGCTGCCGCCTTTTTACTCGAAAAGGGGGCCCGGGTTCAGGACGTCGCCAATCGCGTGGGCATGGACGACCCGTTTCATTTCTCGCGCAGTTTTAGGTTGGTCCACGGCGTGGCCCCCAGTGCGTTGATTGCGGCCCGCCGCTGATGGGTTCAGACTGGTGGGCAGTAACATGAAACTTGTCGGATCGAAAGTGGTGCGGTGCTTTAGCCCGCATCGGCGATTGTAAATTAAATACCATCAAACCTGCGGGCTGAAGCACCGCACTACCGCAGAACTCAATCCGACAACTTGAGTGTGACTGCCTACTAACCCACAAAAAAACCGGCGCTTACGCCGGTTTTCGGGGGATCAGGGGAGGTACTTGGCGATATCCGGAATCTCCATTTCGCGTCGGCCGCCGAGGCGCAGCTGGAAATAGGGATCAACCTGAGGCCTCCAGTCATCGCCGTCGTCCTCGGCGGCTTCCTTGCCCTGGCCAGCTTTTTTCTCCGGCTGGTCGTCGACCACCTCGATGCCATCCTCGTCTTCGGTACCAAATTCGACGCCTTCGAGGTCCAAGCCGGTCCACTCGTCGAGGTCGAAAATATGGGACATGCGCCGGGCCTGCGGATCGAGTACGAGAAGCGGGTTTTTAACCCGGCCGGCTTTGACGAACTCAAAAAGGCAGGGGTAACAAAGGTCTTTAAACCGCAGCTGGAACTCGGACATCCATTTATTGGCAACCCCCTCGCGCTGGTTGAGCAACGCGACGTCGGAAAAATGAATACAGGCGTCGTACCAAGCGATGAGCACGGGGTGTTGTTCGGCCAGACGGCAGCTCACCACGGTGATGATGCGGCCAATCTCGGCCTGCACTGCGGGCACCCATTTTTGCAGGGCCTCCAGCTGATCAACGGGATTCTGCCGGCCATCGGTCACGAAAAACACGTGGGTGGCACCGGGAGGCAGCGCGGCGGAGATCGCCCCCTCGCTCCAATTCCAGCGGGCGAGCGAGGGCAGGCGTGCGTCCTGCGCATCGGCGGGTTCGGCAGCGGCGAGCAACACAGCGGCGTGGGCGCCCTCGGGCAGACCGCCGTCAATCAGGTCGGCGAGCACCTCGCGGCGGCCCGACCCGGCGGCACCGAGAATAATGTAAATGAATGGAGTTTCAGCGGGCATAACGGGTACGGGATCGAGCAAAGGCATGAGATTCATGCCCCACGTTGGTTGATTAGACTGGAAACTCAAATGAGCGGTTCTGCGCGTTCTGGCGCATCGCGTGGTCGAGCAGGACGAGGGCCGCCATCGCCTCGACGATGACCACCGCTCGCGGTACCACACAGGGATCATGGCGACCTTTACCCATGAGTTCGGTCGGCTGACCGGCCAAATCCACGGTTGGCTGAGACTGCAAAATGGTCGCGGTGGGCTTAAAGGCCACGCGGAAGACAATCTCTTCGCCGTTGCTGATGCCACCCTGCACGCCGCCGGAACGGTTGGTCAACGTGCGCACACGGCCGTCGCGGTTTTCAAACAGGTCGTTGTGCTCGGAGCCCTTGAGCAGCGAGCCGTCGAAACCGCTGCCGACCTCAAAGCCCTTGGTCGCCGGCAAAGACAACATGGCCTTCGCGAGGTCGGCCTCCAGCCGGTCGAACACCGGCTCGCCCAGCCCCGTCGGCACATTGCGGATACGGCATTCAATCACGCCACCCACAGAGTCACCGTGGCTGCGCACGTCCTTGATGCGCGCGATCATCGCCGCAGCGGTCTCGGGATGCGGGCAACGCACTGCGGTCGCCTCCACCTCGGCCAGCGAGGGAAACGCGCTCAACGCTTCCGCCGGCACCGCGATATCGTGCACGCGGGTAACATAGGCGCGGGTCTCGACGCCGTAGGCCAGCGTGAGGATCTTGCGGGCAAGCGCGCCAGCCGCCACACGGGCGATGGTCTCGCGAGCCGAACTGCGCCCACCGCCGTTGGGGTCGCGCACGCCGAACTTGGCCTGATAAGTGAAATCCGCGTGCGAGGGGCGGAACGCCTGCTTCATCTCGTTGTAGGCGCTGGACCGCTGGTCGGTGTTGCGCACGAAAAGCCCGATCGGCGTGCCGGTGGTTTTGCCCTCATACACGCCGGACAAAATCTCAACCACGTCGGCCTCTTTACGCGGGGTGCTGATGTCGCTCTGCCCAGGGCGGCGGCGATCGAGCTCGGCCTGGATCTCCTCGACGGTGATGGGCAGCGAAGGCGGGCAGCCGTCGATGACTACGCCGATGCCGGGACCATGGCTTTCGCCCCAGGTGGTGATACGGAAAAGATGGCCGAAACTATTGGGCATGAAAAAGCGTCACGGTTGGGGGGCCGTCCGCCTCCCGCAAGTTTCAAAAACACTGCGCACGCCAAAAGCGCCGGCTTCGCCCCCCCCCCACCCCGTTAAGCGCATAACTCCATTTACAACCCCACTGCGTTCACCTCTGCTCTGCGACTTCGCCCCCGAAGTCCCGTACTCTATTTTATGCGATTTTCCCGCCCGTTTGCCCTTGCCGGTCTGTGCCTTACCCCCGCCGCCTTGATTGCGCAGATGCCCGCTTCTGTAACCACCACGGTTCCGGCGGCCCGCGCACCAGAGGAGATCATCGACTCCCTGCGTCTGCGCGATGCGCCGCTGGATCTGGTGATCGACCGCCTGGAAGCATGGACCGGCCGCATCGTGCTACGCCCGCAAGCCCTGCCGTCCACCGCGATCACCCTCAACATCCCCCGACCCGTAACCAAGGCCGAGGCGATCCAGGCGCTCGTCTCCGTTCTCGCGCTCAACAACATCGGCGTGGTCGAGATGGGCGAAAAATACCTGAAAATCGTCGAGCTCGCCAACAAGACCCGCACCGAAGCCCCCGAGTTGTTAACCGAATCCACCCTAGGACTTCCCGCCAGCGGCAAGGTCGCCTCCAAGATTTTCGACCTCCAAAACCTCAAGGCCCAAGAGTTCGTCCCGCAGCTCAACTCCCTGCTCAACGTCCAACTCGGCGGCGCGATTCTTTTTAACAACACCAACGCGTTTCTCGTCACCGATTCCATTTCCAATCTGCAGCGCGTCGAGCAACTGCTCCTCACCCTCGACCGCCCCGCCTCCACCGATTTCTCGCCCAAGTTTTACCCCCTGCATTTTGCCAAGGCCAGCGACCTAGCCGGCCGCGTGAAGCAGATGCTGCAAAACCCCGCCCAGCAGGCCCTCGGCAACTCCCTCTCGCTCTCGGCCGACGACCGCACCAACCAACTCGTCCTCATCGCCGACTCCCGCCAGCACCCCTTTTTTGACGCGCTCATCGCCAAGCTCGACGTCAAGGCCGACCCCAACACGCGCAACGAGGTCATCTACCTCAAGCACGCCACCGCCGATAAAGTCGCCACCCTGCTGACCACCATCGTCACCGGCCAAACGGGCGCCGCCGCCAAGGCCAACGGCGGTGCAACCAAGTCGCAGGCCGGCTTCGGCAATTCCAGTCCCTTTAATCCCCCTGAGCCCGCAGCCAAGCCAGCCGCCAACGCCCAGCCCGCCACCAAGGCCCCGACTGCCCCCTCAGCACCCACCGGCGGCTCCGAGTCGGACACCCAGTTCAGCAGCTTGCTCACGATCACCTCCGACGAACGCAGCAACGCCGTCATCATCAGCGGCACCGGCGACGACATCCGCCTCATCCGCGAACTGGTGGATAAAATCGACATCGTCCTTGCCCAAGTACGCATCGAGGTGGTCATCGCTGAAGTCACCCTCTCCGACACCGACAAGAGCGGCATCAGCAAGCTTGGACTCACCGTGGGCCAATCGGGCAGCACGATACAGCTCACCAAGTTCTCCGGCAGTGTAGCCGGATGGGACGTGACAAACGGCGTCGTCAATCCCCTCGCCTTCGACGCCGCCATGAACAGCGGCAGCATGGGATCCAAGAGCGAGGTCAAGGTCCTCTCCGCTCCCACCATCGTTACCGCGCACAATAAGGAAGCGCAGATCATCGTCGGCGAGTCCCGCCCCATCATCACCGGCTCCACCGCGACGCCCAATTCCGGCACCGGCGGCGGCACCACCACCAGCTCGACGGTCACCTACAAGGACATTGCCATCGACCTCAAGGTCACCCCGCTCATCGGCGATGATGGCTCCATTCAGCTCACCATTGATCAGCAGGTAAACGACATCCTCGGCACCGTGCCCGTCGACGGCAACGACCAGCCTGTCATCGGCCGCCGCCAGGCCAAATCCACCATCAACGTGAACGACGGCGAAATGATCGTCCTCGGCGGCCTCCAGCGCACCAAAAACGAGAAATCACGCGGCAAACTCGGCTTCATTTTTGAGATCCCGGTCCTCAGCCATCTGCTCGGTGCCCGCACCAAGACCGCCTCCCGCACCGAGCTCCTACTCTTTATCCGCCCCCACGTTCTCTCCACCGCCATCGGCACCGCCCAGGCGCGCACCGAGATCGAACGCCAGACCAACAAGGACCAAATCCAAAAGCACCTCGACGGCACCCCCTTTAATCCGCCTCCGCCGCCCCCGGCTGAAAAGCCCGCCGACAAGCCCGAGCCCACGGCTAAAAAGAAGAAAAGCTAAACCGCGGCACCATGAGTGAATCCCCGAATTTAGCCGCCTTGGAGCCTGGCCGCTCAACCGTGCCCACTCTGCTACCGGACTCCTTGTCTGAGCGTATTTCCAACGACCAACGTCAGGGCATCGCCGAGGCCCCACGCAACCAGCGCATCAAACTTCTCGCGTCCGCTCTCGGCCTCGACGAGCCCAAAACACTCGCCGCCCTCGCCGCCGCCTCCGGCCTCGACATCGCCAGCAACCTCGAAGCCGACCCCGCATCCCTCGGCCTGCTCCCCGCCCGCTTGGTCCACGACTACCAACTCGTGCCCATCCTCCTCGCCGCCGACACCAGCTCGGAGCTCCCAGCTCCGAGCTCCCAGCTCCGAGCTCCCCATAACTCGCCGCTCCACCTCGCCACCGCTTGGATGCCCGATGACGTAATGGCCGACTGGATTCGCACCTTTACCCCGCGCCCGTTGGTCTGGCACCTCGGCGTGCCGGAAAAAATCCACCACCTCATCCTCCTGCACTTCGGCGTCGGCTCCGGTAGCCTTGAAGATGGCGATGAGTCCTACGTCGCCCCCGAAACCCTCGCTCAAGCCGAGTCCGACGTGGACGCGGACGCCGCCGTGGTGCGTTTCGTCACCGACGTCATTTCCCAAGCCGTCGCCGACGAGGCGACTGACATCCACTTCGAGCCGCAGGAAACCCAGCTCACCATCCGCTACCGGGTCGACGGCATCCTCGTGCAAGTCCCCGTTCCGGAAAACCTCCGCCGCTTTCAGGACGCGATTATCTCGCGCCTGAAAATAATGGCGAAACTCAACATCTCCGAAAAACGCCTGCCTCAAGACGGGCGCATCAACTTCCGCGCCGGCGCCACCGTCCTCGACATCCGCGTGGCCACCGCGCCCACCATCTACGCCGAATCCGTCTCCCTGCGTCTGCTCAACCAAAAGAAAGAGGCCTACAGCATGGACCGCCTCGGCATGAGCCCGAGCGAGCAGGAGCAGATCAACAACGTCCTCGATTACCCCCACGGCATCATCCTCGTGACTGGCCCGACCGGCTCGGGCAAATCCACCTCGCTCAACGCCTTTCTGCGCAAGATCAACTCAACCGATCTGCGCATCATCACCGTCGAAGACCCGATCGAGTACGAAGTCCCTGGAGTTAACCAGATCCAGATCCGCTCCGAGATCGGGCTGACCTTCGCCAACGCCCTGCGCAGCATCCTGCGCCAAGACCCCGACGTGATCATGGTCGGTGAAATCCGCGACCGCGACACCGCCGATATCGCCATCCGCGCCTCGCTCACCGGCCATTTGGTGTTTTCAACGCTTCACACCAACGACGCCCCCGGCGCTATCACCCGCTTGATCGACATGGGCATCGAGCCCTTTTTGGTCGCCTCGGCAATCGAGCTGGTGATCGCCCAGCGCCTCGTGCGCCGCCTCTGCCACGACTGCTCGCGCCCCGAGCCCATTGCCGCGATCAAACTCAAGGACACGATGGCGATCCTCGGCCTGGACGAAAGTGAAGCCGACGGAGTCACGCAGTTGCAAAGCCCGGTTGGCTGCGACCGCTGTCGAGGCACGGGTTACCGCGGCCGCATTGGCCTGTTCGAAATCCTAAAGCCCACGGACGAACTCCACGACCTCATCCTCAAACGCGAAAGCACGCGCACCCTGGCCCAATGCGCCCGGGCCAACGGCATGAGCACGCTAGGCCAATCCGGCTGGGCCAAAGTCAAAACCGGCCTCACCACCCTCGACGAAGTACTACGCGTCGTCACCGTCGTAGAAAAATAACCGCGCCGCGCGGAATGCCCAAGGACCAAGGCCCAATGACCAGTGTCCAATGTTCAATGCCCAATGGGGTATCCATCGTCCCGCTCATCTCGCTTTAACAGCCACCTCGAGTCGAATGAACTCCCCCACCCCTCCCATTGAGCCTTGGCCATTGGTCATTGCCCATTGGTCAATTGGTCTCGGTCATTGGTCCTTGGTCCTTGGTCATTGGCCATTGGTCCTTGGTCCTTGGCCATTGGTCCTTGGTCCTTGGCCATTGGTCATTAAGTAAGCCTCCCGCATGCCCACCTTCACCTACACCGCCCGCGACCGCTCCGGCCAGAGCGTCACCGATCAGGTGACTGCGCCCAGTCGCAAGGATGCCCTGCGCCTTCTCGGCGCACGCGGCCTCACCCCGGTGAGCGTGCACGAAAATTCCTCCGGTAAAACCAAGCCCACAACGCCGCGCTCTCAGCTCCAAGCTCCCAGCTCCACGCTCAAAGCTCAAAGCTCCAAGCCCCAAGCTCCCAGCTCTCAGCTGAAAGTTCCGACTTCTGCCGCGCTCAGCCGCCGCGAGCGCCTGCCGTTTCTCGAATCCCTGGTCGATCTCACCACCAGCGGACTCTCCGCAGGCGAATCCGTGCGCTTGCTGAGCACGCGCATCAAAGAGCCCCGGATGCGCCTGCTGTGCGGCCTGCTTTGGGAACAACTCAGCGAAGGCGCCCAGCTCTCCCGCGCCATGGGAACCCTGCCCGCAGTCTTCGACAGCTCGACGCTCAACCTCATCCAATCCGGCGAAGCCACGGGCAACCTCAACGACGTGCTCAACCGGCTCATCACGCATCTGCAGGAGCAGAAGGAACTGCGCCAAAAAATCCTCACCTCCCTCGCCTACCCAGCTTTCATGATGTTTGTCGCTGGCGGCGTGATCCTGTTCTTTATGCTTTTCCTGCTGCCCCGGCTGCAGACCCTGCTCAAGTCGCTCGGCGGCGAATTACCCACCTCCACCCGACTCCTGCTCGGGCTGTCCGATTTCGGCCTCAAGTACGGCATTTTTGTAATCGCCGGACTGGCCTTTGGAGCAGTGGCGTTTTGGCGCTGGCGGCAGACCGAACCCGGCCGCCTGCAAACCGACGCCTGGGCGCTGCGCATGCCGATTATCGGGCCGTTCTCCGTTTCCCAGACCGTCCTCGCCTTCAGTCAGACGCTTTCCGTGTTGTTGGAAAACGGAATCACCACCAGCGAAGCGCTGCGCATGACCGAGCGGCAGATCCAGAACCGCGTGCATCGGGCGGCCTTCGATGAAGCGACCGGGCGGGTGTTGGAAGGCGAGGCGTTGTCGGCATCGCTCGCGCGCACCGGCTGTTTTCCCGACCTCGTGCTCGACCAATTGGCGGTAGGCGAGAACACCGGCAACCTGGTGCCCAGCCTTAAAAAAGTCGCGGTCACCTACCAGAAGGCGATTACGGCGCAGTTAAACGCCTTCACCAGCATCATAGCGACGGTGGTGCTACTTGGGGTTTTTTCATTCGTCGGCTTTATCGCCTTCGCGATTGTGAGCGCGGTCTTCCAGCTCAGCTCCAGTTTTAAGATGTGAGCGGCGTGGCGCCACGCGGCACCGCCGATTCATTGAACAGCTAAACACCTGAATACTAACAAAGGAGCGGAATAAGCGGGACAAGCCCCAGGAATTCATTTTGGCTGGGTGAATGATGCCGGCCGAAACGAACCCGTCGAACCCCCAAGGGGAGGTGATTTCGCTGCGCCACTTGCAGGTGCAGGTGCTAGACAGCCCCGAGTTAAACGCCCGAGCGCAGGGGCTGCTTGAGGAGCATCACTATCTGGGCGCGGTGAAACCGGTGGGCGAGCGGCTGCTGTACGCGGTGAGCGATGCGCAGGGCACCTGGGTGGCGGTGCTGGTGTTTGCGGCGGCGGCGCTGCACCTGCGCGGCCGGGAGGCGTGGATTGGCTGGAGTGGAGAACAGCGCCGACGCCGATTGGCGCTGGTGGTCAACAACGTGCGGTTCCTGCTGCTGCCCAAGCCGGCGGTGCCCAACTTGGGCTCGGCGGTTTTGAGCCGGGTGCTCGGCCGGCTCAGTGCCGACTGGCAGTCGCGTTACGAGCACCCCGTGCTCGTCGTGGAAACCTTCGTCGACCCCGAGCGTTTTACGGGAAGTGTATACAAGGCATCCGGGTGGACCGAGTTGGGCCTGACCAAGGGCAACACGCGTAAGTCGCGCGATTACTACGAGCACCACGCCAAGCCCAAGCGCTTGTTTGTGCGCGAGCTGGAGCCCCGGGCCCGGAGAGCTCTTCAGGCAGGGCAGATCAAACCCTCGCTGGCTGCGGTGGAGGCGAAAGTTCCGGTGCGAAGTACCCTGAAGGCCCCCGATTTAATCAGCCTGGCGGAGGCCTTCCGGCAAGTGCCTGAATACCGCGCCTACATCGGGGCCTATCCCTTGCACGCGCTGCTGGCGATCACGGCGGCGGCCTATCTGGCCGGAGCACCCCGCGGCCAACGTGACCTGGCCGCTTTCGCCCGCCGGCTCTCCCCGGTCCAACGCCAAGCCCTCGGGGTGATCCGCCGCCGCGGCAAATACGGCGCTCCCAGCCAGCCCACCTTCAGCCGTCTGTTCGCCCGTGTGCAGGCCGCGCGCATCGAGGAGGTTTTACTCGCCCACCAACGCCAGGTGCGAGGCGAGCCTCCCGCCACCGAGATCGTGGTCATCGACGGCAAAGTCCCCAAGCACAGCGGCGGACAAAACGTCGTGACCGCGGTTACCTCGCCGAGCTTGTTTTATCTCGGCAGCGAGGTCGTCGCCGAAAAAAGTAACGAGATTCCCGCCGCCCGCGCCCTGTGTGAGAGACTCGATTTGGTCGATAAACTCGTGAGCCTTGATGCCCTGCATACCCAGGCGGACACCGCGCGGGCGATCGTACTGGAGCATGGCGGCGACTACCTGTTCACCGTCAAAGGCAATCAGCCCGGCTTGCAGAAAATCGTAGCAGCGCAAGTGCCCGATCCGGGCGCCCCTTTTTTGACCCGTTAAAAGATCCCGCTGCCGAGCAACGTACCACCCAGGAAAAGAAGCACCCCGTGACGCGCACCCTGGTGGCGCGCGAGTTGAGCGCGGAAAGCGCCTGCTTCCCCCTGGTGGCGCAAGCCGCGAGAATCTGCCGAAAACGCCACGGCAAGCCCACCGAGACCGTGGCGCTGATCACCAGTCGCCCCGCCGCCGAGTTGACTCCCGCCCAATGGCTGGAGGTCAACATTGCGCACTGGGGAATCGAGACCGGTTTGCATGCCCGCCTCGACGCCTCGCGCCAGGATGATCGCTGCCGATTACGCCGCCCGAACGCGGTGCGCATCCACGGCATGTTCAACCGCTGGGCCAACAGCCTGTTCATGCACTGGCGCGGTCAACGAACTAAAAAACGCCACCTTTATACCTCCGACTTTATCGCCCACATGTCCGAAAATCATGACCGTCGCGCGCTCCGCGCACTTACCTCGGTAAACTTCCCGCTATGAATCGGCGCTGGGACCGGACTGGGTCGGTAGGTTTTCGTTCGCATTTCCTCCGCCAGCGCAAGCAGCCATGCCGCCCGATAGGCTTCGTTCTTTACGAGCGTTTCCACCTCGAACCCGTCCACTCCCGGCACGCCGTCATTGGCGATCACCTGATCGAGCGCATCCGACAGAATGTCCTGCCGATACAGCTCTCCATACAAACTATAGAACCGCCAATGCGGCTCCGCTTTTGCTTTCCGATATAGCACACGTTGCAGCTTCCGAACCTTCGGTGACGTTTTTATCCAGAGTTCATCACCCCAGCCATCGTCGGGTCCTTTGCCGCTCTGTGATGCGTGGGAACAAGTGCCCTCCCTTCGCTCCCCGGCGGTTTTAATGTCCGCTAGATCATCACTACTATGGAGGTCTCCGACTCCTGCCACGGCCCGTCCGGCCTTACGAGGTTTTGCCGCGCTTGTGCCGGTGGTTGAGGCATCGCAAGACGCCCCACCGCCGCAGGTCTCACCACTTAACCTAACGACCTTTCCCACCCCGCCGCCCCCGCTGACTCCGCCGACGTGTTGATCGGAAATCAACGATTTAGGTCCTACGTCTTTGCGAGACTGCCTTTTCCGATCCTTGCAGGCTTCACCGTTCAGGTAGCGGCTGGACTCGTCGGTTGTTTCGGTAACGGAGCTCATTGGATGGGGTTCACCTTCGTTGCGGCTGACTGGTTCGGGCACACGGTCGTGCTTTCCGGCGAGGCCTCGCGGCCTGCATCCGTGACCGGGCCCTTCGACCGCGAATCGTTAAATTCGGCCGAACAGACTTTCACTGTTATGGTTGTTAGTTTCATGGTCGCACACCTGAATTCCGAAGTTCAAACCAACCACAGATTACACAGATTGCACAGATACAATCCCTTAGGAGGTAAACGGACTCAGCTTGATCCCCTTTTTTCATCCTGTCTTCAAATTCAGTAACACTCTGTTATCTGTGCTCATCTGTGAATTCCGTGGTTAAAACTTCGGCGTTCGGGTTTAACTCGTGCCAAGAACCATACAGGTGCTGCGCATCATGTATGGCGATCTGAGCTGATCACTCCGGAGAGTTTCGCAGACTTCGCAACAGCCACCCGCACGTCCACGAACGCATCGAAACCCATGCCGTTGCTACCTGCGGTACGCTTCTACCTTAGCTGGGGGGACGGATCTCAACTCGTTTTGGGGCCAAACTCCAGAGAGCAGACTGGAAGTCTGCGCTACTTTTTCCGCCTCCCTGTGGGCAGGCCCGCGCTATTTGGCAGGCGCCTGAGCGTCTTTTTTGACCTTCTCGCCCCAGGCGTAGGTCTGGTGCGGGCTCGGCTGGGTGGTGTTAGCCAAAACCCTTTTGAGCCCACCCGAAACCCGCTCACCCACCTCTTTGCCGGCGACGACAACTTCCTCAGGCAAGTCGGCATTAAACTTGGTATCCGGCGTGACGTCGTTGTAGCTGCGCTTGAACGCGAGCGAATGCACCAACTGGGCGGACTTGCCCTGGCGCTCATCCTTGAGAACCACCTCGTTGAGGCGGATATCGAGCTTGCGAACCAGAAACTGGAACGGAGTCGGGGCGGGCGTGCGGGAGGCCGCGAGCGACTTGCCGCCGGCGTTCGGCTTCAGGCCTGAGTCCGACACGAACTTGCGGCTCATGAGATCGAGATTGGTGACGCCATCGGCGTTGGTCACCACGGTGACGCGGGTCACGTCAATCGTGCTCATGTCGAGCACCGGAGCGCCGCCCAGCAGCGAAAAGAGGTCGGCCTTGGCAGTAAACTGATGCACCTCTAAACAATCGGCTGCGGCAAACCCGGCCGGATTCATGATCGCCAGTCCACGCATGCGCACCTCGGAGGTGAACGGGTTGGCGTAGAAGTAATCGATTTTGGCCGGAAAACCGGTGCGATCCTGGATCACACTGGTGAACAAACCCGGCAAAAGCAAAATCCAGCCGAGCGCCAACATGGCGCCAGCGCACAACAAAAAGACCACGATTTGTGTTAACGCCCCCCCGCCCCGATGAGAACGAGAATGTTTAAGGTGCATAACTTCTACTGACGATTTTGTGTCAGCAAAAGTTTCCCGTTACCAGCACGAGCGCGTCATTTTCAGCGATAAACTCATTTTTTACAGCGTAGGGGAGGATGACGTTGTCGCCGCGCACCAGCACTTCACCCGTCGGCGCGACCAGTCGCCCCTCGACCACGCTGAGGATGCGCGGCTGTTCACCGGCGGCGAAAACCACCGACTCACCCGCAGCCAGCGGCAGGCGTTGAATATTAAACTCACGCGCAGCGGCGATCGTTGCCGCCTTGCGTTCAGCGCGCACGGGAACCGGCTCAAAGTCGTCCCACTTGATCGATTTGAGCGACTGCTCGACGTGCATCGCGCGCGGTTTGCCATCCAAACCCACCCGGCCCCAGTCGTACACGCGGTAGGTCGTGTCGGAGTTTTGCTGGATTTCGAGGATGAGATTGCCGCCGTCGATCGCGTGGATCTGGCCGCTGTGCACGAGAATCGAGTCGCCCGCCGCAACCGGGAAACGGTGTACGCAGGCGTCCAAGGTGAGGTCGGCGAGGGATTTTTCAAACTGCAGGCGGGTCACGCCTTTTTTCAAACCGACGATCAGGTGAGAACCGGGGGCGCAGGCGGCGATGTACCAATTCTCGGTCTTGGGCTCGCCCTTGAGCTCGGGGGCGACCGCGGCGGGCGGGTGAACCTGCAGGCTCAGGCGCTCCTTGCAATCGAGCCACTTTACGAGGATCGGGAAAGGCCGGTCAGCGGGCCAGTTCGGGCCCATGATCGCCGCAGACTGACCGGCGATGACCGTGCGCAGGGACTGGCCGTCGAACTCACCGCCGCTGATCACCGACTGCGCCTCGGGGCGGTCGACGATTTCCCAGCTTTCGCCGATGGGGCGCTCGGGCGGCAGGGTGCGATTGAGCGCGCTGGCGAGCGCACGACCACCCCAGACGCGATCCTGGTACAACGGCTGCAAACGGAGAAAAGAGGACATAATTAATATGCGTTAAACGTGAAAAAGGAGCAGGGGGATATTGCATTTGCGCGAGCGGAACGCTGGCATGGAATTGATCCCTTTACCCTCGGTCGAAAAACACATGTCCAAGCCTGTCAGTTCAACCTCAAAAGCCACGCCGTCGTTTGACCCCCCGCGCAACCGGCCCCGCTGGGTCGCGGCCAGCAGCTGCTTCCTTGTCGGGCTTTTGCTGTTGGTGGCCTTCATGGATTTCGCCCCTGAACAAAGCCGCCAAACCGGCACCAATTTCCGCCTGGCCTCCCCCAACTTGGTCGGCAGTTTGGGCGCCGAGTTCACTTGGTGGGCGCTGCACACCATCGGCCTGAGCATCTGGCTGGTCCCCCCGTTTTTGTTTTGGATGACCTATCTGGCCGTGCGCAGCGCCAAGCAGTTCGCCGCACCCCGCGTCATGGCCATGCTGACGTGCATCGTGACCGGCTCGGCCCTGGTGGCCATGATCGAAAGTTTTAACAAAAACCAGTATTTCACCGAAGGGCTCGGCGGGCTTTTGGGCAACTGGGTTTATCAGGGGCTTTTCAAGGACACCCTCGGGGTTTTCGGCACCGTGGTGCTGCTGGGCACCACCTACGGCCTCGCCCTCGTCTTCATCATCGCCACCGACATCGGCCAAGAATTCGACAAGCTCCTGCACGCCTTCCAATCCTGGCGCGAGGCCCGCGCCGCCGAAAAGCGGGAGACCGCCGAGATGTTCGCCCAGGTCAAAGCCGCCGAGGCAAAACGCAAGGCCGAGGCCAAGGCCGCCCTCGCACCCGTGGTCGCCGCGCCCGCCGCCGCCGACAAAAAACTCAGCCTCACCCGCACCGGCAACACCGCGCCCCCATTCGCCATCAGCCCCACCGAGCCCGCTTCGGCAGATCCCACGCAGCCCGCGCCCGATGCGGCCGCGAGCCTGCCCAAGATCAATCGCGGCCCGGCCAAGACCGAGCCGAACTTGGAAAAACTGCCCGCCGGCCTGGCGCCCATCGCCATCGTCAAAGCCGAGGAAACCAAAAAGGCCAAGTCGCCCGCCGTTCCCTTGGTCGAGGAGAACTACCAGTTCCCCCCGCTCGCCTTGCTCAAGGAACAGGCCTCCGCCTCCTCCGAGGGCTCAGACGACGAATACGCCCGCAACATGGCCGACCTCGTGCGCATCCTCGGCGAGTTCAACGTCACCGTTACTCCCGGCGAGATCCACGTCGGCCCGGTCATCACCTGCTACGAACTCGTCCCCGCCCCCGGCGTGCGCGTCGAAAAAATCGCCAGTCTCGACAAAAATATCGCCCTCGGCATGCGCGCCCAATCGGTACGCATCCTCGCACCTATTCCGGGCAAAGCCGCCGTCGGCGTCGAAATCCCCAACCGCATCCCCACCCCCGTCGGCATGCGCGAGATCCTCGAATCCGAGGACTGGTCTGCCGCCAAAGCCGAGATCCCCATCGCCCTCGGCAAAGACGTATCCGGCAAGCCTCTCATTTCCGACCTGGCCAAGATGCCGCACTTGCTCATCGCCGGCGCCACCGGCTCGGGTAAATCGGTGTGCATTAACTCGATCATCGCCTCGATCGTCTACCGCAAGAGTCCGAAAGACCTGCGCCTGATCATGGTGGATCCGAAGGTGGTTGAACTCAAAGTGTTCAACACCCTCCCGCACATGCTCATCCCGGTGGTCACCGAGGCCAAAAAGGTCCCCGCCGCCCTCAAGTGGCTGCTCGGCGAAATGGAGCAACGCTACCAGCAGTTCGCCAAGGTCGGAGTGCGCAACATCGCCGGCTTCAACAGCCGCAAAAAAACCACCCCCACCGGCCTCAATCCCAACGACCTCCAGCCCTCGCTTGAAGGCATCGACCCGCTCGCCGATGACGACGGCCTAGAAATCCCCGATCGCCTGCCCTACATCGTCGCCATCATCGACGAGCTCGCCGACCTCATGATGGTCGCCCCCGCCGAGATCGAGACCTCCATCGCTCGCCTCGCCCAGCTCGCCCGCGCCGCTGGCATCCACCTGATCATCGCCACCCAACGCCCCTCGGTGAACGTCATCACCGGCGTGATCAAAGCCAACTTGCCCTCGCGCATCGCCTTTCAAGTCGCCTCACAAGTCGACTCCCGCACCATCCTCGATGGCAAGGGCGCCGACACCCTCATCGGGCGCGGCGACATGTTATTCTCGCCCCCCGGCAGCTCGCGTTTGGTGCGCGCGCAGGGTGCCTTTGTTTCGGACGAAGAGGTCCAGGAAGTCGTCGAGTTTTTGAAGAAAAACGGCCCACCCCAGTACGCCCAGTCCGTCCAGCAGCAAATCGACCGCGACGCCTCGGCCGACGACGAGGAGGACGGCGATGCCGACGAGGATCTCGGCGACGACCAGGAGCTCTACGATCAGGCGCTGGAGGTCATCAAGTCCACCAAGCGCGCCTCCACCTCGATGATCCAGCGGCGTCTGCGCATCGGCTATAACCGGGCCGCGCGCATCATGGACCTGATGGAGCAAAAGGGCATTGTTGGCCCCGAAAACGGCTCCAGTCCGCGCGAAATTATCGTGGACCTCGATTCCCTTTAAAATCCGCCTTCCCCTCCCCCACCCTTTTCCTTAAGCCCACCCTATGCAGACCATCGGCGAACGCCTCGAAGAAGCCCGTAAACGCAAAGGCATCTCCATTCGTGAGGCCGCCGAAGCGACCAAGATTCGCGGCGACTACCTGCACAAATACGAGAGCAACCAGTTTGATATCAAGCTGCCCGAGATTTACGTGCGCGGCTTCCTGCGCACCTACGCCAACTACCTCAAACTCCCCGGCGACAAGATCGTTAACGACTACACCGCGCTCGGCCTGAGCGACGCCGCCAAAAACAGCCGCGGGCTCAACCGCGAGGTTTACGGCCGCATGGACATCAGCGTGGCCACCGCTAAAGCGGGCAACGTCGTCGAGCAACCCTCGCCCGCCGCCGCCCCCCACCATGCCGGTGCCGACAACGGCCATGGCGACAAAAACCCAGCCACCTTCCGCCCCCACGGCGGCGGCGTCAGCCTCGACACCAACCTGCTGATCAAGGGCGCCGCGCTGATAGGCGGCCTGGTGGTGCTGACCCTCGTCGTAGTATGGGGCGTCAACGCCCTGAGCACCGCCAAAACGCCTGCCGAGACCATCACGTGGATCAAACCGCAGGAAGGCGACCGCACCCTCGGTCTCGTCGCGGTGGCCGCCGTGGACTTGGTGACCGCCACGGATTCCACCGGCACCACCTTATTTAAGGGTCCGCTCAAGGCCGGCGAAACGCGCGCCCTGGTGCGCAACAACGCGATCACCATTCAAACCGAGAATCCGCAGTCGGTGATGATCGAGCTCAGTGGCCAGAAATGGCCGCTCAAGGACAAACGCTCCGCCATCAAGGCCCCATAAGCCGACCGTTGGCGGATAGCCCACCGCCCGAACAGGAAAAGCCGCGCTGATGCCGTCAGCGCGGCTTTTTTATGGGGTACGCCCGAGGGGCGGCGGTGTGGAAAATCGGCCGAATTGAACAGCTCATTTTAACCCAAATACCGAAGTTTTAACCACAGATTTCACGGATGAGCACAGATATCAGGATGTTACTGAATTTTAAGAGAGGCTGAAAAATGGGGGATAAAGCCGGGGTTGATTACCTCCTAATGGATTGTATCTGTGCCATCTGCGTAATCTGTGGTTGGTTTGAACTTCGGAGTTCGGGTTTAATACGTATTCAAGATGCGTTCCCTTAACTCGGATGAAGGCATGAATAGTAGCTTGGGGATGCATTGATTAGGGATGAACGACCTCCGTGTCGTCCGGGGTCAGGCTCCGCCCAGTAGCGCAGACTTCCCTGCCTGCCCTCACGCGTAATCGCCGGTCAGCGAACCTCCTTGAGCTCACACTCAAGGCCACATTCAGGAGAGGCATTGGGCATAAGCGCTCCGCGGCTTCTCGTGGCCTTGAGCGTGAGCTCAAGGTCGGGGGTGGACTCCAGCAGAGCGCAACGGTGGGCTAAAAACGGGGTCGCCCAATAAATATAACAAAAAAAAACGGCCAGGCCCGAATGGCACTTAGTTAAGGGGTGTTATCGTCAATTTCTGACGCCGAAAAGTGGATACGCGCATTTCGTGGCGGGGGCGGGTGAGTAATTGATAGGATTTGGGGCGGCGCTTGACCGCCCGTGGTTCGCTGCGGTCCGGGCGAAGCGGCACGGGGGCGGAGGCGAGGGCCAGCAGTAGATCTTCGTAGCGCTGGGATGCCTTTTTATTGTCCGGACTGTATAAAGGGGCGAAGGTGCGCAGGACGCCGACGGTCCCTTTGAACGACATGCGTAGCGGAGGCACATCATGTTGTTTGGCTGCTTCAAGCATCCGGGCGCGGATCAAGTTGTAAGCGATTGTCTGGACGATGATTTCACGCTCGATCATCTCCGGGGTTTTGGTGCGTAACACATCCAGGCCAGGGTGGTTTTGATGTCGCGAAAAAAAAGTTCCACCTGCCAGCGGCGACGAAACAGATCGGCCAGAACCGAATCCGGATAGGCAACTTCGTCGAGCAGCGTGGTGACCAAGCCAATGTGTTGGGTGCGGAAGCCTGGGATCACGACCTGAAAACGAACCACCCGCAGCTGGAGGATCTGCGGCAGTTCGTCCCACTCATTTTTATCCATGCGCTTGTTCCACTCAGGTTTGCGCCAAGTAACCAGTCCTGAATCCGACTTGCGGGCTTGATGCAGGCGCATCACCACATCGACTCCCTTGCGCTCAAACAAGGCGATGAGTCCCCAGGAAGAAAAGGCTCGGTCGGCCAAGATCACCTCGCCTTTGTTCACCCAACCGAGGAGCTGGCGGGCCAGCGGCGCTTCGTGCAGTTTCCATGAGTAACAGAGCTGCATTCCGACATGGATTCATGTTTTCAGCTCTGAGTTGTTGGCTTATGATGTGAGCGGCGGCGCGAACACCGTCTATTTCTGGCGGTTACAAAATCACCTGTCGTAAAAGCCGATGACCGGCCCCGCCAGGGGCCGATCATCAGGCCCGGTCAGCTTGCAGGTTCGTCGGCCAGGCGGTCTTTCATGCGGTAGGATTTGCCCTCGATGACGACGGTCTGGGCCCGGTGCAGTAGGCGGTCCAGGATCGCCGCGGTGATGCCAGCGTCGTTGTTAAAGATCCCTGCCCAGTGTTTGTAGGCCTTGTTGGTGGTGACGATCAGCGAGCCGCGTTCGTAGCGTTGGCTGACGATCTGGAAGAGCAGGTCGGCCCCCGACTTGTCGAGCGGCAGGTAGCCGACCTCATCGAGCACGAGCACCGCAGGGGTCATGTAACGCTTCAACTCGGCTTGCAACCGGTGCAGGGACTGGGCGGTGACCAGGGCGTTGATCGCGTCCACCGCCGTCGTAAACAGCACCGTGTAGCCCGCCTGGCACGCCGCGTAGCCCAACGCGCTCGCGAGATGTGTCTTCCCAAGCCCCACACCACCGCAAAACACCGCGTTGGTGCGCTCCTTGACAAAGCCCAGTTCGAAGAGGTGCCGCACCTGCGCTTCGTTCAACTCCTTGGGCCAGTCCCACTGGAACTGGTCGACGGTTTTCTTGACCGGGAAGCGCGCTGCCTGGATGCGCCGCTCCAGCGCCCGGATCTGGCGGTCCTGGGTCTCGGCCTGCACCAGTCGGCGTAAAAATTCGGCGTGCGAACAGCGCGCCTTGGCCGCCTCGGCCGTGAGTTCGCCGTGGTGGCGCAGCAGGTAACCGAGTTTCAGGTACTTGAGTTGATCTTTTAATAAATCGGTTTTTTCGGGTTCTGTTTTCATTGGGTATAGGGGCTTAAATCCGGGGGACGCAGTTCGAGTTCCAGTGCGGCCAACGCGTCGGCGCGGGTGAGGTGGATCGGCCCGGCTTGCGGCAAGGCCCGCGCGCGTTGTTCGAGCAAGTTGAGGATGTAATCGCTGGAGTAGGCGCCGAGTTCATGGGCGCTTTCGATCGCCCGGCCGACTGCCTCCGTTCCATACAGGGCCACCAAACCCACGATAGTCGCCAGGTGGTGTCCCGCGTTGAGCCGGCGCTCCTCCAGCCCCCGTTGGTAGGCGGGTGCCGCCGGGCTCAGTTCCAAAAACCGTAGCCGCAGGCGCTGCCGCGCCCCCTGCCGTTTGCGCTCCTCGAGTTCGCGCACATGCTCGGGGTTTTCCACATCGGCGCGGCGGGCAAAACTGCGGGCATGCTCGGCCACCAGGGTGCGGTCCGCATAAAACCTCACCTGCGCCCCCTCGATCTGCGCGGTGAGTAGCGCCCCGGCAAACTTCGTGGGCACCGAGTAGCGGTTCGTTTCGATACTCACCCGGCACCGCCGCGACGCCCGCACGCTTAAGGTGCGCACCGCCGGACTGGCCACCGGGTTAAGCGGCAGGAGCGCAGCGCGCTCCTCGGGCAGCCGGTCCACCGGCCGGCCCTGGGTTTCAGCGTGAACGCGCACGTTGGCCACCGTTTCCAGCCACAAGCTGGCGGCCGGCCCCAGCTCGGTAAACCCGTTCATCTGCCGCCCGCCAAGGAAGCTTTTTTTCACGTAACCCACCGCGTTTTCCACCATGCCCTTGGACTGCGGATGCCCCGGCCCGCACGCTTTTATCGTAAACCCGTAGTGCCGGGCAAAGTCCAGGTACTGGGCGTTGTACACCGGGTCGGTCCCGGGCACATGCGAGAGGACGGCCGTCTTGCAGTTGTCCACCATCACCTCGCGCGGCACCCCGCCGAGTTTTTCAAAGGCGCGCCGGTGACAGCCCAGCCACCACTCCTGGCCCTGCCCGAGGGTAAATTCCACATGCAGGAACCGGCTGTACCCCAAAACCATGACGAAAAAACTTAAAGCCCGCCGGGTGCCGTCCACCTCCACCGCGCCAAAACTGCCCCAGTCCACCTGCGCGGTCTGGCCGGGGGCAAACTTGAGGGTAAGAAACGCCTCCAGGTTCCTCGGCCGCACCCGCCGCACGTAGTCTTTCAAAATTGAATACCCGCCCGTGTACCCCCGCTCGCGCACCTTTTGCCAGAGCTGCATGGCGGTGAACGGATGGGCCTCCAGCCAGCGCGCGATCGCCGGCTTGTGCACGTCGAGCTTGCTTGGCCTAGGCACCTGCGCGGCCTGGCTGCGCACGTACTTTTCCTGCGCCTGCCAGCGCCTCACCGTCTGCACGTGCAACTGGAGCGAGCGGGCGATTTGCGGCGCACTGTGACCGGCCGCCTCCGCCTGTTTTATCCGGCAATACAGTTCGTAATCGATCACGCGCCCACCTCCCGGCTCGGCGGCGGCGTTGCCGCCAGCGTGTGCGTTGGCCTGCCCCGGTCCAAGGAGAGCACCTGGTAAAGTGGCGCGGCGTAGGCGATCACCCCGGCCTCGATTAACTGCCGGCGCGCCTCGACCAGGCCGTCCTCGCTGAGCGTGAGCAGCCGGGCCAGGGTGCGCGTGGCGTAGTAACTCAGCCCGTCGGCGTCGCCCACGGTGACCAGGACCAGATAGAGGCCCCAGGCGGGGGCACTGGCCCGCCCCAGGTAATTGCCCCGCACCAGCCGGTGGTCCAGCCAGCTAAACTGGGCCGGCGTGCGCCGGAGTTGTTCGCGATCGATCGGTTGTTTTTGCATAATCGGGCGGCTGGACGTCGATGCCCAGGATCACCCGCCCCCGGGATTGCAGGTGTCGCAGCATGGGTTCGAGGTCCTCTTGTAACGTCACTCCGGCGAACTGCGCGATAAGCCCCACGAGCACAGGGTTTTGCGACTCCCATCTGTCTTGTAACGGCACGCAGGGATTCGGTAACGCCACCTCGGCGACCGGCTCGGCTTTAGGCTGGTGCACAACGGATTGCGTAGTTGGGATGTCTTGTAACGCCACCCGCCGTCGCGGCCCCCTCCGCCTTGAGTACCCCGGATTGGCCTTCCGCCACTCCTGCACCCGTTGGACATTTTCTGGGCCTTTCCAGTGGTCGAGGTTCTCCGGCTTCGCCAACCATTTGGCCTGACTGGCCGCCCGGCTCGCCCGTCGGCATCCCGGCTTCCCGCAGTAGCGCTGACGCTCGCGGTTATGCGCGTCGGGCAGAAAGAAATCGACACAGTGCAAACACTTGCGTGAACCGGTTGGATGCATCGCTGTGCATCCGCCAAGCGTCCCGCCGGTTCAATCTCCACCCATTCGCACCCCTCATATCCCCAGCCGGACAGGGAAGAAAACCCACCCACGGAAGAAGAGTATTACTCTTTTTAAGGGGAAGAAGATCCACCGAAGAAGAAGTGCATTCCTAACCGCCAGAAATAGACGCTTTCCCGCTCGCCGCTCACAGCTTATGAGGCCGCGAAGGAACACCGCGAACGCCTAGGGCTACCGGGTTTGTTCTTTGCGCTCCTTGCGTTCTTTTGCGGCCAAACTGCCTTGGTTTCATCCGGCATGTTTCGCTTTTACGTCCGCCGCTTTTTCAGTACGGACGCGGGCAGCCAAAACAGTTTCCAAAGCCCTCCCCCCTTCGATTTGACCTGATGCTGCCCAGGGGGCTTCTAGTGCTTAATTGCGTAGATTAATGATAGTATTTCTGAGTTGGCTTCCCTTGACCTCGCGCTTGCGCCACTTGAACGGCTTGGCATTGGGCAGGTAGGCGGCGACGAAAGCGTCAATGGCCTGACTAAGTTCGGCGACGCTTCTGAAGTTCGCGCCCCGTAGCGCCTTCCTTGTTAGTATGCCGAACCAGATTTCAACTTGATTGAGCCAACTCGCCGAGGTTGGGGTAAAGTGGAAGTGGACATTGGGGTGCCGAGCGAGCCAAGCGTCGCACTTTTTGTGGGTGCAATAATTATCCAAAATCACGTGGAGTTCTCTCTCGGGCGGGTGATCCGCCACCACTTGGTCCATGAACAGCAGGAACTCCTCCCGGCGCTTAAGGGTGGTTTTCTGCGTCTTGATCAAGCCCGTGGCCACATCAAGGGCAGCGAACAAGTTGAGTGTACCGTGGCGCTTGTAGGTG
The DNA here is from genome assembly GCA_024998815.1 of Opitutus sp. Taxonomy (NCBI): domain Bacteria; kingdom Pseudomonadati; phylum Verrucomicrobiota; class Opitutia; order Opitutales; family Opitutaceae; genus Opitutus; species Opitutus sp. The sequence continues at coordinate 51,722 of JACEUQ010000003.1, forward strand.
CTTTTGAGTCCCTGGACGATTTTACCATTGTCGGTCTCCACGTAACCGGTGGCGCGCTCTAGGGCTTGGATGCCAGGCTTTTCATCCACACTTATCACCAATGCCTTTTCCGGTGGGCTCAGGTAGAGCCCGACGATATCGGCTGCCTTGGCTGCGAACTGCTTGTCAGTGCTCACGCACCACGAGCGCTGGCGCTGCAGGCAAATGCCCTCCTTGCGCAGCACTCGCCAGACCGCGTGCACCGAGCCGCCGAGCACACGGGCCACCGCTGGACCATCCCAGCGCGCCTGCCCCGGAGGGGGTGGCCCTTCCAATAAAGCCAGCACCCGATCTCGAAAGTCCTCACCGTAGGTGCGCTTCGCGCCCGGCCGTGCCGCATCATCCAGCCCCTTCATGCCAAGCAGCACAAAGCGATCCCTCCACTTTATTACGGTGTTCGGCCTGGTGTTGCAGCGGCGCGCCACCTCTTGCACCTGCTCGCCACTCACGCACCCAAGGATCATCCGGGCGCGCTCAACTCGCTGCCTCGACTCAATCCGGCTGGTTGCCCGTTTTTCTAGGGATTGCTGATCCCCCTCGCTACAAGTGATTCGCACGGCTTTTCGTCCCATCTACAAAGCGGATACAATATCACTTATTATTGCAAGTAAGCACTAGGTGAGCTGAATTGGCCAGCGCTCAATTCTTGGCCGGGACGGCCAACCCTACATTTCCAACCCTACATTTTTCGATCCCTGTAGCGTTGGCCGTCCCGGCCAATTTGCTTCACCTTCGGGCACTTTCCGGGTTCCAGCGTGGTCTCTGCGATGGGCGCGGCCATCCCACGGTCCGCGCAACCGAACCCTTCTCCCCTTCGCCCCACCCTTTCCCTCATGAAAAAGCCCACCTCCCTGCCCCGCGAAACCCTGCGTCAGCGCTTTGGCTTCGACGCATTTCGCCCCGGCCAGGAAGCCGTCATCACTCATCTGCTCGCCGGTCGGTCATCCCTCGCGGTCTTCCCCACCGGCAGCGGCAAAAGCCTGTGCTACCAACTCCCCGCTCTTCTCCTCGACGGCCTCACTGTCGTCGTTTCCCCGCTCATCGCGCTGATGAAGGACCAGACCGACTTCCTGCAAGCGCGCGGCATCGCGGCGGCCCGCCTCGATTCCAGCCTCTCGCGCGAGGCGTTTGAGGCGATCCAGGACGCGTTGCGCGCCCGCACCTTAAAACTGCTCTACGTCGCCCCCGAGCGCTTTTCCAACGAGCGCTTCCTCGCCCGCCTCAAGACCCTCAAAATCGACCTCCTGGTCATCGACGAGGCCCACTGCATCTCCGAATGGGGCCACAACTTCCGCCCCGATTACCTGAAACTGGCGCGCTTCTCCCGCGAGCTCCACGTCGGGCGCGTGCTCGCACTCACCGCCACCGCCACGCCGGCTGTGGCCCATGATATTTGCAAGGCCTTCGCCATCGAACCGGCCGCCCACGTGCACACCGGTTTTTACCGCCCCAACCTCACCCTGCGCGCCACCGCCTGCGCACCGGATAAACGCCTGAGCCTGCTACTGGAGCGCCTGCGCACCCGCCTCAAGGGCCCGGCCATTGTGTACGTTACCCTGCAAAAAACCGCCGAGACGGTCGCCTCCGCTTTGGCCAAAGCCGGGTATCCGGCCGAAGCCTACCACGCCGGCATGGAACCGGAGGCGCGCGAGGCCGTGCAGAACCGCTTCATGGCGGGTGCCGACACCGTGGTGGTGGCGACCATCGCCTTCGGCATGGGCATCGACAAAGCCAACATCCGTTCGGTCTATCACTACAACCTGCCCAAGAGCATCGAGAACTACGCCCAGGAAATCGGCCGCGCCGGGCGCGACGGCCTGCCCTCGCAGTGCGAAATCCTTGCCGCCGGCGAGGACCTCACCGTTCTGGAAAACTTCACCTACGGCGACACCCCGACGAAGGAAGCGTTGCGCGATTTGCTCAAGGAACTCCTCGATGGGCGCAAGGCGGGCGCGGTGTTTGACGTGTCCACCTACGAACTTTCCGGCCGGCACGACATCCGCCAACTGGTCGTCTCCACCGCGCTCACCTACTTGGAACTCAACGGCCTAATCGCCGCGACCAGCCCGTTTTACACCACCTACCAGTGGAAATTCCACCGCGCCCCCGCCGACGTGCTGGCGCGCTTCGACCCGGACCGGCGCACGTTTCTGCAAAAGCTTTTCGGCCTGGCCAAGGCCGGGCGCAGCTGGAACTCGGTGGACCTGGCGGCGGCAACCGAGGCACTCGGCGGGGACCGTGAACGCATCGTCAAAGCACTCACCTACCTGGAGGAAAAAGGAGACCTCGAACTGCAAGTCGCCGGCGTACGCCAAGGCTACCGGGTGGTGAACGCACCCGGCGACCTCGCCGCCATCTGGCGCGACCTCTGTGAGCGCTTCGCCACCCGGGAAAAAAGCGACCTCCAACGCAGCGCGGCGGTGAGCTCGCTGCTGGCCGACAAAGGCTGCCTGGTGCGCCGGCTGCTCGGGTATTTCGGCGAAGAGCATGGGCGCGACTGCGGCCATTGCGGACCCTGTGCGGGCGTTCCGCCGGTGACGCTCGAACGCCCGCGACCCGAGCTGGATTTGCCCGCCAAGGACTTGGCCAACCTCCGCACGCAGCACCCGGCGGCGCTGCGGGCGACGCGGCAAGTTACCCGGTTTCTGTGCGGCATCCCCGCGCCCGCGCTGACCAAGGCCAAGCTGACCCGGCACCCCGCGTTTGGCAGCGCCAGCCACGCACCCTTCGCCCACGTCGCCGCAGCGGTTAAGGCACTGTCCTAAAAGGCCGTAACAGTTGAAGTGCCGAACGCTGAATCGGAGTTTTAACGCTAAGGCTCAAAGGGATGCAAAGATCCCCAAGTAATTACCTGCATTACCTATGCGTACCTCGGGACGGACAAAATCAACAAAATACTTCGAGCCTTTTAGCCGCGAAAGAACGCAGAGAACGCATAGAAATACAGTGCTTGTTCTTTGCGATCTCTGCGTTCTTTTGCGGCTAAATTGTCTTGGCTGATATCCGGCACTTTAAATGTAACTACCTGCTAACAGCGGCGGGCGAATTCGCCGATGAAGCGGTCCACGTTCGGACCGGTGATCTGGCAGCGGATGTCGCGGCGCAGGCCGTGGATGTGCTGGGTTAACTTCAAATTCACGCCCCACTTTTCCCCCAGCCGAACAATTCGGCGCACGCGCTCACGTTCCCACAGCCAACAACTCAGACCAACGGAAATGGGATTGGGCGACTGAGGCTTCGATTTGTGGGTGATCGAGGTTTTCATGAGAGCCTGGATTGTTGCAATTACTGGGCCAATTCCACCGTCGCTACTACCATCGGCCCGCCGCCCTTGAACTTTAGCACAATTTTCACTTTTACCGGCCAAAAGCGAACGCCCGCATCAAGTTTCTTGAGGCGTCCGATGCCACGTATAACCAACTGATTTTCAGCTGATATACAGTCCTCTATTGACGCGTGATCGGTGGAATCTGGGGGAAGATTGGCTCGATCGGCGGGATTCTCCTGCGGATTGAGGGCTGTGGACAAAAAAGAGCGGCTATTTTTGCGCACGTGAGGGGGGCCGCTGAGCCGTTTTTACCACACCTTCGATTACTTGGGGCTTGAAGACTTGCCCCGCTTGCTAGGCACTAGCCCTTTCTCAACCCGCAGCGTTTAATCAACAACCCTTCTTTACCATGGCCGGCGTAGGCAAACTCCTCAAACAAGCCCAGAAAATGCAGCGTTCCATCGAGTCGATCCAGACTCAGCTGGGAACCAAGGAAATCGACGTCACCGCGGGCGGTGGCGCCGTCAAAGTGAAGATCAACGGTGCGGGCAAATTCCTCGCGCTGGCCCTCGACCCCGAGTTCCTCAAAGAGGACTCCAAGCTGATCGCCGACACCCTGCTGGCCGCCATCCAGGATGCCGCCAAGCAGGCCAAGGACTACAACGACGCCGAGATGCAGAAGGTCACCTCGGCCTTCCAGATGCCCGGCATGTTCTAAGCGAACCCGCTGAGCGCCGGGCGCCCGCGCGCCCGGCTTTTTTTATGACCCCCGCCTTCGAACGACTCCAACAGCAGCTCAAGCAGTTACCCGGCGTGGGCTACCGGTCGGCCGAGCGCATCGCCCTGCACCTGCTGGTGGGAAAACCCGAGGCGCTGCCGGTGTTGATCCAAGCGCTCGAGGAAGCGACCCGCAGTGTGCGCCGCTGCCAGCGCTGCGGGAACTTGGCCGAGGCCGAGCACTGCGCGATTTGCGACGACGAACGGCGCGACCAGCGCGTGGTTTGTGTGGTTGAAAACGTGCCCGATTTGGTGGCGCTGGAACGCTCGGGAGCGTACCGCGGGGTTTACCATGTGTTACACGGCAAACTCTCGCCGATCCACGGCGTGGGGCCGGCTGAGCTCAACCTAACGACGCTGCTGAGCCGCGCCCAAGCGGGCGAAGTGCGCGAGCTGATTTTGGCGCTGTCCAACGACGTCGAGGGGGAGGCGACCTGCCATTACCTGACCGAGCACCTACCGGCAGGAACCAGCACACCCGTCCAAGTGACTCGCATAGGTTTCGGGCTACCGAGTGGAGGCGGGGTGTTGTACGCGGATTCGGTGACGCTAAAAAGCGCGTTAGATGCGCGGCGTGAATATTCGTGATTGCGGGCGGAGGCAGGATGACTTTGGTAGCACACGTAAGTTGTTAGACGCGGGCATAGTATACCGGCTATTATGTGTGCTTCCCAAGCATGAGAAGAGGGTTCGACTCCCTCTGCCCGCACCAGTTAAGTCGCTTATTTATAACGACTTAGTTTTAGCGACAACCGATTTGTCAGTTGACGTGGCAAATCCTACATGTCCCAGGCTCCTCAGTTCGTCATTTCCGAATTCACGAATCCCTCAGGGGAAATCGTTTTCCGCCTCACCGGCTGGCTCGACGGCAAGCGCATCCGCAAGAACTTCCCGTCCCGCGCCGAGGCCTCCGCCGAGCGCCAGACGATGGAAATTCAACAGATCCAGTCGGCCACCGGCGTGCGCACTGCGGCCACCCGTCTGTCCGACGAGCAGTTACACGAAGCCGAGTCCGCCTTTCAGCGCCTCACCGATGCGCCCAAGTCGCTCTCGTTCTATTTGGATTATGCGCTGACCAACTACCGCGCCCCTGAACGCGAGATCACCATCGAGGCCGCCGCCACCGCCTACCTGGCGACCAAACAACAGGAACACGACCGCGGCATGCTTTCGCCCTGCCAGCTCAAGGACATCCGCATCCGCTTGGTGAACCTCAAACAGGCCTTTCCCAGAAAAATGCTCGCCACCCTCACCCGCGAGGCCGTCGCCGCCCATTGCATGCGAGGCAAACCCAGCCCCAAGACCTTCAACAACCGCCGAGGGGTGCTCTTCACCTTTTTCAAGTATGCCTACTACCAAGACTGGTTGGCGGTTAACCCCTTAGAAAAAGTCCCCCACCTACGCATCGGCCACCGACGCGGCTCGGCCAAGACCCTCACCGCTGAGAAATGCGAAAAGCTCATGCGCTACATCGAGACCTTCGAAGGCGGCGTGTTTGTCCCCTACTTCTGCCTCTGCCTGTTTGCCGGCATCCGCCCCAGTATCCTCGTCGGCGAAATTTCCAAACTCCGCCCGGAGAGCATCCACCTCGAAACCGGCGCGATTATGATCGAGCCCGAGGTGTCCAAGGTCCGCATGAAACGCAACGTCACCATCCAGCCCAACCTCGCCGCCTGGCTGCGTGCCTACCCGCTCTCGCGCTTTCCGATCATCCCCAAAAACTCCACCAACCTGCGGCGTGGCATCGCCGAAAAGTTCGACCTGTCCCACGACATCATGCGCCACACGTTCATCTCCATGCACGTGGCCAAATACCGTTCGATGGGCGAGGCGGCACTGCAGGCGGGCAACTCCGAGAGCATCATCCGCAAGCACTACCTCGACCTCAAAACCCCCGCCGAGGCCGATCAGTTCTTCGGCATCCTGCCGACGCCGGTCGCTACCGCCGCCACTTCACCCGTCGCCACCGCCACGGTCACGCCGACCGAAACGAGCCCCCTGCCCATTGCAGCCTAGTCGGTAGGCATCGCAGGCCACCCCCCTCCCCAAAAACGACACAGGTGTCGTTTTTGGTTCACCGCCCGCACCCTCACCGGTGCGGGCTTTTTTGCCCCGCCACGTTGACACCCCGCCTTGAGCGTATGAACCCACCCGCCGTTTCCGCTCCCTGCATTCAACCGCCGATCCACGCGCAACTCACCGACATTGTCGGCCTGCGCACCTGCGGAATTTTCCCCGCCGGTCGCGAGCCCTCCATCCGCACCCTGCGCGAATGGTCAAAACTCCGCCGCATCCCCCATCACCGTGTCGGCCATTTCGTTTATTACGACGTCTCCGAGGTCGCACTCCACATCCGCACCAAACTGAAAATACCCGCCCGCGCCTGATTCGAATTCCGTGGCATCGCGTCGATTTCCGGCGCCGCCCGCTCCCCCTATTTGACTTGTTCACCTCAATACATTGTATATCAAAAACGCTACATGCTCCCCGACTTCTCAAAACTAACCGGCTTTGATTGGGACGGGGGCAACACCGACAAAAACCCCGGAAAGCACCACATCGGCAACGAAGAGGCCGAGGAGGTGTTTTTTCGAGCCCCCGTCGTCATGGACGCCACCCGACCCGAGGACGAAGAACCTCGCTGGTTTATCTTTGGCCACAGTGAACGCGGGCGCGTGCTCCGCATCGTCTTCACGATCCGAGGCCACAAAATCCGCGTCATCTCCGCCCGCCCCGCCAGTCGCAAAGAAAGAATCCAATATGAAAAAGTTTGTTAAGCCCGACCTCTCCACCACCTCCGCTGATTTCAGCAAAGCCAGCCGCGTGGTGTTCGCCAACTTAAAGCCCACTGCGACGCCCATCTCCCTGCGCCTGCCCTGCTCCGTGCTCGACCGCATCAAGTCCGCCGCGCACAGCCGGGGCGTACCCTACCAGTCGCTGATCAAAAACATCTTGGCCGACGCTGTATCCTTACCCGCCGCCCCGTTGGCCGAAAAACGGAAAATCAAAAAAGCCGCGTAGGCCTCCACCTCACCCGTGCCGCCCCCTCCAGCCCGCCCTTACCGGCGGGCTTTTTTGGGCAACCACAGTAACCCAGACCCGCGTCCGGTTCCCTCAAAACCCAAGTTAATCGCAAATTAACTGCGCACCCTTAGCGGCCGTTCATAAAACCGCCGTAAACGCGTAATCAATTGAGCCATGCATAGAAGCGGGCACACCCCATGCCCGCTTGAGGGTTGTCTGGGCTAACGGCAACGCGGATTTGCGGGTTTTCCCTGCTTATCGCGAGGTGCGCGCCCGCTCCCCCGCGGCACCTCCACCTCATGTCGAACTACAATCCTCGCACGTTCACCTCACTCGGCCTGCTGCGCTCCATTCCGGCCGCACTGCTCCACCGGTTTTTCCTGCCGCATCGGGCATTCTTCGACTCCCTCTGCCCGCACCACTTAAGTCGCTCGTCGGAGCCGCCCGGCCTCAGAACTCCACCATGGCCTTTAGCAGGTAGTGATCAGTCCACTCCGCTTTGAGCGTGTCGTTGGGGCGCTTGGGATAGGGCGGGCGAACCACAATCACCTGCTCAATGACGCCGGTGGTGAAAATGCGGTCGAAGGGCTTTTTGTCCAAATGGGTAGGCGTGAATCCGGTGGCCACTGCGGAATCAGCGAGTGGTAGAAGGTTGGGCGACGGGTCATTAAAATCCCCGAGAACGACAATCACCGTGGCCGGTTCACGTGCTTTCACCTCCGCCACCCAAGCGGAGATGGCGGCGAGTTGCTGGCTGTGTTTTTCCGCATTCCTGCCGATGGGCCGGATGAGGTGAACATTGAGAATGGCGTAGCGGGTTCCCGACTCCACGAGAGTGACAAGCAGGTGCTTCGAGAGGTTTTCCAGCTCGCGGACGCGGGTTGCACCAAGCACCACAAGACTCGGCCGTGGTGAAACCAACGTGGCGACATCCTGGCCGGTGAAGGTGTCTTTGCCTTGGACAAAGCGGGCGCGGTATCCGGCTTTGCTGGCGAGCGCCTTGGCCTCCCGCTCGCTTCCGACCTCTTGGATGCCCACCACGTCGAGACCCGTGATGAGGCCCGCAAGATTCTCAATCTTCGTCTCGTAGATTTCAGGGGGCGGAGCCTTGTCGCTCAAGCGTCCTTCGGCCGGTCGAGCCGGATCAACCAGGAAGAAGCAATTGAGCGTGCCGATTTTGAGCGCCGCTGAAAGCGAGCTGGCCAGTGCCAGCATCAAGGCGAAGAGGCGGAGGAGCGACGGGATCATGGTCACTTCGCCTGCCGTGCAACCCGCGCTCGTGAGCCCAAGGTGTCGTTGTGATCGTCCGGTATCGGCATAGCGGACAGCGTGTGGATTTCAATGGGGTATTACCAGTACGGGTTCGCCCCCTCGCGAAAATAAGGGCAATCAATCAATTGACTTAAGGCCTATTTTAGCACTCACTAACGAAATTAAATAAGCACTGGGTTAATTTAAATGAACATTACACCATTTGGAGACGGTGAGGCGCTGGAACGCTTAGGCACGCGCCTCAAGCGGGCCCGGCTACGTCGCAACCAAACCCAGCAGCAATTAGCCGAACTCGCGGGCGTCACCCGTAGCACCTACGCAAAATTAGAGGCGGGCGATGGCAGCGTCCAGTTACAGGTATTGGCTCGGGTGCTCGGCCTGTTGGGGCTGGTCGATGGGCTCGGGGAACTTGTGCCGGACATCGCACCACCGGTTGATTTCGATACGGTCGAGCGCCTCGCCCGCAGGCAGCGAGCCCGTCCCGGAAAGCCAGTCGGAGAGTCTCCATGAAAACAAAAACCCGCACAGAGCCGCACCGACTGAACGTCGTCTGGCCGGATGGTCGTATCGTCGGCGAGTTACTCCACTCCGGCCCGATCTACTTCCGCTATACGCCTGAGTGGATTGCCACCGGCCACAACCTGTCGCCGCTCAAGCTCTCCTTCGACACCCAGGCGGTGAATGCCCACGACAGCGAGGACGGCGTACCGGGACTCATCTCCGACGCCCTACCCGATTCATGGGGACGACGGGTAGCGGAAACCGTCTTTGCGCGCTCCAGCTTGGGCCGGCCGACGACCTTCAAACTCCTCGCGTGGGTCGGCGCACGCGGGCTCGGCTGCATCGGTTTCGCTCCATCCATGGAAGTGGCTGATCGGGCGTCCGTCCTTGAACGTATCCAAGCCTCGGCGTTGGCCCGCGAAGCCCGCGCCGTGCAGGAGGGTGATCTGAAGACCCTCATGCCGCACCTGATGGCGAGCGGTGGCATTACCGGTGGTGGTGCACAGCCCAAGGTGCTCGTGGTCGCCCAAGCCGACAACACGCTGCGTATTCGCGGTGAGGTTACCTCGCTGGCTGCCGGTGAGAAAGCGGCCTTGCTCAAACTCGATGTGAGTGGCCAGTCCCGGCACCGCGCCGAACTCGCCTACCTTGCGATGGCCGCACGCGCCGGGATCCCCGTGCCAGCAGCGCGCCTGCTCACCGACGAAAACGGGCGCGACCACCTGCTCATCGAGCGCTTCGACGTGAGTGCCCAAGGCAACCGCCGCCACTTCCAGAGCCTCTCCGGGTTATTGCATCGGCCCAAAGCGGGACTCGATTACGCCGATCTTTTTGTCGCCTGCACCCGCCTCGCCTGCCCTCGGGCCGACCTGTTGGCTGCCGCGAGACGACTCCTGTTTAACCTCATCGCCGGTAACCAAGACGACCACGGTAAGAACCACGCCTTCATCTACGACGAGAGCACGCGCACCTGGCGTCTCGCCCCCGCCTTTGACCTCACGCATTCGCCCGGCTTGGACCGAGGCATGAAAATTGCCGGTGAGGTCGTCCCTGAATGGGCGCGACTGGAGGCATGGCTAAAAGCAGGCGGTATCAAGCCACTGGAGATCACTGAGGCACGGGAGGCGGTGCACTGCGCCGTGGAAAGCTGGCCCGAAATCGCCCGCGCCCACGGGGTTCCATCCGCTCAGATCAACGAGATCGCCTCCACCCATACGCGGATCGCGGGACTGGTAGGCTCAGACATCCTGACTCCATGAGGGAAAGTGTAGACGGCGAGGAATTGAGATGAGCCGGCTATCACCCTAAATTACGGTATGAGCCGGGCCTTGGCAGAGCGCCGGAAACGCTGAAGATGCGGCCATGCCTCAAGTGTAATTACCGGTGTTTCCGGCAGGAGTGATCGCGATTAATGATTCGATCGGCGCGCAGTGCCGGGATGGGAAAGTGGTGTATCTGAACGGTCATTTGCCCGTCTTTAGCCATGACGAGGGCGATTTGGCGGCCTTCCGGCTCTTTACCACGCAACTGATCGTGAACGGCACGGCCACGCAGAGCCAGATCGTGCGCGCCTTCGGGGTGCCGCTGGGCACGGTAAAACGCATGGCGAAGCTTTATCGCACGGCGGGCGCGGCGGCGTTTTTCAAGCCGGCCGAGCCGCGGTCGGGCAGCAAACTCACGCTTGAGCTGAAGCCTCAAGTGCAGGCGCTGCTTGACCAAGGCCTGAGCGTGCCAGAGGTCAGTGTAAAGACCGGCGTATTGACCAACACTCTGCACAAGGCGATCCGATCCGGACGCCTCAGCGCCCGCCCCGCGCTCCAAAAAAAGTCCGCCCGGCTCGGCCGGCACCACCGACTACTGGGTCAACGGCCTTGGCGGCCAACCCTTCTTCGTGGTCACCCACCCTATCGACCCCGGCCTTTGCACCGTTCTGCGCGAACAAATCGTCCCCCGCCTGCTCGCCCTCGTCCCGGTGGATCCGGTGGCCGCCGCCACTCCCGTTGACCCCATCGCCCTTGATCATACCGAACCCGCCGTCACTCCCGCCCCGACTCCAGAGACCGGAGCGCTCGCCTCCATGCCGCCGCCCCCGCGCCTGACCATCGTCTTTGATCGCGAAGGCTACTCGCCCGCGCTCTTTGCCGAGCTCAAAGCCCTCGGTGTGGCCATCCTCACCTACCATAAGTTCCCCGCCGCCGACTGGCCCGAGGCCGAGTTCGCGCCCCGCACCGTCACCCTCCACCACGGCGAAAGCGTAGTCATGTCCCTGGCCGAACGCGGCACCTGCCTGCCCAACGGCCTCTGGTTGCGCGAAGTGCGCCACCGCGAAGCCCACGGCCACCAAGTCAGCATCCTCTCCACCGACTACCACATCGAACTGCCGCCTGTCGCCGGGTTCACGGCGGTCGTCGCTGGAGCTCAGGGGCTCCTTAGATATAGCACTCGTTGCGCAGCCCATCGCGTTGGACGCAGGCGGCGCGTTTTCAGGGCGCGATGTAGGTTACCGGAATATGCACGGGGCCTCCCGGCGCTACGGGATCGGAACCGACCGGGGTGGGCCGCCAAATCGTGTTCTGCCAAGGGGTGGTTAACTCCGGACAACCCAACAGGAGCCGGCAGAGGTGTTCGTGGCGTGTGTGTTCCCAGCCGGCGTATTGGACCGCACCGAAGATAAAACTGTCAGCAAACTCGGTCCAGGATGTGAAACTGCCGCGCAGCGTTTCGGTTGCGGCGGCGGCGATTTCCTCAGCTTCGTTAGCCGGCAAGTAGCCGGCGGCGGCACCAAGGCGGGCCAAGTAGATAAGGTGACTCTTACGCCAGGCCAGCGGTGTGACCGAGGCTGACCGCCCTACGTAAAACACCCGATTGAGCAGGCGCTCCAAGCCAGCGGCGAATCGGGGAAACTGTCCGTCGACAAGGGTCACCAATTGGCCAGTGTGGTTGAGCGGAAGCAGGCGGTCGGTCGCGAGCAGAGCGGCCTTGAAGGCGGTGGCGTCGGCGAGCGCGAATTGGGACCAAAGGGCGTCGCGCGCCTGTTTTCCGGCCTTTTCAGGCGGCAAGGTACGAGCGGGTTCTAGCGACAGTCCGTGGCTGAGCGCGATGGGCAAGGTAAAGGCGTTGCCCAGGGCCTCGGCGTTAGTCGGATCGGCAGGGCGGGTCAGCAGGGGTAAATTCCAGGGCAATGCCGGGGCCGGGGTTTTTAAGGTGGCCTCCATGCGCGTGGCGAGTTCGCCATAGCCGAGCAGGTGCGCGGCGGCCAGCGGGGTGATGCCGGACTGGTCGGCAATCAGCGGGTCTGCCCCATGGCGCAGTAGGCCGTCGGTGAGTTGCGGGGCGGGGAAGGGTTGGATGGCGCGTCGCAGCGCGGTGCGGCCCTGGCGGTCTTGCTGATTCACCTCAGCGCCAGCCTCCAGCAGAACCGTGAGCGCATCGGGGTGGTGCCACTCCGTGCAGGTCATCATGAGCGGGGTGGTGCCGGTCTGCGGACTGGCGCGATTAAACTCGGCGTGGTGCGCAAGCAGGGTGCGAACAATATCCGTCTGCCCATAACCGGCGGCGGTATGCAGGGCGGTGCCGCGGTTATTGGCGCACACATTCAGGTCGATCCCCGGGTGGTTAATCAGCAGGCGGGCAGTTTTCCACTGATAAGAACTCACCGACATGGTGAGCGGAGACTGGCCCCATTTGTCCAACAGGTTGGGATTGGCCCCGGCATTCAGCAGCAGTTGCACGCAGGCGTGTTGCTTGAATTGCGCAGCATAGTGAAGCGCGGTGTCGCGGTTGGCATCCTGCGCATCGAGTTGAGCCCCGGCGGCCAGCAGCACCGGGATCAGCTCCGTCCAGCCACAGCGGGCGGCAATCATGAGAGCGCTCGCCTGATCGGTCGTACTGCGGGTTTCGATCGGGGTGGTGGCGAGCCGTTCGCGCACGGCGGTGATATCGCCACTGTCGAGGGCGGTAAACCAAGGGCTGTTGTCGGCGTCGGGTGAGAGCTTGCCGACGGGGACGTGCAGGCCGCGCCAATCGAGGGTACCTAATTTAGCCAACGCCGCACTGGCACCCGGCGCACCTTCATGGACGTTCAAACGGGCGAGCCGGATGGCGGCGACCTGGTGCTTGGGGTCAAGTTGCACGGCTTGTTCTAGAAAGATGCGGGCCTGGGGCAGGTAGCCGGCGGCCAGTGCCAGTTCGCCGTAATAACTACAATTACCGGCGCTATAATCCGGCATGCGGGAGATCCACAACGCGAGCGCCTCCTCGTTGCGATCCAGCGCCCAAAGGCATTCGGCGCGAACCTTTTGAGCGCCCTCGTGGCTTGGGTCTTGAGCCAGCGCGGCATCGCACAGGCGGAGGGCTTCAGTCCACTGGCCGAGGTCGCGCAAACTTCCAGCGGCGGCGTACAGCGACCACGGTTTAGGCTCTCGCTCCATCACGATGCGGTAGTGCTGCAAGGCCGTGGTGTGGTCTTCCATCGCCGAGAGCAGGTTGGCGAAGGTTTGGTGGACCAGCGTGGGGCCGGGCCCGGGTGCAAACTGGGTGAGCACGGAGCGATAGCGCTCGATCCCGTAGGCGACAATGCGTTGGCGCGTCGCATGAGACATAGGGGAATCGGTGTCACGAGTCAGATCGCGCGCCATCACCGCGGCCATCCACTGGATCATGGGGTCGTCGGGGTGCATACAGGCCACCACCATCAAGCCACTGAAATAGTGCAACCGGGTCGGCAGGTTGGTCGCCAGATCTTGACCTATGATACAGGCAGCGACCTGGCCCTGGGGGCTATCGGGTGCGTGGACCACCAGATGGTACCAGCCACGCAATGCTTCTTTGGTCTGAAAGCGGCTGCGCAAACAGACACTATTAAGAAAAATGACATCCGGGGGCGCGTCGTTGACCGCGCAAGCAGAAGCCAGCAGGGCTTCGGCAATGTTTTGCTCACCCGCCGCCAAGCGCTCGCGAGCGATCTGGGCCACAGAGGAGACCGGCACCGGGAGCGGCGCATCGGACTCGTTCACGGCCTTCGGGAGCGGCGGCTGCGCTGGGGTTTCCGGCATCGAATAGCCGGCCACCAGTAGCAGCGGCCCGGCGAGGGCAAACAGCGTCAACCGAGGCAGGGTGCAGGCACTCATTTTGAAGGGGGTAAGCATAAACGAAAAGAAAAGGGACTGGGTTAACGACTTGGTCACGCATGCCAACTGGTTTCAGCGCCCGGCCGGCCCTGCCCAGCCGCTCCGCATCCGCCTCCGCTCGCACCCCTTCGGGATCCCACCGCCAAAAGCATGGCTTTACCCTTCGCCTAGATTCGGTTGGTCTCACCGCCTTTAATCCTAAGCGCACCCGTACCATGAACCTATATCACGACTCACGCATCGTCATGACGCTCGACGCGGGCGGCACGAACTTCCGCTTCGCCGCCACGCGCGGCGGCAAGCCCGTCACCGAAACAGTCGCCCTGCCCTCCAACGGCGCGGATTTACAGCAGTGCCTGGACAACCTGATCATCGGCTTTTCGCGCGTGAAAGCGCTCTGCCCCGAGCCCCCGTCGGCCATCAGCTTCGCCTTCCCCGGGCCGGCCGACTACCCGAACGGCATCATCGGCGATTTGCACAACCTGCCCGGCTTCCGCGGCGGCGTGGCGATCGGCCCGATGCTCCAGGACAAATTCGGCATCCCTGTTTATATTAACAACGACGCCGACCTCTTCGTCTATGGCGAGGCGATCGGCGGCTTGCTCCCCCACGTGAACTCCCTGCTGGAAAAAGCCGGCAGCTCGAAGCGTTACAAAAACCTCTTTGGCATCACCCTGGGCACCGGCTTCGGCGCTGGCATCGTGCGCAACGGCGAACTGTTTACAGGCGACAACTCCATGGCCGGGGAAATCCACTCCCTGCGCAACAAAATGCACCCGTCCATGGATGCCGAAGAGGGCGCATGCATCCGCGCCGTGCGCCGCGTCTTTGCCGAAAAAACCGGCATTCCCTTTGAGCAATCCCCTGAGCCCAAGGACATCTACGCGATCGCTTGCGGCCAACAGCCCGGCAACCAGGCTGCCGCCAAGGAAGCCTTCCGCTGCCTCGGCGAAGTGGCCGGCGATGCCTTGGCCAACGCCCTCACGCTCATCGACGGCCTCGCCGTGATCGGCGGCGGCGTCTCAGGCGCGTGGCCGCTGTTCCTGCCGGCGTTGGTAGACGAGGTAAATTCCAACTACACCGGAGTGGGCGGCAAAACCTACCGCCGCCTCAACCAGCCCACGTTCAACCTCGAAGACCCCGCGCAGCTTGAGACCTTCCTCAAGGGCGAGTCTCGTATCATCAAGGTGCCGGGCAGCGAGCGCCTCCTGCAATACGACCCGTTGCAACGACTCGGCGTGGGCATGTCGCGCCTAGGAACCAGCGAGGCCGTCGCCCTCGGTGCGTACGCCTTCGCCCTGCAGCAGCTCGGCTGAAGCTGATGCCCGCGTTGCCCCCCCCCCCCAATGGGCAGCCGCACGGGTCGTTGGCATCCTTGAGCTCACGCTCAAGGCCACATTCGGCGTAAACACACTCCTCGTGAACACACGCTTCATCGACTCCCCGTGGCCTTGAGCGTGAGCTCAAGGTCTGGAGTTTAGCCCCTGACTAGTCGAACGCAGATCAGCCGAATCCTTGAGCTCACGCTCAAGGCCACACGCTTCGCGAACACACTCCTCGTGAACACACGCTTCATCGACTCCCCGTGGCCTTGAGCGTGAGCTCAAGGTGTCCCCCCCCCGCCCCCCCCCAACCGCGAAATCGCGGTTTTTTGAAAACGCATTTGCCCAGCCCGCTCCCGCTCCGTGTGATGTCCCGCTATGTCTCTTGGTTTTGTCGGACAACGCTGCCTGAGTGAACGCGAGCCCGAGCTGGGCCTTGGCCTGGTCGCGGAGCTTGATCGCACCCGCATCACAATCGAGTTCCCCGCCACCCGGGAAAAACGCATCTACGCCCGCGGCACTCCCGTGCTCAAACGCGTGCAGTTCACCGTCGGCGAGACCGTCGCCACCCGCGCCGGCGAAAAGTTCACCGTCGCCTCCGTCGACGAGCTCGCCGGCCTGCTCACCTACGTCGGCCCAGCCGGCCAGCGCGTGCGCGAGGACGTCATCTCCGACCTGACGAGCGTCGCCTCCCCCGCCGAGCGCCTGATGGCCGCCCAGGCCGAACCCTCCACCGTATTCGATCTCCGCCTACGCGCGCTCCAGGCCCGGGCCCGCTTCCGCCAGTCCCCGGTGCGCGGCTTTCTCGGCGGGCGCATCGACCTGATCCCGCACCAGTTTTACATTCTCAATGAGGTCGCCGGCCGCCAAATCCCGCGTGTGCTGCTCGCCGACGAGGTCGGCTTGGGCAAAACCATCGAGGCGTGTCTCATTCTCCAGCGCCTGCTCGCCACCGGCCGGGTTAAACGCGCACTCATCCTCGTGCCCGAGTCGCTCACCCACCAGTGGTTCGTCGAACTGCTGCGCCGCTTCAACCTGTGGTTCACGATCTTTGACGAGCCGCGTTGCGCCGACATCGAAGGCAGCGAACCGGGCAAAAACCCGTTTCTCTCCAGCCAATTGGCACTCGGCAGCGTCAGCCTGCTGTCCGGCATGGATAACCGCCGCGCCCAGGTCGTCGAGGCCGGCTGGGACATCGTCATCGTCGACGAAGCGCACCACCTTGGCTGGACGCCCGAAGAGGCCAGCCCCGAATACAAATTCGTCGAGCAACTCGCGCGCAAAACCGCCGGTCTGCTCCTGCTGACCGCCACCCCGACCCAGCTCGGCCAAGCCGGGCATTTTGCGCGCCTGCGCCTGCTCGACCCGCACCGCTACGACGACTTCGAGAGCTTCGTCGACGAAGCCGCCGACTTTGGCCAGGTCGCCGCCATCGCCGAAAAGATCGTGGACGGTAAAACCCTCACGGCCGCCGACCACACCGCGCTGCGCAAGCTCTTCGACCGCGATCCGGAAACCCTCGCCACCCACCTTGCCGCGCTCTCCGCTGGAAAAGCCGGCGCGCGTGACGCCCTGTTGCGCACCCTGCTCGACCAGCACGGCACCGGCCGCGTGGTGTTTCGCAACACCCGCGCCGCCATGACCGGCTTCCCCAAGCGCCAGTATTGCCCGGTCGCGATCGCCGACGCCACGCCCACGCTGCTGGCCCGCGTTGGCCGCGAACTGCAGGCCGAGGAAACCGGCGAGATCGCCACGCTGCGCTTCTCCTACAAGGAAGACCCGCGCCTGGATTGGCTGGTCGGCTTCCTGCAAAAAAACGCCCCCGCCAAAGTCCTCCTCATCTGCCGCTCGGAGCGCAAGGTGCTCGCGCTGGAGGCCGCCATCAAAGAAAAGCTCAACCTCAACATCGGCCTGTTTCACGAGAGCCTGCCGCTGATTCAGCGCGACCGCCAGGCCGCTTGGTTTGCCGAACCCGCCGGAGCCCAACTCCTGCTCTGCTCCGAAATCGGCAGCGAGGGGCGCAACTTCCAGTTCGCCCACCACCTCGTGCTGTTCGACCTGCCGCTCAACCCCGGCCTCGTCGAGCAACGCATCGGCCGCCTCGACCGTATCGGCCAAACGGAGACCATTCGCATTCACGTGCCCTACCTCGTCGGCGGTGCCGACGAAGCCGTGGCCCAGTGGTATCACCTGGGCCTGAATTCATTCGAAGCGCCGCTGCACGGTGGCAACGATTACGCCGACGCCTTCCGCACCCGCCTGCTGGAACTGGCGACGTCTTACGGCGAAGGTAAACTCAAGAAAAAGGCCCGCCCGCAGCTCGACGCCTTCATCGCCGAAACCGAAGTTTTCCGCGACGCCCTCCAGCTCAAGCTCAAGCAAGGCCGCGATCGCCTGCTGGAGTTAAACTCCTTCAACGGCGAGGTGGCCAAAGCCGTGATCGACCGCGTGCGTGCCGCCGACGCCGATCCGCTGCTGAAAAAAATCCTCACCGACCTGCTCGAACACTTCGGGGTCGAAATCAAGGAGCACGAGGACGGAGATTTCAACCTCAACGCCGACCGCGCCTACGTTGAAGGTTTCCCGTCGATCCCGCGCGACGGCATTCTGGCGACCTACCAGCGCAAGCGCGCGATTGCACGCGAAGACATTCGATTCCTCTCGGCCGATCACCCGCTGGTGCAAGACACGATCGACCTGCTGGTGGATTCGCCCGCCGGCACCACGGCTTTCTGCGTGCTCGAAGCCGACAAGCCCAACTTGCTGCTCGAAGCCGTCTTCGTTTTAGAAACGGTTGCCGACGCCCGCTGGCACGTGGACCAGTTCCTAGCGCCGACCCCGGTGCGCGTCTTGGTCGACATCCACGGCGGTGACCTGACCGACGACGTGCTGTATTCACGGCTCAACGCCGACGTGGAAGACGCCCCGCTGGCGAGTTTCTTGGAGCGGCCCGGCTTTAACGGCACGCTGTTAAAAAACCTGGTTACCGCGGCCACCGAGCGGGCGACAGCGCGCACCTTGACGATCAAAAAGACGGCGCGGGAGCAGGCCGCCGCCACGCTCACCGCCGACCTGCAACGGCTGGTCGAATTGGGGAAGTTAAACGACAACGTGCGGCCCGAAGAGCTCGAACTGGCGAAGAAGCAGGTGTTGCAAGTGCGCACCGCGATCGAGCAAGCACGGCTGCGTTTGGACAGCCTGCGTTTGATCGTCGAAGGCGTGGACCTGGATTGAGCTGGTTTTGGGCTGGGGGCCGAAAAAGTAGCGCAGACTTCCAGTCTGCAGGCATCGCCCCGAAAGTAGTGCGGTGCTTCAGCCCGCATCGGAAATTGCAGAAGGGAAACCGGTGCAAACCTGCGGGCTAAAGCACCGCACTACCTCAGCGCCAATCCGACAAAATCAATGCGGAGCAGACTGGAAGTCTGCGCTCTGGAGTTTGGCCCCAAAACGAGTTGAGATCCGCCCCCCCCAGCTAAGGTAGAATCGTACCGCAGGTAGCAACGGCATGGGTTTCGATGAGTTCGTTGACGTGAGGGTGGCTGTTGCGAAGTCTGCGAAACTCTCCGGAGTGATCAGCTCAGATCGCCATACATGATGCGCAGCACCTGTATGGTTCTTGGCACGAGTTAAGTAGAGTAGAGAGAGCCGCGCGTCGGCAACCCGTCAGCGCGACCCTCCCCCTCGTCAAACCGTGCAAGCGGTTTTCCCGCACACGGCTTACCGAGTCCCCATTCTTTCGGTTTGGTTTCAGCGGAGTTCATTGCTTCCAAGCCGCCGTAAGCGGCCAGTGCCATAGTTTGTATTGACCATGCAAACGGTCGTCGGTGAAGAACTCGAAGAGTCCGTGGGTGCGGCTATACTTTCGCCACAGCCACCGCCGCAACCGGTTGCGCACAAAAGCCTGCTGGTTACTAAACACGTGCGTGCTGTTGCCGTAATGAAACGCCGTCGCCCAACCGCGAGTGATTTGGTTGACCTTGCGGACCACCGCCACCGCCGGTTGGTTGCGCGTTCGCACATCTAGCTCCATCCGCACTTTGTCGCGTAACTTGGCCAGACTTTTCGCACTGGGGTCCACGTGCGGATACCTTCGTTTGCTCTTCATGCCTTGCCGCCATGCGACGGAAAAACCGAGGAACTCAAAGCCTTCCTTTCGTGTATCCACCAGTCGGGTTTTCTCTTCGTTGAGCTTTAACTTACGTGCCTCCAGCCACCGTTTCAGTCGCGTTTGCAGCCCCGCCCCTTGACCCGGTTTGCACAGGATCAGGAGGTCGTCGGCGTAACGCACCATCGTCGGCTTTTGTTCGCACTTCTCATTCACCGCATGATCGAGGTCGTTGAGGTAGAGGTTCGCCAGCAGAGGCGATATAACTCCGCCTTGTGGCGTGCCACACCGGTTCGCGCTCACCTTGCGGCACCCCGTGTCCCGGTCCTCTTCCACGATGGGTGCGCGCAGCCACGTTTTTATTAAACGCAACACGCTCCCATCGCTCACCCGTTTGGCCACCAATTGCAGGAGTTCGCGGTGCGGGATCATATCGAAGTAGCTCGATAAATCCGCGTCCACCACCTCCACCTTTCCGCTCAGCATGGCTTCCTTGACCTTATCCATCGCCTGATGGGTCCGACGTTTCGGCCGGTAGGCGTAGGAATGGTCATGGAAGTCCGCCTCTAGGATTGGCTGCAACACGATCACCGCCGCGCTTTGCACCACCCGGTCTTTCACCGTAGGGATGCCCAGCGCACGACGTTTGGTCCTGGCCTGATCCTTCCATATATAGACGCGCAGGACCGGACTGGGTCGGTAGGTTTTCGTTCGCATTTCCTCCGCCAGCGCAAGCAGCCATGCCGCCCGATAGGCTTCGTTCTTTGCGAGCGTTTCCACCTCGAACCCGTCCACTCCCGGCACGCCGTCATTGGCGATCACCTGATCGAGCGCATCCGACAGAATGTCCTGCCGATACAGCTCTCCATACAAACTATAGAACCGCCAATGCGGCTCCGCTTTTGCTTTCCGATATAGCACACGTTGCAGCTTCCGAACCTTCGGTGACGTTTTTATCCAGAGTTCATCACCCCAGCCATCGTCGGGTCCTTTGCCGCTCTGTGATGCGTGGGAACAAGTGCCCTCCCTTCGCTCCCCGGCGGTTTTAATGTCCGCTAGATCATCACTACTATGGAGGTCTCCGACTCCTGCCACGGCCCGTCCGGCCTTACGAGGTTTTGCCGCGCTTGTGCCGGTGGTTGAGGCATCGCAAGACGCCCCACCGCCGCAGGTCTCACCACTTAACCTAACGACCTTTCCCACCCCGCCGCCCCCGCTGACTCCGCCGACGTGTTGATCGGAAATCAACGATTTAGGTCCTACGTCTTTGCGAGACTGCCTTTTCCGATCCTTGCAGTCTTCACCGTTCAGGTAGCGGCTGGACTCGTCGGTTGTTTCGGTAACGGAGCTCATTGGATGGGGTTCACCTTCGTTGCGGCTGACTGGTTCGGGCACACGGTCGTGCTTTCCGGCGAGGCCTCGCGGCCTGCATCCGTGACCGGGCCCTTCGACCGCGAATCGTTAAATTCGGTCGAACAGACTTTCACTGTTATGGTTGTTAGTTTCATGGTCGCACACCCGAACGCCGAAGTTTTAACCACGGAATTCACAGATGAGCACAGATAACAGAGTGTTACTGAATTTGAAGACAGGATGAAAAAAAGGGGATCAAGCTGAGTCCGTTTACCTCCTAAGGGATTGTATCTGTGCAATCTGTGTAATCTGTGGTTGGTTTGAACTTCGGAATTCAGGTTAAACGGCCAAACTCCAGACCTTGAGCGTGAGCTCAAGGATTCGGCTGATCTTCGTTCGACTAGTCAGGGGCCAAACTCCAGGCCTAGGGCAACGCCCTAGGAATCATGGGGTAAAGCGCCCAAGCCCTGAAGGGGCGATCTAAACAGGACTGACGATAACACCCCTTAACTAAGTGCCATTCAACCCAGCGCCTTTGCTTTACCGGCGTGCCTGGGCCCTCTCGCCCCTTGACCCGCCCAACTGGAGCGGGCAGTTTCGGCGCATGGTTCAGCGACTACATCCGGTGGCAACGGAACCGCAAAATCGCTTGGGACGTCGTTCAATTCCCCGGGTCGTGCGAGTCGATGGGTTTACCCTCGTGGAGATCATGATCGTGGTGGTGATTATCGGACTGCTGGCGGCGTTGGCCATTCCGGCGTTTCAGCGGGTGCGGATGCGCTCCCAGGCTACGAGATACGCCACCGATTTCCGCCAGTTTGAATCCGCGTTTCAGCGCTTTGCGCTAGAAACGGGAGATTGGCCGCCGGCGGCGATCAACGGGGTAACGCCCACCGGGATGAGCGGCTACCTGCCGGTCGCGTATGCAAACGGCGGGGCCATGGGCGGGTTATACGGTTGGTCGGGGCCGAGTCAGAACATCATCGTGCGCAGCGGCCGGGAAACCGATGCCGTCATGCAACAAGTGGATCAAATTCTCGATGACGGTGATTTGACGACGGGCGAATTCTCTTCGCTCAGCGGTGGAGGGTACGGGTTCCGCGTGCGCTAGCCACAGGGCGCTGAAAAATCGACGAGCGAAAGACGGCCCCGATTTCATTTGGCGGCCACGGACGACAAGGAGGTCGTCCCTCCGTAATCGTTCCCGCCTCCGCGGTCCGATTCACATCTCCGAGCGGCTTATTTATTGCCGTCGAAGAGTTTTTTCAGGCCCTCGGTCGCCAGGGGAAGAGACTCGCTCACTTTAAACGGTCGCGCCAGTAGCCATGCTCCCTCTTGAACGACGATACCGCCACAATGAAGACGTCGTCGGGCCGCTCAATGTAGATCACCGCGTAAGGGAAGGGCAGACGGAAGTGGCGACGGCACGGCGACTGGATCACTCGATAACGCTGCGGGGACTCACGGACCTCGTGGATCAGCTCCATGATCGTGATGTAGAAGCGCACACCAAGAGCCGGGCTTTTCTCGGCGTAATGCTGCGCCGCCTCGGCAAACTCGGCCTCGGCCTGCCGATGGAAGCGGTAGTGCTTCACAGGCCGACAATCTTGCGCACGCGCTCCATGACTTCCTCGCCGGGGACGCCCACTTCGCGCCCGCTTTCGATGTCATCAAGGCGGCGCTGGATCTCGGCCCCCCAAGCGGCGTCATACTCCGGGTCTGGCAGACGATAGTTGGACATCAGGAAGCGCTCGAACAGCGCCTCGACCTGCTCCGCCGGCCAATTTTTCGTCTCCGCGATCACTTGTTCAACGGTCATGGGCATGCCTGCAACGCTGCTGGTTTCGTGCAGCTGGGCAAGTCCGCTGTCGTTTTCTCCCCCTCCCGCACGGGTTACCGCAGGCGCGAACTTTACGCAGCTGGGTGATCGACACCGCCGTTCGGACTGGCTCGGAAAAAGTAGCGCAGACTTCCAGTCTGCTTCGGGCGCTTGCCGGAGCCGATGAGGAGCAGACTGGAAGTCTGCGCTACTCTTAAAACCCTGGACGACACGGAGGTCGTCCCTCCGTAATCGAGATTAGCGACGACCTTGCTTCAGGTCGCCGCCAGCTGCCCCTCGACGTTCAGCTTATTTATTACCGCCGAAGATTTTTTTCAGGCCCTCGGTCGCAGCCTTGGCCGCGTTCGTGGCGGCCTCGCCGCCCTTGGTGCCGCCCTTGAGCAACGAATCGCCCACCGCTGTGGTGATGTTACCCAACACATTCGTCAGCACCTTGGTGGCAATCTGATCGGGGGTGATGCCGCCCTCGGCGGTGCCGAGGTCGGTCAAGGTGATCGGCGGCAGGGGCAAGGTCAGCGCCGCACCACCGACTCCGACGGTGACTTTGACGTTTTGCAGGCGGAACTTCTTCACCTCAAACTTGAGCGGTTTACCGCCGGCGGGTGCGGGTTGTTCAGCCGGAGTCGCAGGCGTTCCGCCGGTCAGCTCACGGGTAAATTTGTCGATGTTGACGAGCAGGTCCTTGATGTTGTCGCGAACGAAGTTGGTCTCGTAAACGAACTCAGGGCCGTCGATGAGCACCTCCTTAACAATGATGTGGTCGCCGACCAACGACAGCGGGGCGACACTCACATAGACCTTGGCAAAGGAGAATGCCTTGGGGCTTTTCCACGCAGGGGTGTTGCCCACGACCAGGCCGTTGAGCGTGCCCGAGCCGGTGAACGGCGAGATCGAGGCGCTCTCCAGCGTGACCGGCGTGCCGGTGACCTTCGGCGCGAAGGTATTGACCCCTTTGGTGACGATGGAGCCGAGAAAAAAGGAGGCGATGACGCCGCCGATCAACACGAGTGCGAGCAAGCTGCCCAGAATGATGAGGAGTTTTTTCATGATGCGCGTAAAGCGGGCAAACGTGCCGCCATTTGGCTCTGCCGCAAGCCTCCCGTCCGCTTCGTGACGCAATTGATGCGCAGGCATTGCCAAGGTGCGATTGGCTCTAATTAAGCGAAGTAGGTAGGCTCTTCGCAGTCCCATGAGCATTCCCTTTGTTACCCTGACGGCCGATGAGGCCGCTGCCCTGATCCAAAATGGCCAGACCCTTGGCGTGAGTGGTTTCACTCCCGCCGGTGCCGCCAAAGTCGTGCCCCGCGCCCTTGCCGCGCGTGCCCGCGCCGAACACGAGGCCGGCCGCCCCTTCAAGGTCGCGATCGTCTCCGGCGCCTCCACCGGCGACTCGCTCGACGGCGAATTGGCCCGCGCCGACGCCATCTCCTGGCGCACCCCTTACCAGAGCAACAAATCCCTGCGCGAAAGCATCAACGCGGGCCGCACGCGGTTTTTTGACATGCACCTTTCCCACCTGCCCCAACAGGTGCGCAGCGGCTTCCTGGGCGACATCGATTGGGCCGTCGTCGAGGCCAGCGACGTTTCCCCCTCCGGCGAGATCACCCTGACCACCTCGGTCGGCGCCTCCCCCACCTTCCTGCGTTGCGCCAAGAAGGTCATCATCGAGGTCAACCGCTTCCATTCGCCCAACCTGCGCGGTTTCCACGACATCTACGAGCCGATGGACCCGCCCTTCCGCCAGCCCATCCCGATTCTGCGCCCGTCCGATCGCATCGGCACGCCGACCGTGAAGGTCGATCCGAACAAAATCGTGGGCATCGTCTATAGCGATATGCCCGACGAAAACGGTGGCTTCGAGCCCGCCGACGATACCACCGAGCGTATAGGCAATAATGTCGCCGAGTTCATCGCCGGTGAGCTGCACGCCGGCCGCATTCCGAAGCAGTTTCTGCCCATTCAATCCGGCGTGGGTAACATCGCCAACGCCGTCCTCGGCAGCCTCGGCGCGCACCCCGGCATTCCCGCCTTCGAAATGTACTCCGAGGTCATCCAGGACTCGGTCATCCAGTTGGTGCGCTCCGGTAAGGTGAAGTTCGCCACCGGCACCTCGCTCACCATCGCCAAGGACGTGTTGCTCAAGTTCTACGACGACCTGGAGTTTTTCCGCTCCCGCATTCTTCTCCGCCCGCAGGAGATCACCAACAACCCCGAGATCGTCCGCCGTCTGGGCATTATCACCATCAATACCGCCATCGAGGTGGACATTTTTGGTAACATCAACTCGACGCACATCATGGGCAGCAACCTCATGAATGGTATCGGCGGCTCGGGAGATTTCACCCGCAACGCGCACATCTCCATCTTCACCTGTCCGTCGTCAGCCAAGGGCGGCAAGATCAGCACCATCGTGCCGCTGGTTTCGCACATGGACCACAGCGAGCACTCGGTGCAGGTCGTCGTCACCGAAAACGGCGTGGCCGACCTGCGCGGCAAGACCCCCAACGAGCGCGCCCAGTTGATCATCCAAAAGTGCGCGCATCCCCAGTTCCACGACCTGCTCCAACACTACTACGAGATGTCCAAGCAGGGCCAAACCCCGCAGACGCTCAGCCGCGCCTTCGCCTTCCACGAACAGTTCCTGCGCACCGGCGACATGCGCCAGACCCCGTTGGGCTAAAGCCCATGCCTCAGGCGCCGGCCCGCCTTCGTGTGGCCCGGCTCCGAAAAAGTAGCGCAGGCTTCCCAGCCTGCCTCGGGCGCTTTCCGGAGCTTTCCCCGAGCAGACTGGAAGTCTGCGCTACTTTTTGGCCACAGCCGACACGGAGGTCGTCCCGCCGCAATCGTTCTCGTTCTCTTACTCCTACTCGTTCCCGACGTTGGATCGTTCTATCCGAGTAAGAGTAAGAGAACGAGAATGATTCGAGCGCCGCCCCCCCCCTCCGCTCAACCCCCATTGGCGCACGCGGTTTAAAACTTCCGTCCGGCAAATCGGCCGCATAGCACTGTGTCCATGAAATTGGCCCCCGGCACCGGAGCCGCACCTTACGCAATCGCGTTGGTCGACCAACGCACGCTGCTGACCGCGTCTACCCTCAGGCTTTCCAACCAACTGAGGATCGCCCACACCCGCCCCGATCGGGTGATTGTAAAGTACCAACCCGGCCGGCGCTACTTGGTGCTCACCCCGCTACAATGGCAGGCACTGGAAACCTTCGCCGAGGGCCGCACCGTGCCAGGCGTACTGCTCGAACTCATCGGCCAGCGCCGCACGATACCGTTGCGCGAGTTCTACGAGATCGTGGTCAAAGCCTTCGATGCGGGGATCCTCCAGATGAGCCAACAGCCGGTCCCGCCGGCCGTGGCCCCGGCGGTTTGGCGCGGTAGCACCCAGGGCAAACCGGCGCGCTGGCTGGCCCTGCTCGCCATGGCCGCCGCCAGCATTACGATTATCCTGCGTCCCCTTCCCCTGCCCCAACACGCCGGGCACCTGGCCATCGGCTGGCTACTCACCTGTGTGGCCATCAGCCTTGGCTACCTGCTCGCCGCCTGCGTGGTGCGCGGTGCCGGCTGCGAGGTTTATCACCCGCAACTGCTCTGGCGGCGCACGATTCACCCCCGCTTCCGAGCCGATCTGGACGACACATTATGGGCAGTCGGGACGCCCAAATCAACGTCGCCCTCGTTCGCCTCGCCCCGCAGTTTGCTCTGACCGCACTGGCCGCCGTTTACCTGCCAGGCGCTGTTTTCCCACTCCTTTGCGGACTCATCGCCCTGCTCTCCCCGCTTTGGAAATCGCCCATGCTGGACCTGCTGCACGCCCTCTACGGCGACGTGCGCCTCGCCATCACCTACGACTTCAAGTTCATCCAAAACCAGTTGTTTAACGTCCTGCTGCACGCCCGGCTCAAGTTCGCAGACCGCCGCTTTCTGCTCATCGCCACCAGCTACACGGTGTTATGGCTGGTGATTTTATTCCTCGGCGGTTGCGCACTTCTGCAGGTCAACGCACTCGAGTTGCTGCAACGCTTCCGGGACTCCGGCGGCCTCCATTTCACCGCACTGGCCCTGCTCACGACCTTCGGCCTGATGGTAGCCGTCACCGTGAGCCTGCTCGGCTGGTTTGCATGGAAACACCTACGCGCGTGGTTGCGTCTGAGGACCGCCACGACGCTCCACCCCCAGTCGATGACGGTCGACCCGGAGCGTATCAAAACCCTGTTGAGCCGCACCTTGCTCTTCCGTGGTCTGGCTGCGGCGGACATTGCCGTTCTGGCCGCGGCGGTGGTCGCCGAGGAGCATTCCGCCGGCAGCCTCGTGGTGCGTGAAGCCGAACTGGGCGAAAAACTCTACATCGTATTCTCCGGCCGGGTAGAGGTGGTGCGCGAACTCGCCGTAGGTCGAACCGAAGCGATTGCCACCCTGCAGGAGGCGGACATTTTTGGCGAAATCGCCCTTCTGGCGCTCGATCGCACCCGCCGCCGCTCGGTGCGTTGCCTCACCGACAGCGTTCTGCTCTCGCTGGGCCGGGCTGAGTTTGAGCAACTCGTGCTCACGCGCCTTTCCCGCGACACCATCGAGCAGACGGTGCAAAAAATGGCCTTTCTGCAGCGCATCCCGTTGTCGCGCCACTGGAGCCCGCATGCGGTGGCCTCCTTCGCCCGACGTAGCATTTTTCAAGACTTCCGCCCCGGCGAAATCGTCATCACCGAAGGCCGTGAAAACGGTTTTTTCCACCTCATCCACGAGGGTGAGATGCGCGTCCTCAAGCAGGACAAAGAAGTCGCCTCGCTGAATTCGGGGCAGTTTTTCGGCGAGATCAGCCTGCTGCAAAACAGCATCGCGACGGCGACCATCGTTGCCCACTCGCCTTGCCGAAACCTGATCCTGTCCAAAACCGACTTCCTCAATTTCATCACCCAGGATTTTCTGATCGGCATCCAATTCGAGGAGATCAGCTCGAAGCGCCTCGGCCACCCGATCTTCCCCCTCAACGGGTAATCCGCCGCCGTGCTGCGCGATTGATTGGCGCGGCGCGCTTGGCGGAACCTTGAGCTCACGCTCAAGGCCACATCCTCATTCCAGCCACCACATCCGCACCCCTGCACCGCCCGCCTACCTTCGTTTACCTTCAAGCCTCCGTTCCCGTGGCCTTGAGCGTGAGCTCAAGGCCACATCCTCATTCCAGCCACCACATCCGCACCCCTGCACCGCCCCGCCTACCTTCGTTTACCTTCATGCCTCCGTTCCCGTGGCCTTGAGCGTGAGCTCAAGGTTCCGAACCGCGCTGCGCGATTAATTGGCGCGGCGCGCCTGGCGGAACCTTGAGCTCACGCTCAAGGCCACAGCGGAACCCGGCCCCAGATCCGGCCCCCAGAACCTTGAGCTCATGCTCAAGGCCACATCCTCATTCCAGCCACCACATCCGCACCCCTGCACCGCCCCGCCTACCTTCGTTTACCTTCATGCCTCCGTTCCCGTGGCCTTGAGCGTGAGCTCAAGGTTCCGCCCCCCGCCCCCGACCTCGCCCTCCACGCCCGTCGCCGAAGCTACGACCACTTTTACCTTGTCAGTCCGAAGACACGGCTCTGCCTTGACCCTCCCAACCGAACCCGAGTTCCCTCCCCCTCTCCCCATGGCGTCCAATTACACCGAAGATTCGATCAAAACCCTTTCCCCGCTCGAACACATCCGGCTGCGCCCCGGCATGTACATCGGGCGCCTGGGCAACGGCTCCAACGTCGAGGACGGCATCTACGTGCTGCTCAAGGAAACCATCGATAACTCGATCGACGAGTACACGATGGGCCACGGTAAAAAGATCGAAATCGAGCTCAACGACCGCTCCATCCGCGTGCGCGACTACGGCCGCGGCATCCCGCTGGGCAAACTCATCGACTGCGTCTCGATCATCAACACCGGCGCCAAATACGACAGCGAGACCTTCCAAAAATCCGTCGGTCTCAACGGCGTCGGCCAAAAAGCGGTCAACGCCTTGTCGCTTTCCTTCACCGCCCAGGCCATCCGCGAGGGCGAGACGCGCGTCGTCGAGTTCGAGCAGGGCAAGCTGAGCAAGGACCGCAAAAACCACAAAACCGCCGAGCGCAACGGCACGATTATCTCGTTCACCCCCGACGCGGCGCTCTTTGGCCAAGACTTCAAGTTCCGCCCCGAGTTCATCGAGGAGATGCTCTGGAACTACGCCTACCTCAACCGCGGGCTCACCCTCACGTTCAACGGCAAGGCCTACAAATCCGAAAACGGCCTCAAGGACCTGCTGGTTAAAAAACTCACCGGCGACACCCTTTACCCGATCGTCCACATCGAGGCCGAGGACATCGAGGTCGCCCTCACCCACGGCGCCCACTACGGCGAGGAGTACTACTCGTTCGTCAACGGCCAGCACACCACCATGGGCGGCACCCACCTCGCCGCGTTCCGCGAAGCGCTGGTCGCCACCCTGCGCAACTTTTTCAAAAAAGACTACGACGCCGCCGACATCCGCCAATCGGTCATCGCTGCGGTTTCGATCCGCGTGCAGGAGCCCGTGTTCGAGTCGCAGACCAAGACCAAACTCGGTTCCAACGACCTTGGGCCCAAGGGCCCGACGATCCGCCAATTCATCGGCGGATTTCTGCAAACTCACCTCGACAACTGGCTGCACCGCAACCCCGAGGCGGCCGACGCCCTCAAGCGCAAGATCGAGGAAAGCGAGCGCGAGCGCAAAGAGCTCTCCGGCATCCGCAACCTCGCCCGCGAGCGCGCCAAAAAAGCCTCCCTGCACAACCGCAAGCTGCGCGACTGCCGCGTGCACCTCGACACCAAGGACAAACGCGCCGAAGCCAGCACGATCTTCATCGTCGAGGGCGACTCCGCCTCCGGCTCGCTGACCTCCTGCCGCGACGTGCAGACCCAGGCCGTCTTCGCCCTGAAGGGCAAACCGCTTAACACCTTTGGGTTAACCAAGAAGGTGATTTACGAAAACGAGGAATTTCACCTTCTGCAAAGCGCGCTCAACATCGAGGACGGCATGGACGGCCTGCGTTACAACAAGGTCATCATAGCCACCGACGCCGACGTCGACGGCATGCACATCCGCCTGCTGCTGCTCTCGTTTATCCTGCAGTTTTTCCCCGAGCTGATCACCCAAGGCCACCTGTTCATTTTGGAGACGCCGCTGTTCCGCGTGCGCAACAAAAAGGAAACGCGTTACTGCTACAGCGAAGCGGAAAAGCAGGCCGCGATGATGAAGCTCGGCCAGGCCGCCGAGATCACGCGCTTCAAAGGTTTGGGCGAAGTGAGCCCGGCCGAGTTCAAGGATTTCATCGGCGAGAACATGCGCGCCGAGAAAGTCACCCTCGACCGCCTGCACGACGTCGAGGGGTTGCTCACCTTCTACATGGGCAAAAATACACCCACGCGGCAGGATTTCATCATCAGCAACCTGCGCGCCGAGAAGGACCTGATCGAGGCGTAAGGGGTAGCTCGACGTTTTCGGGTGGGCACCCGCCAAGTGATTGCCCACGAAACACACGAAATGACCCGAAAAAGGCTAACGTAGAAGCCCTTGCTGCTAAAACCAAGGGCCGCTGATTTCCAGTGGCCTTGAGCGTGTGCGCAGGGCGTGGTGCCTTGGGCGTCTCGCCCCTTGGGTGGTCCGTAATGTGGCATGGGCGTCTCGCCCATGAGTCTGACCGCGCGGCAGTTACACCAATAGCTTAAACGAACGGGGCTATTTTTCAACGCAAAGCCGCCGAGACGCAAAGTTAGCAAAGTATTACTGTGAGCGGCGGCGCGAACACCGTCTATTTCTGGCGGTTACAAAATCACCTGTCGTAAAAGCCGATGACCGGCCCCGCCAGGGGCCGATCATCAGGCCCGGTCAGCTTGCGGGTTCGTCGGCCAGGCGGTCTTTCATGCGGTAGGATTTGCCCTCGATGACGACGGTCTGAGCGCGGTGCAGCAGGCGGTCCAAGATCGCCGCGGTGATGCCAGCGTCGTTGTTAAAGATCCCTGCCCAGTGTTTGTAGGCCTTGTTGGTGGTGACGATCAGCGAGCCGCGTTCGTAGCGTTGGCTGACGATCTGGAAGAGCAGGTCGGCCCCCGACTTGTCGAGCGGCAGGTAGCCGACCTCATCGAGCACGAGCACCGCAGGGGTCATGTAACGCTTCAACTCGGCTTGCAACCGGTGCAGGGACTGGGCGGTGACCAGGGCGTTGATCGCGTCCACCGCCGTCGTAAACAGCACCGTGTAACCCGCCTGGCAGGCCGCGTAGCCCAACGCGCTCGCGAGATGTGTCTTCCCAAGCCCCACACCACCGCAAAACACCGCGTTGGTGCGCTCCTTGACAAAGCCCAGTTCGAAGAGGTGCCGCACCTGCGCTTCGTTCAACTCCTTGGGCCAGTCCCACTGGAACTGGTCGACGGTTTTCTTGACCGGGAAGCGCGCCGCCTGGATACGCCGCTCCAGCGCCCGGATCTGGCGGTCCTGGGTCTCGGCCTGCACCAGTCGGCGTAAAAATTCGGCGTGCGAACAGCGCGCCTTGGCCGCCTCGGCCGTCAGTTCGCCGTGGTGACGCAACAGGTAACCGAGTTTCAGATACTTGAGCTGGTCTTTTAATAAATCGGGTTTTTCGGGTTCTGTTTTCATTGGGTATAGGGGCTTAAATCCGGGGGACGCAGTTCGAGTTCCAGTGCGGCCAACGCGTCGGCGCGGGTGAGGTGGATCGGCCCGGCTTGCGGCAAGGCCCGCGCGCGTTGTTCGAGCAAGTTGAGGATGTAATCGCTGGAGTAGGCGCCGAGTTCATGGGCGCTTTCGATCGCCCGGCCGACTGCCTCCGTTCCATACAGGGCCACCAAACCCACGATAGTCGCCAGGTGGTGTCCCGCGTTGAGCCGGCGCTCCTCCAGCCCCCGTTGGTAGGCGGGTGCCGCCGGGCTCAGTTCCAAAAACCGTAGCCGCAGGCGCTGCCGCGCCCCCTGCCGTTTGCGCTCCTCGAGTTCGCGCACATGCTCGGGGTTTTCCACATCGGCGCGGCGGGCAAAACTGCGGGCATGCTCGGCCACCAGGGTGCGGTCCGCATAAAACCTCACCTGCGCCCCCTCGATCTGCGCGGTGAGTAGCGCCCCGGCAAACTTCGTGGGCACCGAGTAGCGGTTCGTTTCGATACTCACCCGGCACCGCCGCGACGCCCGCACGCTTAAGGTGCGCACCGCCGGACTGGCCACCGGGTTAAGCGGCAGGAGCGCAGCGCGCTCCTCGGGCAGCCGGTCCACCGGCCGGCCCTGGGTTTCAGCGTGCACGCGCACGTTGGCCACCGTTTCCAGCCACAAGCTGGCGGCCGGCCCCAGCTCGGTAAACCCATTCATCTGCCTCCCGCCAAGGAAGCTTTTTTTCACGTAACCCACCGCGTTTTCCACCATGCCCTTGGACTGCGGATGCCCCGGCCCGCACGCTTTTATCGTAAACCCGTAGTGCCGGGCAAAGTCCAGGTACTGGGCGTTGTACACCGGGTCGGTCCCGGGCACATGCGAGAGGACGGCCGTCTTGCAGTTATCGACCATCACCTCGCGCGGCACCCCGCCGAGTTTTTCAAAGGCGCGCCGGTGACAGCCCAGCCACCACTCCTGGCCCTGCCCGAGGGTAAATTCCACATGCAGGAACCGGCTGTAGCCCAAAACCATGACGAAAAAACTTAAAGCCCGCCGGGTGCCGTCCACCTCCACCGAGCCAAAGCTGCCCCAGTCCACCTGCGCGGTCTGGCCGGGGGCAAACTTGAGGGTAAGAAACGCCTCCAGGTTCCTCGGCCGCACCCGCCGCACGTAGTCTTTCAAAATTGAATACCCGCCCGTGTACCCCCGCTCGCGCACCTTTTGCCAGAGCTGCATGGCGGTGAACGGATGGGCCTCCAGCCACCGCGCGATCGCCGGCTTGTGCACGTCGAGCTTGCTTGGCCTAGGCACCTGCGCGGCCTGGCTGCGCACGTACTTTTCCTGCGGCTGCCAGCGCCTCACCGTCTGCACGTGCAACTGGAGCGAGCGGGCGATTTGCGGCGCACTGTGACCGGCCGCCTCCGCCTGTTTTATCCGGCAATACAGTTCGTAATCGATCACGCGCCCACCTCCCGGCTCGGCGGCGGCGTTGCCGCCAGCGTGTGCGTTGGCCTGCCCCGGTCCAAGGAGAGCACCTGGTAAAGTGGCGCGGCGTAGGCGATCACCCCGGCCTCGATTAACTGCCGACGCGCCTCGACCAGGCCGTCCTCGCTGAGCGTGAGCAGCCGGGCCAGGGTGCGCGTGGCGTAGTAACTCAGCCCGTCGGCGTCACCCACGGTTACCAGGACCAGATAGAGGCCCCAGGCGGGGGCACTGGCCCGCCCCAGGTAATTGCCCCGCACCAGCCGGTGGTCCAGCCAGCTAAACTGGGCCGGCGTGCGCCGGAGTTGTTCGCGATCGATCGGTTGTTTTTGCATAATCGGGCGGCTGGACGTCGATGCCCAGGATCACCCGCCCCCGGGAGTGCAGGTGTCGCAGCATGGGTTCGAGGTCCTCTTGTAACGTCACTCCGGCGAACTGCGCGATAAGCCCCACGAGCACAGGGTTTTGCGACTCCCAGCTGTCTTGTAACGCCGCGCAGGGATTCGGTAACGCCACCTCGGCGACCGGCTCGGCTTTAGGCTGGTGCACAACGGATTGCGTAGTTGGGATGTCTTGTAACGCCACCCGCCGTCGCGGCCCCCTCCGCCTTGAGTACCCCGGATTGGCCTTCCGCCACTCCTGCACCCGTTGGACATTTTCTGGGCCTTTCCAGTGGTCGAGGTTCTCCGGCTTCGCCAACCATTTGGCCTGACTGGCCGCCCGGCTCGCCCGTCGGCATCCCGGCTTCCCGCAGTAGCGCTGACGCTCGCGGTTATGCGCGTCGGGCAGAAAGAAATCGGCACAGTGCAAACACTTGCGTGAACCGGTTGGATGCATCGCTGTGCATCCGCCAAGCGTCCCGCCGGTTCAATCTCCACCCATTCGCACCCCTCATATCCCCAGCCGGACAGGGAAGAAAACCCACCCACGGAAGAAGAGTATTACTCTTTTTAAGGGGAAGAAGATCCACCGAAGAAGAAGTGCATTCCTAACCGCCAGAAATAGACGCTTTCCCGCTCGCCGCTCACATATTACAAAGGAGTGATTTCATTGCGCTTCTTCGCGTCCTTGCGCCTTTGCGTTAAAGCCTAAAATCGAAACGTGTAGGGCATAATAACGACTAAGGCAACGCCTTGCAGGCACTTCTGCATCAAGCCAGCCATTGAACCAACACAGGTTTCTTGTGTCATACCATTTCGCGTTCAAAGAAATTCAAACGAACCGTTTTAACCACAATGCCTGTAAGGCATTCCTAAAAGTACCATAACCGACACAGCAGCAATCCCATGGGCGAGACGCCCATGCCACGTCAATCCCATGGGCGGGACGCCCATGCTACGTCCGGACGGGGCCGAGTGCCTTGGGCGTCCCGCCCTTTCATCGGCTCGTAACGTGGCATGGGCGTCTCGCCCATGGTCTTGATTTAGAGGTGATTAAATCCATCTTGGCCATGCCTTACAGGCATTGGTTTTAACCACTAATGATCACTAATTTCCGCTAATAAAAACAAGGGATTCGCCGCTTCTGGATTAGTGTATCTTAGTGTTCATTAGTGGTTAAAAATCCGGTTGTTTTAAGGTTGGATGATGAGTCGCTGTGAGCGGCGAGCGGGAAAGCGTCTATTTCTGGCGGTTAGGAATGCACTTCTTCTTCGGTGGATCTTCTTCCCCTTAAAAAGAGTAATACTCTTCTTCCGTGGGTGGGTTTTCTTCCCTGTCCGGCTGGGGATATGAGGGGTGCGAATGGGTGGAGATTGAACCGGCGGGACGCTTGGCGGATGCACAGCGATGCATCCAACCGGTTCACGCAAGTGTTTGCACTGTGTCGATTTCTTTCTGCCCGACGCGCATAACCGCGAGCGTCAGCGCTACTGCGGGAAGCCGGGATGCCGACGGGCGAGCCGGGCGGCCAGTCAGGCCAAATGGTTGGCGAAGCCGGAGAACCTCGACCACTGGAAAGGCCCAGAAAATGTCCAACGGGTGCAGGAGTGGCGGAAGGCCAATCCGGGGTACTCAAGGCGGAGGGGGCCGCGACGGCGGGTGGCGTTACAAGACATCCCAACTACGCAATCCGTTGTGCACCAGCCTAAAGCCGAGCCGGTCGCCGAGGTGGCGTTACCGAATCCCTGCGTGCCGTTACAAGACAGATGGGAGTCGCAAAACCCTGTGCTCGTGGGGCTTATCGCGCAGTTCGCCGGAGTGACGTTACAAGAGGACCTCGAACCCATGCTGCGACACCTGCAATCCCGGGGGCGGGTGATCCTGGGCATCGACGTCCAGCCGCCCGATTATGCAAAAACAACCGATCGATCGCGAACAACTCCGGCGCACGCCGGCCCAGTTTAGCTGGCTGGACCACCGGCTGGTGCGGGGCAATTACCTGGGGCGGGCCAGTGCCCCCGCCTGGGGCCTCTATCTGGTCCTGGTCACCGTGGGCGACGCCGACGGGCTGAGTTACTACGCCACGCGCACCCTGGCCCGGCTGCTCACGCTCAGCGAGGACGGCCTGGTCGAGGCGCGCCGGCAGTTAATCGAGGCCGGGGTGATCGCCTACGCCGCGCCACTTTACCAGGTGCTCTCCTTGGACCGGGGCAGGCCAACGCACACGCTGGCGGCAACGCCGCCGCCGAGCCGGGAGGTGGGCGCGTGATCGATTACGAACTGTATTGCCGGATAAAACAGGCGGAGGCGGCCGGTCACAGTGCGCCGCAAATCGCCCGCTCGCTCCAGTTGCACGTGCAGACGGTGAGGCGCTGGCAGGCGCAGGAAAAGTACGTGCGCAGCCAGGCCGCGCAGGTGCCTAGGCCAAGCAAGCTCGACGTGCACAAGCCGGCGATCGCGCGCTGGCTGGAGGCCCATCCGTTCACCGCCATGCAGCTCTGGCAAAAGGTGCGCGAGCGGGGGTACACGGGCGGGTATTCAATTTTGAAAGACTACGTGCGGCGGGTGCGGCCGAGGAACCTGGAGGCGTTTCTTACCCTCAAGTTTGCCCCCGGCCAGACCGCGCAGGTGGACTGGGGCAGTTTTGGCGCGGTGGAGGTGGACGGCACCCGGCGGGCTTTAAGTTTTTTCGTCATGGTTTTGGGGTACAGCCGGTTCCTGCATGTGGAATTTACCCTCGGGCAGGGCCAGGAGTGGTGGCTGGGCTGTCACCGGCGCGCCTTTGAAAAACTCGGCGGGGTGCCGCGCGAGGTGATGGTGGACAACTGCAAGACGGCCGTCCTCTCGCATGTGCCCGGGACCGACCCGGTGTACAACGCCCAGTACCTGGACTTTGCCCGGCACTACGGGTTTACGATAAAAGCGTGCGGGCCGGGGCATCCGCAGTCCAAGGGCATGGTGGAAAACGCGGTGGGTTACGTGAAAAAAAGCTTCCTTGGCGGGCGGCAGATGAACGGGTTTACCGAGCTGGGGCCGGCCGCCAGCTTGTGGCTGGAAACGGTGGCCAACGTGCGCGTTCACGCTGAAACCCAGGGCCGGCCGGTGGACCGGCTGCCCGAGGAGCGCGCTGCGCTCCTGCCGCTTAACCCGGTGGCCAGTCCGGCGGTGCGCACCTTAAGCGTGCGGGCGTCGCGGCGGTGCCGGGTGAGTATCGAAACGAACCGCTACTCGGTGCCCACGAAGTTTGCCGGGGCGCTACTCACCGCGCAGATCGAGGGGGCGCAGGTGAGGTTTTATGCGGACCGCACCCTGGTGGCCGAGCATGCCCGCAGTTTTGCCCGCCGCGCCGATGTGGAAAACCCCGAGCATGTGCGCGAACTCGAGGAGCGCAAACGGCAGGGGGCGCGGCAGCGCCTGCGGCTACGGTTTTTGGAACTGAGCCCGGCGGCACCCGCCTACCAACGGGGGCTGGAGGAGCGCCGGCTCAACGCGGGACACCACCTGGCGACTATCGTGGGTTTGGTGGCCCTGTATGGAACGGAGGCAGTCGGCCGGGCGATCGAAAGCGCCCATGAACTCGGCGCCTACTCCAGCGATTACATCCTCAACTTGCTCGAACAACGCGCGCGGGCCTTGCCGCAAGCCGGGCCGATCCACCTCACCCGCGCCGACGCGTTGGCCGCACTGGAACTCGAACTGCGTCCCCCGGATTTAAGCCCCTATACCCAATGAAAACAGAACCCGAAAAAACCGATTTATTAAAAGATCAACTCAAGTACCTGAAACTCGGTTACCTGCTGCGCCACCACGGCGAACTCACGGCCGAGGCGGCCAAGGCGCGCTGTTCGCACGCCGAATTTTTACGCCGACTGGTGCAGGCCGAGACCCAGGACCGCCAGATCCGGGCGCTGGAGCGGCGCATCCAGGCAGCGCGCTTCCCGGTCAAGAAAACCGTCGACCAGTTCCAGTGGGACTGGCCCAAGGAGTTGAACGAAGCGCAGGTGCGGCACCTCTTCGAACTGGGCTTTGTCAAGGAGCGCACCAACGCGGTGTTTTGCGGTGGTGTGGGGCTTGGGAAGACACATCTCGCGAGCGCGTTGGGCTACGCGGCGTGCCAGGCGGGCTACACGGTGCTGTTTACGACGGCGGTGGACGCGATCAACGCTTTGGTCACCGCCCAGTCCCTGCACCGGTTGCAAGCCGAGTTGAAGCGTTACATGACCCCTGCGGTGCTCGTGCTCGATGAGGTCGGCTACCTGCCGCTCGACAAGTCGGGGGCCGACCTGCTCTTCCAGATCGTCAGCCAACGCTACGAACGCGGCTCGCTGATCGTCACCACCAACAAGGCCTACAAACACTGGGCAGGGATCTTTAACAACGACGCTGGCATCACCGCGGCGATCCTGGACCGCCTACTGCACCGGGCCCAGACCGTCGTCATCGAGGGCAAATCCTACCGCATGAAAGACCGCCTGGCCGACGAACCTGCAAGCTGACCGGGCCTGATGATCGGCCCCTGGCGGGGCCGGTCATCGGCTTTTACGACAGGTGATTTTGTAACCGCCAGAAATAGACGGTGTTCGCGCCGCCGCTCACACTTTACTTCCGGCCCGCACCGCTAACGCTGCGGGCATGACCGATTCGACGCCCGTAAACCCCGCCAACTCCGGCCTGGAAGTGACCACCTGGTTTGTGCGCAGCCGCAACGCCCTGTTCGCCAAGGCGGACTTCAGTCCGCTGTTCGTCGATTACTACCTGCACCTGTCCGACCACGCCATCAAGGTGACGCCCGAGCATGACGAGATTTTCAAACGCACGCTGGCGGCTTTGGTGCTGCACGCCGTCTCGCGTCCTTGGAACGAACTGACCGCGTGGACCATCAACCTTCAGCAGCCGTTGATGAATGTATTCGTCACCGCCGATAACACCGATGGCTCGGTTACGGGACGTGTGTTTGGCGAAAACGTGAAGACGTTTCCCACCAACTTGTTTTATGCCGACGTGATCCGCGGCCAGCAGCCCAAGCGGCGCAGCTCGGTCGAGTTTACCGGAGCCGATCCGCTGGTCGCGGTGGAGGCTTACTATCGCCAAAGCGAGCAGCGCCCTGCGCGGTTTTTTCAGACCGGCGAGGAGGAGTTTGCGCTCGTCTCCGCGCACCCCGACTTCGACGAGGTTTGGTTCGAATCGCTCACCACGGAGCAAGTGGCGCGTCTTCCCGAAACGGAGACGCTCGGTGAGCTCGAAAAGCGTGTTTACCGCTGGCATTGCGGGTGCAACCAGAAGCGCATGCTTGAAGTGCTCGCCCCGGTTTATCGGCAGGACGCCGCTGATCTGTTTGGCGAGGGCGAGACGATCGAGATGCGCTGCCCGCGCTGCACGGCGCGCCATGTGATCACGCGCGAAGCGATGGAGGCGTTTGTGGCCAAAGCCCCATGAGCGACGGTTACAACGAGAGATTTGGGGGCGTCGGACGGCTGCTCGGGCGCGAGGCGTTGGCCCGCCTGCACGATGCGCATGTGTGTGTGATCGGCGTGGGAGGGGTCGGCTCGTGGACGGTCGAGGGGCTGGCTCGCAGCGGCGTGGGGGCACTCACGCTCATCGATCTCGACGACGTCTGTGTGACCAACGTTAACCGCCAGCTGCCCGCGCTCGACGGCCAAATCGGCCGGCCCAAGGTTGCGGTGCTCGCCGACCGGGTGCGCTTGATCAACCCGGCTTGCCGCGTCACGGCGCTGACGGAGTTTTTCACTGCGGCGACGGCCGAGGCGATGCTGGCACCCGGTTTTGACTGCGTGGTGGATGCGATTGATCACACCGGCAACAAGGCGTTGCTCATCGCCGAGTGCGTGCGGCGCGGGTTCCCCTGCGTGACGGTGGGCGGCGCGGGCGGTAAACGCGACGCGACCCGTATCCGCGCGGCGGATCTGGGCGAGGCACAAGGCGACGACCTGCTGCGGCTAGTGCGCAAAAAACTGCGCGATGATCACGGTTTCGCGGCAGGGGCGGGTAACCGTTACCAGGTTCGGTGTGTATTTTCGATGGAGCGCCCCGTGTTCCCCTGGGCGGACGGCACCTGTCAGGCCGCGCCCGAGCCGGGTGGACGGCTCAAGCTGGACTGCGCGAGCGGCTTTGGCACGGCGGTGTGGGTCACTGGCGCGTTCGGTCTGGCCGCCGCTCAAGAGGCGGTGGGATTGCTGGTGAGTCGGCAAGCCTGATTCGGGCCGGGCGAGAGAACGAGTAAGAGTAGGAGAACGAGAACGATTGCGGAGGGACGACCTCCGTGTCGTCCGGGATCGAAAAAGTAGCGCAGACTTCCAGTCTGCTCCGTGTCCGTTCCGACAAGCGCCCGGAGCAGACTGGAAGTCTGCGCTACTTTTTTCCCGAACCAGTCCACACGGAGGTGGACCCTCCCCTGGGCGATTACGCCCGCTTGACCGCTTTTACCGGGTAGGTCGTGACTGTCGCGCCTTTGGCGTTACGACTTCCCACCGTCAGCTCCGAGAGGTCGAACTCGAAGTCTTTAACCCGTGCCGTGCAGCGGCCGCTCAGCTCGATGCGCAGTTTTTTCGGCATCGATTCGATGTTCTTCGTCTCGTCAAAGAACACCAGTTTCGAACCTTCGCTGGCGGCGAGGTTGTACGCTTTTTCACGCGTGGTGCCGCCGAGTTGGAAGCGTTTGGCGAAGGCCTTGCCGCTTTCCTTGTCCTGGTAAACCACCGTGTAAAACCGGTCGTCGCCGTCCTTCGCCACGACGTGTAGGTGCTGGATGTCTTTGCCGACAAAAACCTTGTCGGCCACCTTCACGACTTTGCAGGTCGCATCGGCCATAAAGCAGACCACGTCGTCCAAGATCGTGCACTCGACCACGAACTCGTGCTGGCGCCAGTTCAGGCCCACAAAACCTTCGTCGCGGTTCACGTAGAGCTTCTGGTTGGCGACCACCACCTGAGCGGCACTGATCTGCTCGACCTCGTCACAGGTGGTGCGGCGCTTGCGACCCTTACCGTACTTCTCGTGCAGGGTTTCGAACCACTTGATCGCAAACTCGGTGAGGTGCGCCAGGTCGAACTTGGTTTGTTTGATCTCGTCTTCGATCGCCTTGATCGCCTCGTCGGCCTTGAAGCGGTTGAAGGCGGAGATGCGCTTGATGCGGATCTCGGTCAGGCGGGTAACATCCTCGTCGGTGACGGCGCGGCGAAGTTTGGCGATGAAGGGTTTTAGGCCGGCGTGGATCTCGGCCAGCACGCTTTCCCAGGTCTTCGACTGTTCGATGCGGCGGTAGATGCGCTCCTCGATGAAAATGCGCTCCAAGTTGTCCCAGTGCCACTGCTGCTCGAGCTCGCCGAGCTTGATGTCGAGCTCCTGCTTGAGGAGCTGCACGGTGCGGTCCACCGAGCGGCGGAGGATTTCGGATACACCGAGGAATACCGGTTTGTCCTGGCCGTCGATAGTGTCGATGACGCAGGCCGCCGGCGAGAGGGACACCTGGCAGTCGGTAAAAACGTAGAGCTGGTTAATCACCTGGTCGGCATCGGCGCCCTGCGGCAGGTGGACGAGGATCTCGACGGTGTCGGCGGTGTTGTCGTCGACGTGTTTGATCTTGATCTTACCCTTGGCGTTGGCGGCGAGGATCGACTCGATGAGTGACACGGTCGAGGTGCCGTAGGGCAGCTCGGTGATGGCGATCTGGTATTTGCCGCGCGTCTCCATCTTGGCGCGGACTTTTACTTTGGCCCCGCGCTCGCCGTCGTTGTAGCCGGAGAAGTCGGCGATGCCGCCGGAGGGGAAGTCGGGAACGAGTTTGAAGCGTTTACCCTGAAGGTGATTGATCGCGCAGCGGCACAGGTCGTTGAAATTGTGCGGCAGGATTTTCGTCGAAAGGCCGACCGCGATGCCCTCGGCGCCGTCGAGCAGCACGATGGGAAACTTGGCGGGGAGCGTGACCGGCTCCTTGGCGCGGCCGTCGTAGCTGGCCTGCCAGATCGTGGTCTTGGGGTTGAACAACACCTCGCGGGCGAAGGGCGTGAGGCGGGCCTCGATGTAACGCGGGGCGGCCGCGTCGTCGCCGGTGAGCACGTTGCCAAAGTTACCCTGCGGCTCGACCAGGTAGGCGCGTTGGCCCATGCCGACCAGCGCCGCACCGATGGAGGCGTCGCCGTGGGGATGGAAACGCATGCAGGCGCCAACGATGTTGGCGACCTTGTGGAAACGCCCGTCGTCCTGCTCCCAGAAGGTGTGAAGGATGCGGCGCTGGACGGGTTTTAAGCCGTCGTCGATGTGGGGGACGGCGCGGTCGAGGATGACGTAGCTGGCGTATTCCAGAAACCACTTCTGGTAGGAGTGGGCGAGCGGGGCGTTTTCGTTGGTCTTGGGCGCCTCGGGTTCGGCGGCGACGAGTTCGACGGAGGCTTCGGCTGCGCCCGGTGCGGGCTCATCGGCGGCGGCAGGCGTGGTGCCGGCAGCATCGACAGGAAGGCCGGAGTCGGGGGCAGCGGGCGTGTTGAGCGGCAGCTCGGGCTGGTCGTCGTGGGGATCTTGGCGTTTAGGCATCTGCGGGAAAAGCTGAGGGAAATCGGTAAGGGGCCAAAAGAGGCACGGATTGCGCGGATGGGAAGCGGGAAAATCGGGGAGGCGTTAAAAGGGGCGACTCAGATATTGAACACTGATCCTTCAACGGCGTTTTTTTAACGCAAAGGCGCAAAGGCCGAAGAAGACCGCAAAGGCATACAGTCATGCATTTGGGTTCCTCGACGTTTTCGGTGGTTGGCCTCCAATCCATTGGCCACAAAAAACACGAAATGACACAAAAACGGCTCCAACCCCGCCCACACCCTCGGTGGTGAAAAACGGATGATTTAGCCGCAAAAAAGCGCAGAAGTCGCAAAAGCCAGATCCGAACCTAATGAACCCCGGTTTTGCGCCGTTTGCGTCTCTTTGCGGCTGCGGAACCTTTTTTTTTAACCCGCTCAAGATCGTTGTGGGTAAAGCCAATAGCGGCCAGAACCCTTCGGCGGCACCGCCCATTTTCAACCCATGAACAACTCCCGCCACCGTTGGCTGCTTGAACAACTCCCTCAATGGGAGCGTGAAGGACTTCTCACTGCCGACGCGGCGCGTACCCTGCGCGAACGGCATGCGCCGGATGCCTCGCAGCTGGGGCTGGCGCAGCTCGTCATGGGTTCGCTCGGGGCGCTGCTCATCGGTGCCGGACTGATCGCCGTGATCGGCTACAACTGGGATGATTTCTCCCTCCCGGTGCGTTTGTTATTCGCATTTTTACCGCTGTTGCTGACCCAGGTTTTCAGTTTTCGTGTGCTGCAACGCGGCGATGCCGGCGCGGCATGGGTACGCGAAACGGCGCCCGTGCTTCAGGCCTTTGCAGCCGGGGCGTCCATCGCCTTGGTCTCGCAAATTTACAATCTCGGCGGGGAGTGGCCGGACTTTCTGTTCTGGTGGTTCCTGCTGAGTCTTCCGCTAACCTGGGTGCTGCGCTCGCATGCGGTGGCCATTTTCTACCTCGTTACCACCGCGATCTGGAGCGTGAATCAAGTCGTGCCCGGCAGGCCTTGGCAGGATAGCCCGCTGATTTATCCGCTGTTGTTGCTCGGTCTGCTGCCTTACTGGCCGGGCTGGCCACGCAAGGAAGCGCCCTCGATTTCGTTGCGCTGGGTGATGACGCTCAGCGCCTTCATCGGGCTGGCAAGCGCGGCAGTGTTCGTGACTCAACAGTCCGGTGATTACTCCCGTTACCATTCCGGGGCCTTCCTCTGGTTATGGACGCTGACCGCCGCGGCCATCGCCCTGTTTCCGCTCAATCAAGCCGGCATTGAAGAAGCCAGCGGTCGCAAGCCGCAGGTCGTACTGGGTTCACTTTGGCTGCTCGGTTACGGCGTGGCGGCCACGTTCCGCGATGCGAGTAACGACATTCTTAAGGGGGCTTCTCATGCGCTGGAACTGCCATGGTGCTGGGGGCTGCTGGCCGTGCTCGCGGGGTTTGCGCTGCATGCCGGGGTGCGTCGCCGCTGGGCCGTTTTGGCCATCGCGTCGGTGGCGTTGCTGCCGCTGATCTCGGTTCCATTCGTGGATGAAGCCAAAACCGGCAGCTCGCTGTTGTCGTGGCTGGCCACGCTGCACCTTTCCGGTATCGGCATCACGCTCATCCTGCTCGATTTTATCGGTAAACGCGGCGCCTCCCGACTCGGTGCCTTGCTGCTGTCGGTGC
Source organism: Opitutus sp. (assembly GCA_024998815.1). NCBI lineage: Bacteria > Pseudomonadati > Verrucomicrobiota > Opitutia > Opitutales > Opitutaceae > Opitutus > Opitutus sp. The sequence goes on from JACEUQ010000003.1 coordinate 95,088, forward strand.
TGATCATCGCCCGCATGGCGGACAGCCATTTTTCGCTGCTCGCCAAAGGCCTGGCCTTCATCGCCGTGGGCGTCGCCTTCCTCGCCTTTAACTTCTTCATGAGTCGCCAGCATCGCCAGCAACACGCCGCCCAAGCATGAAAACCCTCTCCATTATCATCTTCGGCCTCGCCGCACTCGCGCAATGGCTGGTGCCGCTCACGGGCATTATGCAACACGAGCAAACCCTGGCCGAAGGCACGCTCGTAAAACTCAAATGCAGCGCCCCCGATCCCTACGATCCGCTGCGCGGCCGGTATCTCGCCGTGAGGCCTGAACAGCGCGAGGTCAGCGTGCCTGCGGGCGCGAAATTGAAACGTGGCATGCAGGTTTATGCATCACTGAGCATCGGCACCGATGGCCTGGCGAGTGTCAGCCATTTATCCCTCGAGCCACCCAAGAGCGGTGATTTTATCCGCTTGAAGTCGGGCTACGTGCATAACGAAAAGACCCAGCTTGAGTGGCCCTTCTCGCGCTTTTACCTCAACGAAAAACTCGCCCCTGAAGCCGACCGCTGGTTTGCCGAAAACCTCCGCAGTTCCAAAGGCATTATCGCCGAGGTGCGCGTGCTCAACGGCCGCGCCGTGCTGGCCGATCTCAGCTTCGACGGTAAATCCTTCCGCGAGATTCTCAAGGAACGGGAGAGTAAGCCTAGAGGGGTAGTCCGCTGAGGGGGGAGTTGAGGTTTAACGCAAAGATCGCCAATCGCTCGTAAAGGCCGAAAAGCCAAGCCGTGGACCGCAATCCACCAACCCCATGGCCGGAGGGTGGCCGCAAAGAGACGCAAACGGCGCAAAAACGGAGCTTTTTGGCTTCGGGGTTGGTTTTTGCGAACGTTGCGCTTTTTTGCGGCTAAATATTCCTTTTCCCCCTGAAGGTGTGGGCGTGGCTGGAGGCATGCCCCCTGACTACTGGCTGCACCGTTTGGGCTAAATTGCGTCTTCTAGCTACTCAATCGGTTTCCCAGTTTTCGATGAGGAGTCCGGGGACGCGCCTGAATTCATCGAGGTTACGGGTGACCAGCATAGCGCCCAAGCTCAGGGCTTGGCCTGCGATGAGCACGTCATAAGGTCCTATGGGCTGGGCGTTGGGCTTGAGGGTTTCCAGATAGGCGCGCAACCGGCCGGCATGCCAAGCGGCCTCCTCGTCGAAGGGTTCCAATTCCGGAATGACGACCCGCAACCGGTCTAGGCGGGCGATCAGCTGGGCGAGATCGGGGCGTTTTCAACGTTACGGGCCGATTAAAGGATGCCCCGCCCAAGGCACTCAGCCCCGTCCTGATGTAGCATGGGCGTCCCGCCCGTGGGATTGGTGCTGTGGCGGTTGTGATACTTAAAGGATGCCTTACAGGAATTGTGTCTAGGGTGCGTGCTTAAGTTTATGATTCAGTTGTTAATAAAATAAGTGGCCTGGGGTTATTCCAGGCGATGCTTCCAGTAGTCGGGGGCGCGTCGCAAGGGCATGACGGCAACAATCCAGATACGATCCGGCTCGTCGAGGTACACCACGGCATAAGGGAAGTCGCGGGCTAGATTGCGACGCGCAGGAGGGTCATACTGGCGGAAGCGATGGGGCGCGGCAGCTATCTCGGCGATCACCCGCTCGATCTCGTCATAAAACCTACCGCCTAAGTCCTCGCCATGTTCGGCGTAATAAAGGGCCGAATCCGCGTATTCCGCGTCCGCCTCGGGATGGAACAGATGCGGCTTCACCGGCCTACGATCCGGCGAATCTTCGCGGCCGTCACCTCACCTGGGATACCAACAACGGCACCGCTGCGGATTTCTTCGATGCGGTGCTGCACCGTGGCTGACCAGTCGCGAGTGAGTGCGCTGTCTTGGCCCCCGTGCGATTCAAACAAGACCCGGTCCACCAAGTCGGCCACCACGTCATGCGGCAGGGAGCGGATCTCCTCCACGATTTGATCAATGGTCATGCTCATACCTGCTAAAATGCTGCGTTCGTGCCGCTGGGCAAGTCCACTGTTGTTTTCGCCTGCCCGCGCGGAGCTTTTGGGTGTTTTACACCGGCGCTTGCGGGAAAACCGCTGGCCCCCGGCGGAATTTTCCTCTGCCCATCCGACGTGTGGGTGCGCACGGCGGATTGCCTGCACTTGATCACCGCGGTTCTGAAAAAGGGGTCGGGACGGAATGGCACTTAGTTAGGCAAGACCGCCCCAACGGGGCTCTCTACCACAGCCTAGGGCAACGCCCTAGGAATCATGGGCGTTCTGAAAAAGGGGTCGGCGTTCTGAAAAAGGGCGTTCTGAAAAAGGGCGTTCTGAAAAAGGGGTCGGGACGTTACATGGATACATAAGACAATAACCCAAAGTTAAAAAACGTGAAATCCGACCCTCGATGTATCCATGTAACGTCCCGCCCCCTTTTTTTACCCCCCCCAGGTCGCCCACCTGCAGGCGCTCGGTTTCCGGCAGTTCGCGGTGTTAAACACCCATGGTGGCAACACCCCGGTTGTCGTGACCACGCTGCGCGAGATTCAGGCCATGGCTGGCGTGCGCGCCGGCATGTTGAGTGGGTATTATCAACCCGTGCAGGAGCCGCAGGAGGCGGCGTTTGGGTTTCATGCCGGCGAGTGGGAAACCTCGCTCATGCTGGCCGGCGCGCCCGAGTGGGTGCGTATGGACCGCGCAGTCTGCGAATACCCGGCTCAACTCGATGCGCCCGGCGGCCTGCGACCTGAAGGCGGGGCGGCGGTGTTTGCGTGGAAAACCGCGGATATTTCCAAAAGCGGCGTGATGGGTGACGCCACCCGCGCGACGGCCGAAAAAGGCGCCCGTTGGCTCGACGAAGCCGCGGCGGCTCTCGCCCGCAAACTCACGGCGCTACTCGCCGGGTAGGTGTTACCCGTTGCCGCCATTAACATTCAAAAATCACTGGGATACTTCGATCCTTTTAGCCGCGAAAGAACGCAGAGATCGCATAGAAATACATGGTTTGTTCTTTGCGCTCCTTGCGTTCTTTTGCGGCTAAACTGCCTTGGTGGAGTCAGGTTTGCCGTTACTACTCGCTCGGCTTATTTCCAGATCGGGTCGGTCTGGTAGTCCTTGGGCTGGTTCAACAGCGGCCACACCTCGGCGACGGTCGGGGCGACGGCGAGCAGTTCGGCCAAGCCGTGTGACTTGAATTTCTCCTCCACCATGCGCTCGAAGAAGCGCAGCAAGTCATCGTAAAACCCATCCTGATTGAGCAACACCAACGGCTTCTGCGTGAGGTTGAGGTAACGCTCGCTCATGATCTCGGTCATTTCTTCGAGTGTGCCGATACCGCCAGGCAGGGTGAGGAACGCATGGGCGCGTTCCGCCATGATGCGTTTGCGCTCCCGCATGGTGGGCACGATCACCAGTTCGGTCGATTCGGCGTAGGCGAGTTCGCGCAACTGCATGAAGTCAGGGATCACGCCCACCACGACTCCGCCAGCCTCCTTCACGCTGCGGGCCACCGCGCCCATGAGCCCGACGTTGCCGCCCCCGTAAATCAAGCCCCAGCCCTCCGCCACCATTTCGCGCCCCAAACGTTCACCGACCTCGTAATACTTCGGGTCGAGCCGGGCGCTGGACGAACAGTAAACACACAGGAGCTTGGTCATGGCTTTTTCTAACCTTTTTCAATCCGCCTTGGATAGCAATTAAGGCTGTTTTTTTTAACGAATTCGTGCCCAGTAGGCGTTCTTCGTGGTGAACTCCCGCTCCAGTTACCTTGGCCGTTTGGCACCTTCGCCAACTGGTCTCCTACACCTCGGCCATGCGCGCACCTTTTGGGTCGCCCACCAACGCGCCCAGGCCGCCGGGGGCCGTCTCCTCCTGCGCAACGACGACCTCGACGCCGTACGCATCCGCCGTGATTTCGTCGCCGCGATGCTCGAAGATCTGCGCTGGCTCGGCCTCACTTGGGAGGAGCCGATGATCACCCAAAGCGAGCGCCTGCCGCATTACCGCGCCGCCCTCGTTAAACTGCATGCAGCGGGGCTCATTTTCCCCTGCGCCCATTCGCGCCGCGAACTCGCCGAGGCGTCCGTCTCCGCGCCCCACGAAGGCGCGAACCTCGACGAGCCGCTGTATCCGCCCGCGTTTCGTCCGGCCGTGGGCGAGCCATTGCCACCCCTTGACGCCGCAGGGTGGGGCACCAATTGGCGTTTTCGTGTCCCCGACGGCGAAGTTTTATCGTTCACCGACGGGCATTTCGGCGCGCAGGAGGCGGTGGCAGGGCGGGATTTTGGCGACTTCTTGGTGTGGCGCAAAGACGGCGTTCCCAGTTACCAACTGGCCTGCGCGGTGGACGACGCGGAACTGGCCATCACCGAGGTGGTGCGCGGCGCCGACCTGATAAAATCCACCTTCCGCCAACTGCTGCTGATTCGCGCGTTGGGTCATGAGGTGCCAGCGTATCATCATTGTCCGCTGGTGTTGGACGAGCGCGGTGAGCGCCTAGCGAAGCGCCACGACGCGCTGGCCTTGCGAACGCTGCGCGCCCAAGGCGTCGCGCCCGCTAAGCTGCTCGCATGAAGGCGGGAGGGTGACCGCAAAGAGGCGCAACCGGCGCAAAAAGTAGCGCAGACTTCCAGTCTGCTCACTGGAGTTTGGCCCCAAAACGAGTTGAGATCCCCCCCCCAGCTAAGGTAGAATCGTACCGCAGGTAGCAACGGCATGGGTTTCGATGAGTTCGTTGACGTGAGGGTGGCTGTTGCGAAGTCTGCGTGTGAGCGGCGGCGCGAACACCGTCTATTTCTGGCGGTTACAAAATCACCTGTCGTAAAAGCCGATGACCGGCCCCGCCAGGGGCCGATCATCAGGCCCGGTCAGCTTGCAGGTTCGTCGGCCAGGCGGTCTTTCATGCGGTAGGATTTGCCCTCGATGACGACGGTCTGGGCCCGGTGCAGTAGGCGGTCCAGGATCGCCGCGGTGATGCCAGCGTCGTTGTTAAAGATCCCTGCCCAGTGTTTGTAGGCCTTGTTGGTGGTGACGATCAGCGAGCCGCGTTCGTAGCGTTGGCTGACGATCTGGAAGAGCAGGTCGGCCCCCGACTTGTCGAGCGGCAGGTAGCCGACCTCATCGAGCACGAGCACCGCAGGGGTCATGTAACGCTTCAACTCGGCTTGCAACCGGTGCAGGGACTGGGCGGTGACCAAAGCGTTGATCGCGTCCACCGCCGTCGTAAACAGCACCGTGTAGCCCGCCTGGCACGCCGCGTAGCCCAACGCGCTCGCGAGATGTGTCTTCCCAAGCCCCACACCACCGCAAAACACCGCGTTGGTGCGCTCCTTGACAAAGCCCAGTTCGAAGAGGTGCCGCACCTGCGCTTCGTTCAACTCCTTGGGCCAGTCCCACTGGAACTGGTCGACGGTTTTCTTGACCGGGAAGCGCGCTGCCTGGATGCGCCGCTCCAGCGCCCGGATCTGGCGGTCCTGGGTCTCGGCCTGCACCAGTCGGCGTAAAAATTCGGCGTGCGAACAGCGCGCCTTGGCCGCCTCGGCCGTGAGTTCGCCGTGGTGGCGCAGCAGGTAACCGAGTTTCAGGTACTTGAGTTGATCTTTTAATAAATCGGTTTTTTCGGGTTCTGTTTTCATTGGGTATAGGGGCTTAAATCCGGGGGACGCAGTTCGAGTTCCAGTGCGGCCAACGCGTCGGCGCGGGTGAGGTGGATCGGCCCGGCTTGCGGCAAGGCCCGCGCGCGTTGTTCGAGCAAGTTGAGGATGTAATCGCTGGAGTAGGCGCCGAGTTCATGGGCGCTTTCGATCGCCCGGCCGACTGCCTCCGTTCCATACAGGGCCACCAAACCCACGATAGTCGCCAGGTGGTGTCCCGCGTTGAGCCGGCGCTCCTCCAGCCCCCGTTGGTAGGCGGGTGCCGCCGGGCTCAGTTCCAAAAACCGTAGCCGCAGGCGCTGCCGCGCCCCCTGCCGTTTGCGCTCCTCGAGTTCGCGCACATGCTCGGGGTTTTCCACATCGGCGCGGCGGGCAAAACTGCGGGCATGCTCGGCCACCAGGGTGCGGTCCGCATAAAACCTCACCTGCGCCCCCTCGATCTGCGCGGTGAGTAGCGCCCCGGCAAACTTCGTGGGCACCGAGTAGCGGTTCGTTTCGATACTCACCCGGCACCGCCGCGACGCCCGCACGCTTAAGGTGCGCACCGCCGGACTGGCCACCGGGTTAAGCGGCAGGAGCGCAGCGCGCTCCTCGGGCAGCCGGTCCACCGGCCGGCCCTGGGTTTCAGCGTGAACGCGCACGTTGGCCACCGTTTCCAGCCACAAGCTGGCGGCCGGCCCCAGCTCGGTAAACCCGTTCATCTGCCGCCCGCCAAGGAAGCTTTTTTTCACGTAACCCACCGCGTTTTCCACCATGCCCTTGGACTGCGGATGCCCCGGCCCGCACGCTTTTATCGTAAACCCGTAGTGCCGGGCAAAGTCCAGGTACTGGGCGTTGTACACCGGGTCGGTCCCGGGCACATGCGAGAGGACGGCCGTCTTGCAGTTGTCCACCATCACCTCGCGCGGCACCCCGCCGAGTTTTTCAAAGGCGCGCCGGTGACAGCCCAGCCACCACTCCTGGCCCTGCCCGAGGGTAAATTCCACATGCAGGAACCGGCTGTACCCCAAAACCATGACGAAAAAACTTAAAGCCCGCCGGGTGCCGTCCACCTCCACCGCGCCAAAACTGCCCCAGTCCACCTGCGCGGTCTGGCCGGGGGCAAACTTGAGGGTAAGAAACGCCTCCAGGTTCCTCGGCCGCACCCGCCGCACGTAGTCTTTCAAAATTGAATACCCGCCCGTGTACCCCCGCTCGCGCACCTTTTGCCAGAGCTGCATGGCGGTGAACGGATGGGCCTCCAGCCAGCGCGCGATCGCCGGCTTGTGCACGTCGAGCTTGCTTGGCCTAGGCACCTGCGCGGCCTGGCTGCGCACGTACTTTTCCTGCGCCTGCCAGCGCCTCACCGTCTGCACGTGCAACTGGAGCGAGCGGGCGATTTGCGGCGCACTGTGACCGGCCGCCTCCGCCTGTTTTATCCGGCAATACAGTTCGTAATCGATCACGCGCCCACCTCCCGGCTCGGCGGCGGCGTTGCCGCCAGCGTGTGCGTTGGCCTGCCCCGGTCCAAGGAGAGCACCTGGTAAAGTGGCGCGGCGTAGGCGATCACCCCGGCCTCGATTAACTGCCGGCGCGCCTCGACCAGGCCGTCCTCGCTGAGCGTGAGCAGCCGGGCCAGGGTGCGCGTGGCGTAGTAACTCAGCCCGTCGGCGTCGCCCACGGTGACCAGGACCAGATAGAGGCCCCAGGCGGGGGCACTGGCCCGCCCCAGGTAATTGCCCCGCACCAGCCGGTGGTCCAGCCAGCTAAACTGGGCCGGCGTGCGCCGGAGTTGTTCGCGATCGATCGGTTGTTTTTGCATAATCGGGCGGCTGGACGTCGATGCCCAGGATCACCCGCCCCCGGGATTGCAGGTGTCGCAGCATGGGTTCGAGGTCCTCTTGTAACGTCACTCCGGCGAACTGCGCGATAAGCCCCACGAGCACAGGGTTTTGCGACTCCCATCTGTCTTGTAACGGCACGCAGGGATTCGGTAACGCCACCTCGGCGACCGGCTCGGCTTTAGGCTGGTGCACAACGGATTGCGTAGTTGGGATGTCTTGTAACGCCACCCGCCGTCGCGGCCCCCTCCGCCTTGAGTACCCCGGATTGGCCTTCCGCCACTCCTGCACCCGTTGGACATTTTCTGGGCCTTTCCAGTGGTCGAGGTTCTCCGGCTTCGCCAACCATTTGGCCTGACTGGCCGCCCGGCTCGCCCGTCGGCATCCCGGCTTCCCGCAGTAGCGCTGACGCTCGCGGTTATGCGCGTCGGGCAGAAAGAAATCGACACAGTGCAAACACTTGCGTGAACCGGTTGGATGCATCGCTGTGCATCCGCCAAGCGTCCCGCCGGTTCAATCTCCACCCATTCGCACCCCTCATATCCCCAGCCGGACAGGGAAGAAAACCCACCCACGGAAGAAGAGTATTACTCTTTTTAAGGGGAAGAAGATCCACCGAAGAAGAAGTGCATTCCTAACCGCCAGAAATAGACGCTTTCCCGCTCGCCGCTCACAGTAAAGAACAGGGATCAGCGGTGGGCGAGTTGGGCGGCGGAGAAGCGCGTTGCCGGATGAAACCAAGACCGTTTAGCCGCAAAAGAACGTAAGGAGCGCAAAGAACAACCCCTGCATTTCTATGCGTTCTCTGCGTTCTTTCGCGGCCAATGGATCGAGGCTCGCGGATTCTGAGGGGACCTTAACCCCACCAAGCCCGAGCACGTTAAATCTTACTCCCGCCGAGCGCCTGGCGCAGCTTGTCGATCTTGGGCCGGATCACCGCCTGGCAATACCCCCCGTGGGGGTTGAGCCGAAAATAGTCCTGATGATAAACCTCGGCTTCGTAAAACGTCTCCAGCGGCGCGAGCTGGGTGACTATCCGCCCGCCCCAGCCAGGGTTGGCGCGGGCCAGCGCGGCCTCGGCGGCAGCCTTCTGCGCGGCATCCGCATAAAAAACCACCGAGCGATACTGCGTGCCCTCGTCGGCGCCTTGGCGGTTAAGCGTCGTCGGATCGTGGATCACCCAAAAATAGTCGAGCAACGTATCCAGAGTAATGAGCGCCGGATCGTAATCGATACGTACCACCTCGGCGTGGCCAGATACGCCGGCGCAAACCTGTTCGTAGGTCGGATTCGGCCGCACTCCACCCGCGTATCCGCTCACCACGGCCTCGACACCGGCCAACAATTCAAAGGCTGCCTCCACGCACCAGAAACAACCACCGCCAACAACTAGGGATTCAAGTTTAGGCATAAAATAACGACGGTCTGATGCATTGAGTTGCCGAATGTGGGCGGGGTGATCGCGAGCTTGGTTTACCCTTAGCCGCGCACGATGACCTGCTCGACCAGCTCGATGCCGTAGGCCTCCAGGCCCACCACTTTGCGGCGGCTATTGGACAGCAGGCGGATTTTCTTAAGCCCGATTGCATTCAAAATCTGAGCACCGATGCCATAGTCGCGCAGCCCCATGACGGGAACCGCCTCGCTGACTTTCCCTGGGGTTAATTTCTGCAAGAGGCTCGCGCCCGCTTCGAGCGGCTCCATGTAGAGGATCGCCCCGCGCCCTTCCTTGGCGATGGCCTTGAGGCAGGTGTCGAGCATGTCGTTGGCCGTGCCGCAGTCGCGGCCGCGAAACACGTCGGCCAAGACGTTCGCACTGTGCACGCGCACCAACGCAGGTGTGACCGCGTCCAACGTGCCCATCGTCAACGCGAGGTGATGGCGGTTGTCCAACCGGCTGCGGAAAACGTGAACCGTGAACTCGCCGTACGCCGAGCTGAAGGGGCTCTCACCGACCTTCTCGACCAGCTTTTCCGCTTTCAGGCGGTAGGCGATCAGTTGCTCGATGGAGATGATTTTGAGCCCGAATTTCTCCTTAAACTCGATGAGCTGCGGCAACCGCTTCATGGTGCCGTCGTCGTTGACCAATTCGCAAATAACCCCGGCCGGTTCGAGCCCGGCGAGGGCTGCAAGGTCGACTGCGGCCTCGGTGTGGCCGGCGCGCTCCAACACTCCGCCCGGGCGGGCCCGCAGCGGGAAAATGTGGCCTGGTTGCACCAGCTTATCGGGTGTGGTGTGCGGATCTGCCAAAAGTTTAATGGCCACCGCACGGTCAGAAGCGCTCACCCCGGTCGTCACGCCCTCGCTGGCATCCACGGTGATCGTAAACGCGGTGCGATGCACCTCGCGGTTCTGCGTCACCATTTGGCCCAGCCCGAGTCGGTCGAGGCTTGTTCCGAGCATCGGCACACAGACGATGCCGCTACCATAGCGCACCATCATGTTGATGGCCTCGGGCGTGGCTTTGGAGGCGGCCATGATGAGATCACCCTCGTTTTCGCGATCCTCGTCGTCGGCCACGATGACCATCTGACCAGCCGCGATGGCTGCAAGGGCGTCTTCGACGGAATCAAACGGGGAAGCAGGGGAGTTCATAAAAATTTAAGTGAGGCAGGTTGTTATGCGACGAGGACCACCCGGGCAAGCTCGCCGAAAAAACTCCACGCGGCTCATTTAGAGAGTGCGCCGCCTACGACGTTGGCGCGCTTGCAGCATTGCCCTCGGGCTTATCAGCATGAAAGGTTCCCCGCATGATTAGTCCCCTACTCTGCCCGCTTCTCGCCTTCGCGATGCCCACCTCCGCCGAGTGGCTGGAGGCGATTCCGATCATCCTTTCGCTCATCTTGATCGAGGGGCTGCTGAGCGTGGACAACGCCCTGGCCATCGCCGCAATGGCCAACCACCTGCCGGAGAACCAGAAGCGCAAGGCGCTACGTTGGGGAATCATCGGCGCCTACGCCTTTCGCGGCATCGCCCTGGCCGGTGCCGCCTACATCATCGCCAACCCGTGGCTTAAAATCCTCGGCGCCGCCTACCTCGTTTACCTGATGTGCGCGCACTTCACCGCGGCAGGCCACGCTGCCGACGACGACAAGCTGAACCCATCTCGCGTTGCCGCGCGCGGCTTCTGGGCCACGGTCGCCAGTATCGAGTTAATGGATCTGAGCCTGAGTGTGGACAACGTGGTGGCCGCCGTCGCCATGAGCCCAAAAATATGGGTGGTGTGCCTCGGGGTGTTCATCGGCATTCTCGCGCTGCGCTTTGTGGCCGGAGCCTGCCTCAAACTGCTCGAAAAACATCCCGTGCTCGAACACACCGCCTTCCTGCTCATCGGCTACGTGGGCGCGATCCTCGTGGTGGAGATCGTCTCGCAGCAGTACGGCCAGCCGATCCACATCAACGCGTTTCAAAAGTTCATCGGCATCGTGCTGATCACCGCCGCTTCGCTGGCTTATTCTTCGCGCCCCGGCCTGCAACGCGGCCTCGCACCGATCATCGGCGGGTTGCGCTGGCCGATGCGTGCGGTCTCCGCGATCGTCGGCACACTCCTCGCCGCCGTCTGCTGGCCATTCAAAGCAGGATTCCGCGCCTTCGCCTCCTCCGGCAGCGAGCGCAGCTAGGGTTCTACCGCTCCCTAATTCTTCCCCCACCGCTCCGCAGCAGGCATGGGCGTTCAGTCCCAAAGCCGGAACCCCTAAATCCCCCCCCATGAACCTCCGGCTGCTCGTTACCCCGCTGCTCGCCATTGCCCTGTCCACGCTTACGGTCGCCTCGGTCCAACTCACCGGCGCCAACGGCAGATCGGTTGAATTTGTCGGTATTTGGGAGGCGCGCCCTGAGGGCCTGGTGGTCGTGACCACCGCCGAAAGCGACCCCATCGTCGTCACTTGGGACAAGTTCGACTTGGCCAAACTCAAGGTGGAACAGCCCGCGCTGGAAGCGGCCCGGCAGCGCGCTGTGTTCCTGCGCAGCACCCAACCGGTCAACCTCGGCCTGTTCGCTGAAATCCTCACCGCCAGCCAAGTCGGTACCGAGATCCGCCGCATGCTCGACGTGCCCTCGACCGTTAAGGTACCGCTCGCCTTTCGCACCACCACTGAAACCGTGGTACAGGCGCAGTTGGTCACCTTGTATCCGACCGTCTGGGACGGCCTAGTACTGGCGCAACCCGTCAATACGATCAACCAGAGCAGCAAAACCTCGACTGAGACGCGCCAACTCACGCCCGACGAGATCACCACGACTCCCCGCCGTGTGCTCACCCAACTCTCGCGCTCCGAAGGCGTTCTCGCCTCCGACCGCCGCGCGCTATTCGAACTCAACAAGGTTAACCCCCGCCTGCTCGAAGAGGCCGCCCAGGGCCTCGAGCGCATCCGCGCCAGCCTGCCGCCCAAACGGCTTTTGGCCAACGATCCCACGCTCCAAACGCTCGACCACCGCCTCACCGAGGCCATCGCCAACATCCGCGATCTCGCCGTGGGGCAGACCATCAGCCGAGCGCAGCAGGACCGGATTCGCGAGTTCCTGGCCCTGGCCGACCACCCGATTCTGCGTTAACGCTGGCGCGGGCTCGGTCTCGGAAAGTAGCGCAGACTTCCAGTCTGCTCCGGGCACGTGGGTTGGTCGGCGGGTTTGAGCCACGGAGGCAGACTGGAAGTCTGCGCTACTTTTGGACGACTCGGAGGTCGTGCCGCCGTAATCGTTCTCGTTCTCTTACTCCTACTCGTTCTCTCGCCCCCGCGCTCCGTTTCCGCTCAGAGCTGCTGGGCGCCTGCGCCGGTGCGCATGTGCAGGACGTCGGGGCGCGCGCCGTATTTCTTCTCGTAGGCCGCCGCAACCGCGTCGGCCTGCTCTTTGCCAAACGCAGAACTCGTCAGCGACATGACCGCCCCGCCAAAACCGCCGCCGGTCAAACGTGCGCCGAACACGTGGTCGGTCGCCGTGAGCGTATCCACCAGAAAATCCAGTTCGCCGGTGCTGTTGCCAAACAGGTGCTGCGAGCTGCGGTGCGAGGCCGTCAGCAGGCGCCCCACCTCGGGCAGATCGTCCTGATTTAGCGCCGTGACCGTCTGCCCCACCCGGGCGATCTCCTCGACCACGTGTTTGGCGCGTTGATACGCATCGGCGCTCGTGCGGTCTTTGGCGGCCTCGACCTGTTCGGAGGTTGCCTCGACCAGCAAGGAAACGCCCAGCACCTTGGCGACTTCCATGCATTCACGGTGGCGGGCAGCAAACAACCCATCGACCAGCGCATGCTTATGGTGCGTGTTGAAAATCCAGAAATGGGCGCCTTTGGGCAGCGGCACGGTGTCGAAGCGCGGTCCGCGGCAGTCGATGAACACCAGGTGATCGCCCTTGCCGAAGCCGGAAACACCTTGGTCAAGGATGCCACAGGGCACGCCCACGAAGTTATTTTCCGCGTGTTTACCGATCTTCACCAAGGTCTCGCGGTCGGTGTGCTGGCCGGTGATCGCGAGAAAAGCCAAACCGGAAGCCAACTCGATGGCCGCACTGCTGGAAAGGCCGGCGCCCGTGGGCAGGTCGGAAATGGCCACATAGTCAAAACCCTGGGGCGCCTTCAGCCCGAAAGCAGGCAGCGCGGCAATCACGCCGAGCGGGTAATTGATCCAGCTGGCCTCGCCGGTTTGCTTCTCACTGACCGAGGCGTCGAGGGTGACGGTCTTGCCGGTGAACTCGCTGTAAAACACCCGCTTGCCGTCGGTGCGTGGCGCGATGGCCACGGCCACACCGCGGTCAATGGATGCACCCAGAACGGTGCCACCGTTGTAGTCGGTGTGGTTACCGATGAACTCGATGCGACCCGGCGCACGAGTGATGGTAGACGGCTCGCGGCCGTGGACTTGTTGAAAGAGGGCGGCGATCTTTTGCTTCATATTGAAGCCTGCCGGAATGCCTCAAAACGCTGTGCGCCGTCAACGGTCTTCGTCGCCCCGCGAGCCTGCGGGAGAATTAGCCAGCGCGGCTTAAACCGGCCATAACGCCCGGTTCCGTGTAGCGTTGGCCGTCCCCGGCCAATTAGTCTCACCTTATTCGCCACTAGGCTTGGGGACGCCCTCGAAACCCGCAGGTGCCTCGCCTTGCGCGCCCTTGGCCACGAGTTGCAACAGGTAGGCCATCGCCTCCACCCGGCCCAGGCCGCGCTTCGTCACCAGTTGGTCACAGCGTTTGCTCAACTGCTCGGCCATGATCGCGGCCGCTGCCGGTGTGGGCGCGCCCCATTTCAAACACAGTTGGCTGAGTTGTTCGTGTTCGGTCATGGCAGGTCAATAAGCTCAACATATCCATCGCCGCCGGGCTCGGGCGCAAGCGGCAGCGCCGGGTCTAGCCCGAGCTTGTTCACCAGTGCCAGCCCGATAAAGCCGCCCGCCCCGTCGGCGACCGCCGAACGCAGCTCGCCCACGCGCTTCTCTCCCTGCAACAGCGCCGTCGGCACCGCCGGAGCCAGGCGTGCGCCGGCCCTCACCCGCACCAAGCGCCGGCGCACCGTACCCATAGCTTTGAGACGCGCCATCACCTCTTGCCCCAAATAACAGCCCTTGGTGTAGGAAACCGCCACCGCGTCCAAACCGCCCTCGTTGGGCAGCTCGCCCGGCCCGATATCACGCGGCACCAGCGGAATCCCCGCCGCGATCCGCAACCGCTCCACTTCGCCCGCCCCGATCTCGGCCAACCCGCCAAGCGCAGGCGCCTGCGTGGGTCGGAGCCATTCAAAGCTCGTGCCGCCGCCGCGTCGTCCGCGAAACACCCAGCCCTCGCCCGCTCGCGTAAATTCGCCCGCCGCCGGCACCGCTCCTGCGGTTTCACCGAGCCACGCCTCCGCACCGTCGCCACCCAGCGCCAGCCCTTGCCAGGCCGCGGTCTCATCGTCGATGACCACATCGTCGGCGATAATGTACGCTTCCAACCGCTCCCGGATCACCGCCGCGCTCGACGAAAAACTGATAACCCAAAGCAGATCAGCGGCTTCCCGCAGGACAAAACTGTCGGCCAAAACCTTGCCCTTTTGATTGAGCCACAGCCCGTAGGCCACCGCAGGCGCCACGGCGGGGCGCAACTCCTGCGTAAACTGCCCCTGCAAAAAGCTTAACGCATCTTCGCCGCTCACCCGTAAACAGGCGCTCGGCTGATAGCGATGTTGCCACCCCGCAACGGGGCTAAAGTTTTTGTTATTCTTATCCAAATGCACGCGAGTGGTTTGAGATTGGGCGCAGGGAATTCCAATAACTTTTTATTGACGGCCGACGATCGGCGGCTACTTCTCACCTCGTTCGATTTAAACACTTCTCCTGATTAGCAGGAGTTTTTGGGGTAACTAAGAAAGCAAATGGCCGGTCGCTTAGGGGTAGGCGACCGGCCAACTTATTTTAAAAACCTGCACTACTCACCCCGACCTTACGACGACACCGCGTTTTTCCTGACGCGGTTTTTTATTGCCCGCCTGCGAGGGAGATGAGGCTGCTCTCCGCCTCATCTGCGCTGGATGCTTGCGCTCCGGCCAAACGTTACCCCAAGTTCTTACCTTTATGCACAAGACCTCCGACATCAATGTCGTGGAGACCCGCCCTCTCCCCTCGCCTGCCCAGCTGCTGGCCGCGCTGCCCAAGAACGAGGCTCAAGCCGACTTCATCACCCGCTCCCGCGACGAGATCAACCGACTCATTTTCACCAGCGATCGCCGCTTCCTGCTCATCATCGGCCCATGCTCGATTCATGACGTCGAAGCCGGCCGCCAATACGCTCGCCGCCTGGCCGCCCTCGCCAGCGAAGTCTCCGACCGGATCATGGTCGTCATGCGCGTCTACTTCGAAAAACCGCGCACCACCGTGGGCTGGAAGGGCCTGGTCATGGACCCGCATCTCGACGGCAGCCACGACATCGCCGCCGGCCTGCGCCTCGGCCGCTCGTTTCTGGGAGAAGTCCTCGACCTCGGCCTGCCCACCGCCACCGAGTTTCTCGACCCCATCACCCCCCAATACATCGCCGACCTGGTCTGCTGGGGCGCGATCGGCGCTCGCACCACCGAGTCGCAGACCCACCGCCAGCTTGCCTCCGGCCTGTCCATGGCCATCGGCTTCAAGAATGGTACCGACGGCAACCTGCAGACTGCGGTCAACGCGATCAAGGCCGCCGGCCAGCCGCAGACCTTCCTAGGCGTGAGCCTGGACGGCGCGGCCTCGGCGATCGTCACCCGCGGCAACCCCAATTGCCACATCGTGCTGCGTGGCGGTTCGGCCGGCCCGAACTACTCCGCCGAGCACATCACCAAGACCGAGCAAGCCCTCGTCAAAGGCGGCCTCACGCCCTCGATTTTGGTCGATGCCTCCCACGACAACTCGGCCAAGAAACCCGAGCTGCAACCCGACGTCATCCGCGTCCTTCTTGAGCAGATCGCCGCGGGCAACACCTCCATCATGGGTGCCATGGTGGAGAGCAACCTAGAGAGCGGCAGCCAATCCTTCCCGCAACCCAAGGAAAGCCTCCGCTTCGGCGTGAGCATCACCGACGGCTGTATCGGCTGGGACACGACCGAAAAAATGGTGCGCGAAATCCACGCCGCCTTAGCCCCGCACTTCGCCTAACGAGGTAGCGCCGGTAAGCCGGTAAGCCGGCGCTACCTTTTCCGACCCAGCCCATACGGCGGTGGGCCCTCCCCCTCGGACAGAGGGAAAAGGTAGCGGACGAGAGAACGAGTAGGAGTAGGAGTAGGAGTAGGAGTAGGAGTAGGAGTAGGAGTAGGAGTAGGAGTAGGAGTAGGAGAACGAGAACGATTGCGGAGGGGACGAGCTCCGTGTCGTCCGAGCCGAGAAGTAGCGCAGACTTCCAGTCTGCTCAGCCTCAGCTTCGTCCTGATCGCTAAAGCAGACTATCGTTGATGACAGCCCTCAGCGCGGGCTTTGCAAAAAACGCATTAAGCCGGATCGTCGGCGGCGTGGTCGATGGCCGGAAGGGCCGTGGTTTTTAACCCGAGTTCCGCAGTTGGCGTAGTCGGCAAAAAAAGTTTCAGAGGAGAGCAGATTTTTGGCGGCGGGCGCCTACGAGGGAAGACGAGGTTTTGGAGGCATGTAGTGCCGAACACCCCGTTGAGGAGCGCTCGGATTTCTGCGATACTGCCGGGCATGTTCCTACGACGTAAGACCAAGTCGGCGCGCGGGGTCGGTTACAGTTATTGGCACTTGTGCCGGACGGTGCGCACCGCGCGTGGGCCGCGTCAGCAGGTCGTCGCCTCGCTGGGCAAACTCGACGACGCGCAACTGGCGGGCTTGCGCGGGGGCTGGGATGATTTACCCGCATTGTTGCGCGGGGAAACTCCGATCCCCAAGCCGGACACCGCACCTCTGCCCGGGCTCGGTTTGCCGGGCCAGACCGAAGGTGACACCGCACCGCGTTGGGAGCCGGCTGATCTGCGCGCTCTGAGAGTAGAACGCAGCCGCGACTTCGGCGAGTGTTACCTCGCCCTCTCGCTTTGGCACCGTCTCAAGCTCAATGAGCTGCTCGGCGAGCTTTTGCCCGAGGGCCGCGAGTCGGTGGGCTGGGCGCATACCGCCGCTCTGCTTACCGTCGCGCGGTTTTGCGCGCAACGCTCTGAACTCGGAGTGGCCGAGCACTGGTATGACACCACCGCGCTCGATGATCTGCTCGGTGTGGACAACCGGCTGGTCAACGATGACCGGCTCTACCGCGCGCTCGATCAGCTCGGCGAGCACAAGGACGCTCTGTGCGCCCACCTGATGACGCGTTACCGGGAGTGGTTTGGCGTGCGCTTCGAGTTTTTGCTCTACGATGTGACGAGCACCTACTTCGAGGGCGAGGCGGAGCGCAATCCGCAGGCCCAACGCGGTTACTCGCGAGATCAACGCAGCGGCAATAAACAGGTTTGCATCGGCCTGGTCTGCACCCCCGAGGGCCTGCCGCTGAGCTTCGAGGTGTTTGCGGGCAACCGCGCCGATGTGAGCACGGTCGAGGACATCGTGCGTGCAATGGAAACCAAATACGGCCAGGCCGAACGGATCTGGGTGATGGACCGGGGCATGGTCTCCGAGGCGAACATTACTTTCCTGCGCGAACGCAAGGCGCGCTACCTGGTCGGCACGCCGAAAAGCTGGCTGCGCGCCCACGAGCAGACTTTGCTCGAACAATCCGACTGGAAAACCGTGCAAGACGGGCTGGAGGTGCGCCTGGTCGAACAGCCCGACGGCGAGCCGGGCGAGCGTTACGTGTTATGTCGCAGCGGCGCGCGGGCCGAGAAGGAGCGCGCGATGCTCCAACGTCAGAGCGAGCGACTGACGGCAGAGTTGATCAAGATCGACGCCTGGCTCAGCCGCACGCCGCAGGCCGATCAGGAAGCCGTGGGCCGGCGGATCGGCCGGCACCTGGGTAAATATCCCGCCGCCGCCGCGATTGTAATGGCGGAGGTATTACGCGATGGGGAAGGCCGTGCCGGCGCCCTGTGCATCAGCAGCCGGCTCGACGCCGGACAAAAGGCGCACCGCCAAAAAGGCGCGTATCTGTTGCGCACCAACTGCGAGGAGACCGATCCGGTCTTGTTGTGGAAGTGGTATATCCAGCTCACGCAGGCCGAGGCGGCGTTCCGCACAGCCAAAAGCGACCTGGGACTGCGACCGGTGTTTCACCATAAAGAGGACCGCGTCCAGGCGCATATCCTGGTTTGCTTCCTAGCGTTGGCGCTGTGGCGCACGCTTGAGCAGTGGATGCACTCGAAGGGGCTGGGCACCTGTGCACGGCAATTGGTCAAGGAAATGGGCGGAATCAAAAGCGTCGATGTTGTCGTGCCCGTGCGCCGGGCCGAAATCACGACCGAACTACGCTTGCGTGTAGTCACCAAGCCAGAACCGGCCACCGCCCAGCTTCTCACCCACCTCGGCCTGCGTCTGCCCAAAGGCACCCGCGAAATCAGCAATGTAGTGCCGAAAATCGCCCCTTAAATTACGCAAGTGCCTCAAATACAACAAAACCATCTTTCGAACTGCGGAACTCGGGTTAAATGCAGCGAAGCAAAGGTGGACGCCAGGATTGCCGCTAAAAACAGCACCGTGGCGCAGGCGTAGAAGGCGTAATTGGCCGCGTCGTTGGGGTATTTGTCCATCAGCCAGCCGAAGGTAGGCGGGGCGATCAACCCGGCGGTCGCCCAGCCGGTGAGGATTTTGCCGTGCACCGCCGACATGCGCTTCGGGCCGTAAAGGTCGCTGATGAGCGAGGGAATCGTGCCGAAGCCGCCGCCATACGAGGCGATGGTGTAGGCCAGTAGCACTCCATAGAGCAGCGGCGAGGAGACATGCGGCAACACGAGGAACACCGCGCTGGCCGTGGCCAGCAGAACAATGAAGGCGTTGACCCGGCCGATCTTGTCGGAAATCGACGCCCAGAATAGGCGGCCAACGCTGTTACTAAAGGAGGTCCAGCCAATGAGGGTCGCGCCAAGTGCGGCGAGCATCGTTTTGTCCAAGGAGGCGTCGGCGTCACCGGCGATCTTTTGGAACAGTGGCGATTGCAGGCTGATGATGCCGAGGCCGGCCAGACTGTAGAGGAAGCAGACCGCCCAGAGCTTAATCTGCACGCCGGGGCCGTGTTGAATCGTCTCAGCGACGGTGGCTGGCTTACCGTTGCCGGTGGCGGTGGGGGGACTTTGGATACCGAGGCAGGCCAGCGGCATGATCAAGCAGAAGGCCAGGCCGATGAACAGGAAGGTGTGCGGCAGGGAGTTGTTGGCGGCGCTCAGCGCGAAGGGGGCGATGACTTTGCTCATGAGCAGGGCGCCGATGCCGAAGCCCATTACCACCAAGCCGGTCGCAAACCCCTTTTTGTCGGGAAACCAGCCGGCGATGGTCGTCACTCCGGTGACGTACCCGGTGCCCAGGCCGATGCCGCCGATCAGGCCGTAGCCGACATACAGCAGCGGCAGGTTTTTGAGGTACAGCGCGAGGGCGGAAACCAGATAGCCGCCGGCAAAAAAGGCGGCCGAGCGGAACATGAGTTTACGCGAACCCAGTTTGGACACCTTGGGGCCGGTGTACGCGGCGGAAAGACCAAGGCCGGCGACCGCGAGGCTAAACACCCACGAGACCTGCATCTTGGACCAGCCGAAGCTTTCGCACAGCGGCTTGGTGAAAAAACTCCACGCATACACCGATCCCAAGCTGGCGAGTAGGATGATGCCGCAAATCAGGACCCGTCGCCGGTCCGTTTTGGGTGCGTTAAGGTGAGCGCTGCTAGTGCTTAATTGCGTAGATTAATGATAGTATTTCTGAGTTGGCTTCCCTTGACCTCGCGCTTGCGCCACTTGAACGGCTTGGCATTGGGCAGGTAGGCGGCGACGAAAGCGTCAATGGCCTGACTAAGTTCGGCGACGCTTCTGAAGTTCGCGCCCCGTAGCGCCTTCCTTGTTAGTATGCCGAACCAGATTTCAACTTGATTGAGCCAACTCGCCGAGGTTGGGGTAAAGTGGAAGTGGACATTGGGGTGCCGAGCGAGCCAAGCGTCGCACTTTTTGTGGGTGCAATAATTATCCAAAATCACGTGGAGTTCTCTCTCGGGCGGGTGATCCGCCACCACTTGGTCCATGAACAGCAGGAACTCCTCCCGGCGCTTAAGGGTGGTTTTCTGCGTCTTGATCAAGCCCGTGGCCACATCAAGGGCAGCGAACAAGTTGAGTGTACCGTGGCGCTTGTAGGTGCTTTTGAGTCCCTGGACGATTTTACCATTGTCGGTCTCCACGTAACCGGTGGCGCGCTCTAGGGCTTGGATGCCAGGCTTTTCATCCACACTTATCACCAATGCCTTTTCCGGTGGGCTCAGGTAGAGCCCGACGATATCGGCTGCCTTGGCTGCGAACTGCTTGTCAGTGCTCACGCACCACGAGCGCTGGCGCTGCAGGCAAATGCCCTCCTTGCGCAGCACTCGCCAGACCGCGTGCACCGAGCCGCCGAGCACACGGGCCACCGCTGGACCATCCCAGCGCGCCTGCCCCGGAGGGGGTGGCCCTTCCAATAAAGCCAGCACCCGATCTCGAAAGTCCTCACCGTAGGTGCGCTTCGCGCCCGGCCGTGCCGCATCATCCAGCCCCTTCATGCCAAGCAGCACAAAGCGATCCCTCCACTTTATTACGGTGTTCGGCCTGGTGTTGCAGCGGCGCGCCACCTCTTGCACCTGCTCGCCACTCACGCACCCAAGGATCATCCGGGCGCGCTCAACTCGCTGCCTCGACTCAATCCGGCTGGTTGCCCGTTTTTCTAGGGATTGCTGATCCCCCTCGCTACAAGTGATTCGCACGGCTTTTCGTCCCATCTACAAAGCGGATACAATATCACTTATTATTGCAAGTAAGCACTAGCACAAGCGACCGTTGGCGCGGGCGCGGTTGGGGTGGGTAACTTCATGGGGTAGGTGGTTTTGCCGTGGAACCTAGCCTGTGAGCGGCGGCACCGGTCAACGTAAAGCGGTTCTTATGAGCACCATTAACAGCGATTGTCCCCTAGTAGCAGGTTCACTAATACGCAGTCCCGATTTTGGCTAGGGCGGTGAGCTGCGTGTCCTCCGGGATGGGAAAAGTAGCGCAGACTTCCAGTCTGCTTGAATTGCTGCCCGAGGCAGACTGGGAAGTCTGCGCTACTTACGGCATCGAACCCGTCGCTACCGTGTTTGGACGCCTGCCTAAGCCAAGCTTGCCCGTGCCGCAGGCAACCCGTAGCGCTCAACCATGTCGTCCGCCGACCAGCCCGATCTTTTTGGTGAAACCGCCGCTCCGGCCCCGGCCGCGGTGCGCGCCTCGGGCCCCTCGCCGTCCGGTGCGCCTGCCGGCGTTGGCTCGGGAGCTGGCTCGGGAACGGGTCCCGCCACGCGGGTACGCCCCTCCAACCAGCCGCTTGCCGCCCGCATGCGCCCGCGCTTGTTGGCCGATATCGCCGGCCAGGAGCACCTCACTCAGCCCGACGGCTTGCTCACCCGCCTGATCAAAAGCAACCGATTCGGCAGTCTCATTTTTTACGGGCCGCCTGGTTGTGGAAAAACCAGTTTTGCCGAGGTCATCGCCAACGAAACCCAGAGCCGCTTCGTGCGCATCAACGCGGTCATGTCCAACGTGGCCGAGCTGCGCGAAATCCTCAGCACCGCCCGCCGCTCGCCCGAAACGCCCACCCTGCTGTTCATCGACGAGCTGCACCGGTTTAATAAATCTCAACAGGACCTGCTGCTGCCCGACGTTGAGGAGGGTTACGTGCGCCTGATCGGGGCCACCACGCACAACCCTGGGTTTTACGTTAACCCGCCGCTGCTCTCGCGCAGTCACCTGTTTCGCCTGCAACCGCTGCCGACCGAGGCCGTATCCGGCGTGTTAACACGGGCGCTGGCCGACGCCGAGCGCGGTCTGGGTGCGCGCGGCAGCACCGCCGAGGCCAAGGTGTTGGCCGACCTGGCGGTGCTGTGCGACGGCGACCTGCGCCGCGCGCTCAACGCCCTGGAAGTGATTGTGCTCACGCTGCCCGAGGGCGCGCCGGTGACCGAGAAGGAGCTGGAGGTGTTCGCCCGCGAGCGGCGCATCCGCTACGACGCCGACGAGGACGAGCACTACGACACGATTTCGGCTTTCATTAAAAGCTGCCGTGGGAGCGATCCGGATGCGGCGATGTACTGGCTGGCCAAAATGCTCGGCGGCGGTGAAGACCCGCGCTTCATCGCGCGGCGGCTGGTGATTTTGGCGAGCGAGGACGTGGGGTTGGCCGATGCGCTGGCGTTGCCCTTGGCGGTGGCGGCGCACCAAGCGTGCGATTTCGTGGGGTTGCCCGAGGCCGAGTACGCGCTGGCGCACGCCACGCTGCACATTGCCTGTGCGCCCAAGAGTAATTCGGCGACTCTGGCGCTGGCGGCGGCCAAACAGGCGCTGGCCAGCGCACCGGTACAGGGAGTGCCGCTGGCCCTGCGCGACAAAAGCGGGGCAGCGAGCAAACTGGCCGGGCACGGCAAGGGTTATCGGTATTCGCACGACTACCCCGAGAATATTTCGGGCCAGGACTTTTTGGAAAAGCCGCTCGCTCTCTACACCCCGAAGCTAGCCGGCCCCGAAGCCAAAATCGCCGAGCGCCTCGCCCGCTGGCGCTCGATGAAGCTTAAGCTGAAAGCGGAGAGCTGCGAGCTAGGAGCTAGGAGCTATCAGCTATGAGCTCAGAGCTCTTAGCTCTTAGCTCCTAGCTCTTAGCTCTTAGCTCCTAGCTCTTAGCTCAGAGCCGCTGCATGAGCACGGTGACCGAGAGTTTTTCGGTGTGGGTGCCTTTAAACACGCCGCGCGTCGGGGTGCAGTCGTGGTAATCGCGGCCGACCGCGACTTTCACGTGCCGCTCGCCGGCGACGCAGTCGTTGGTGGGGTCGAGCGCCCACCAGAAGCCGCCCGGTAGGTACGCTTCCACCCAGGCGTGACTTTCACTCGCGCCGATCAGCGCCGGGGCGCGTTTCGACTCGGAGGCTTTGCGCTGGGTCTCGGTCTCGATGTAGCCGGTCACGTAGCGGGCGGGGATCTCCGCAGCGCGCAGCACCGCGATCATGACTTGTGCAAAGTCCTGGCAAACGCCCGTGCGTTGCTTGAGGGCGGTCTCCACCGGGGTGTCGATCTGGGTTGAGCCGGCGGCGTAGCGGAACTGGGTCTTTATCCAGTGATTGAGGCCCAGCAGCGAGGGGCCAAGCGGGGAGCTGATCTTGAACAGCTTTTGCGCAAGCGCATCGATTTCGGCGCTGCGGGGGATCGCGGCGGAGGGCGCGAGGAATTCAAAGAGTTTTAGCTTCTCGCTGCGGTAGAGCTGGCGCGCGTCGGCGAGCGTGATGCCGAGGGTAATTTGGGGCGGCGGACGGGGCGATGTCTCCACTTCGCAGGTGCTTTCCAAGACGAGTTCGCGGTGGCGTTGGGCAATCGAGAAGGACTCAGCGGCGTTGCCAAAGTAGTCGGTGTAACTGTGGATGCTAGCCGTGGGGGTGGTGACGAGTTGGCGCGAAAGCAGGCGCTGAGAGTCGTCGGTGAGCGGCGTCAGCCGAGCCTCCATGAAGGACTCGGTGGCGGAGCCGGCGTAGCCATAGTGGGTGCGGTGGGTGATGCGGAAACGCATGAACGGGGCGCACTCTTGCCAGTCCCGTGCCAACGACAAGCTTTTGAGCCGCCCAATTGGTTGGCGTGAGCGGTTCAATCGGACTGCTGCGGAGGCGGCGCTGGTTTGCGCGCCCAAACTTCTAAGTACCAGAGCGGTGGCAACGGGCTTGATCTTCACCGGCAAGCCCGTTGATTTTGGCCCTTCACCTATGAACGAGAACCTCCTTGATCCGCTTTTTCTGTTCTTCGCGGTTGGTTTTATCGGGGGTTTGCTCAAAGCCGATTTAAAGCTGCCCGACGCGGTCTACCAGCTGCTGAGCACCTATCTTTTGCTGGCGATTGGCTTAAAAGGCGGCGTGCAACTGGCGCAGGTGTCGATCGGCACCATCGCGCTACCGGCGGCGGCCACGCTGGGGCTTGGCGTGGTGGTGCCGGTGGTCGCCTTTTTCGTCGCGCTCTCGGTGGGGCGGCTCAACCGCGCCGACTCCGCCTCGCTGGCGGCTCACTATGGTTCGGCCAGTGCGGTGACGTTTGCCGCGGCGCTGGAAATGCTGCGGCGCAGCCAGATGCCCCACGAGGGCTTCATGCCGGTGCTGCTGGTGCTCCTAGAGGTCCCGGCGATCCTGGTGGCCATTTTCCTCTATGGGCTGAAAGCGGAAAAGCGGCCCAGTTACGGTGCCCTGTTGCATGAAATCGTGCTGAACCGTTCCGTCTTCCTGTTGGTTGCGGGCATGGGCGTCGGCTTTCTTTCCGGCCCGGAGCGGTTCGCACCGTATAAAATACTCTTTGCCGACGCGTTTAAACCGGTGCTTTCGTTCTTCATTCTGGAGATGGGTCTGGTGGCGGCGTTGCGCATGCCGGAGATCCGCAAAGCGGGAAAGTTTCTCTTGGGCTTTGGCATTTTGGCGCCGGTGCTGTTTGGGTTACTGGGCGGCTGGCTCGGGTTGGTCAGCGGGTTGTCGGCGGGTGGCGCGGTGGTCCTCGCCACGCTGGCGGCAAGCGCGTCGTACATCGCCGCTCCGGCGGCCATCCGGGTGGCGATTCCCTCGGCCAACACGGGCATGTCAGTGGCGACCGCACTGGGTGTCACCTTCCCGTTCAACCTAGCGATCGGCATTCCAATTTATACGTGGTGGGTATCGTGGCTGACCCGGGCTTAACCTGAAAGCAGCGCCCGAGCGCCGTGATCTGGCGCGAACTACTGGTAATCTAGCCGTTCATTCAGCCACTTGGCGCTCTATTTAAAGTCTCGGACCAACAATCCAAGGCAGTTTGGCCGCGAAAGAACGCAAGGAGCGCAAAGAACAAGCGCTGTATTTCTATGCGCTCTCTGCGTTCTTTCGCGGCTAAATTGCCGTGGTTTGATCCGGGGTTTTGAATATTGCTGCCCAATAGGCACGAAAAAGGCCGAGGCGGTGAAGCCTCGGCCTGGGTGCAGAAGACGGCGTCTTCGCGTGGAGCGTTAAGCCCGACGCTTAGAAGCGGAGCACGCCCTGGAGGGCATAGCTGAACACGTCGGAGGTGTCGACCAAGTTGTTCTCGGTCTTGGTGACTTCAGCCTTGAGGGAGAAGTTCTTGTGGAGGACGTAGGTCGAAGCGACACCATAGCCGAAGGTGTCGTTGTCGTCCTGGAAGCCTTCGCTGCCGGTGACGCGAACGGCGCCGGAGAAATCAGCGGTGAAGGCGTAATTGGCCATCACGTTCCAAGAGTAGTCCACGACATCCTCGAAGGAGGCATACTCAGCGACCAAGGTCAGTTTAGGAGTGAGCTCGTAGCTGACCCATACGTCGTAGGTGTTGAGGGACTCGCTGCTGCCGTCGCCAGCATAACCACGCACGTTCTGAGTACCCATACCAGCCCACACCTTCAGTTTCTCAACTCCGGTATAAAGAAAATAAGCCTCGTAACCGAGTTCCTTGCCAAAGTTGTCATCGCCCTTGAAGAACTCGTATTTGGAGTTCTGAAGGTCAACAAACTGGGTGTCACGAACGGACACGCCAGTGGAGAACGCCTTGGCGATGTACTCCACCTTGGCACCGGTGGCATAGGGGGAGACGTAGGTGTTACCAGCAGCGCTGAAGCTAATGAAAGCGTTGTTGGGGCTGTCGAAGGACTCGTAGCCCAGCCAGCCGAGGTACTTACCGCCGGTGACGACAAACTCGTCCTTGGTGTAGCTGACGTAGGCGTCGAGCAGGCCGAAGTTATGGCCCGTGCGGCCATTTAAGTCTGGAGCTTGGTCGCCGTTGAGCAACAGGGCGCTCACCTTGGCGGTGAAGGCATCGTAGTTGCCGTTGAGGGCGATCTTGGCGGAGTTGTCGGTACGGCCAAGGTTCTCGATTTGAGCCTGGTTGTCACCAGCGGTTCCCTCGGTGACGCGGGCCGCGGCGGTGGCGTAACCATCGACAGAGAAGTTTTCGTTGAGCTTCACTTCAGCGGAAGCAGAGACGGCGAGGGCCGCGAAAGCGGCGAGGCCGGAGATCTTGGACAGGTGCTTAATCATAGCGTTGGTAGTAGTTTTGGGTGGGAAGCCGTGCCAGCCGCCGGGTCAATGGCAGTGGTCGCGACATATCAGCGCCATGAAAAACACGCATCCGACGTCACTGTCTAGATCATTTTTGTTCATTCCAGTTCGTCATAACCCCATGGCCAAGGAGGGAGAAACCCCATTCCAGCAAGCCGGTTGGAGTGAAAGTGGCTCATGCGACGGGCGCAAAAAAAGGCCGAGGCGGTGAGCCTCGGCCTTGAACAGGTGCCGGAGTTTTCCGGCGCCGCTTAACTGGAGCTTAAGCGCTTAGAACTTGAAGATACCTTGGACGGCGTAGAAAAACGCATCCTTCTGACCATCGATCAGGTTCTTTTTGTTCACTTCCGACTTGATCGCAAAGTTCTTGGTCAGCGTGTAGGTACCAGCAACACCGTACTCGGTGTAGTTGGTGGAATCACCGATGAGAGCAGCTTCACCGTCCACTGCGCCGTAACGAGCAGCAAGGGAGAGGGCATCGCTGACAGCGTAGCTAGCCTGCAAGGTGTAGGATAACGAAACGAAGTCCGAAGTGCTGGCGTAGGAGCCAACTAGGGTCAACTTGTCCGTGAGGGCGTAAGAAGCCCAAACGTTGTAGGTATAGAGATCTTTGGCCGTTGCGCCATCGGTGTTTTCATAGCCCATGCCGGTGAAAACGGTCAGCTTCTCAATACCGGTGTACATGAAGTAAACCTCGGTACCGATGTC
Source organism: Opitutus sp. (assembly GCA_024998815.1). NCBI lineage: Bacteria > Pseudomonadati > Verrucomicrobiota > Opitutia > Opitutales > Opitutaceae > Opitutus > Opitutus sp. The sequence goes on from JACEUQ010000003.1 coordinate 121,885, forward strand.
ATCCGAGAAATCGCCATCACCCTTGAAAAACCCATCCCGCTGCAAAGAATCACGTACCGAAAAACCGGTGGCGAATTCCTTGGTGGTGTAATCCAACTTGGCGCCCGTGGCGTAGCTGGCGACATAACCAAAGTTGTCGGCAGGGCCGGACGTCATGAAGGCATTGTTTGGGGAATCAAACGATTCATAACCCAAGTAGTTGTTGAACTTACCGACCGTCAGGGCGATTTCACCCTTGGTGTAAGTCACGTAGGCATCGAGCAGGCCGGTGGTCGAGTCGTTGCCTGCGGCCGTGCCATTGGTATCAGAAGGAACCGAGTAAACACTCGCGCGACTCTTGAAATCACCATAAGTGCCATTCAGCGCGAGCTTAACGGCATCAAGCATCTTGTCGCCAGAACTGAAGAAACTTTCTGTGTTAGTTGCAGCCTCATTCTTTGCGTACGCAGCGATGGCATAACCATCGATCGTGAAATTATCATCGAGCTTCACTTCCGCAGAAGCGGACGAGGCAATGACCGCGAAGGCGGCGACTCCGGAGATCTTGGACAGGTGCTTAATCATAGCGTTGGTAGTAGTTTTAGTTGGATGTTCGCACCCTCCACCGGGTCAGCAGGGAGTTGCGCGATGATCCCGCTTTAGCAAAGCCTCGGCCAACTTTTCAGCAGCCCCACCAAAACGCACTCCACTTAAAACCTAAAACCGTTACCAGAAAACAACTTACAATAAATCAACCCATTTGCATGATAAGATTTCATGCTGCACCGGGCCGTCCGCCGCTCAGGGATTCGGTGCCTTGAGCTCTTTTTTGACCTCGCCGAAGTTGCCCTGCTCGGCGGCGTGGATAAAGCCCTCGGCCACCGTCTTAAGGTCCTCCCAGCGGCGGCGGATCTGCTTGGCCTCGTCCTGAGTCACTTTGCTGTCGGCTGAGGCTACGGCGATCACCGTGAGCAGATCGGCAAACTCACGCACGATCTCGTTCGTCACCGGGATCAGGGAAACCGGCTGCTGGCCAGGCACTGAGTTGGCGATAAAAAAGCCGCCCGCCCGCTCGCACACCCATTGGGCGATGCGTTTGTCGCCCGTGCTTTTGAGCAACTGATCGATTCGGTCGAGCGGGTTGCTCGCGCCACTGCCGGCGTCCTGCGCGGGCACTTCGGCCCATTTATAGACCAGCGACAACGAAAGCCCCAGATCGGCCGAGATCTGCTTGGCGCTGGTTTGCTTCAAAACCTCCTTCAAAAGCTCATGCGATTGCATGAGGCCGGAGCGTGGCGAGGCATTAGACAAACGCAATACGCCACACGCCGCTGCTTACATCCTGCTACAAGATTCACCCGGCCGTGTTTTTTTTCGTGCGTTGGCCTGCTCGGCTATGCCAGAGCTTATGCCCCCATGAACATCCACGAATACCAGGCCAAGGCGCTCTTTGAGAAGTTCGGAGTGCCCGTACCCAAGGGCGTTGCCGCCAAATCCGCCGCTGAATTTGAGTCTGCGCTCGCGCAACTCCCCGACGCTCCGGTCGTCGTCAAATCCCAGATCCACGCCGGCGGGCGCGGCAAGGGTACGTTCACGGACGGCTTCAAGGGTGGCGTCAAGTTCGCCAAGACCAAGGCCGACGCGCTCGATTACGCCAACAAGATGTTCAACAACACGCTGGTCACCATCCAGACCGGCCCGGCCGGCCGCAAGGTGCAGACGATCTACTTCACCCAGGCCTGCGACATCAAAAAGGAATACTACCTGGCCATCCTGCTCGACCGCGCCACTTCCAAGCCGGTGATCGTCGCCTCCACCGAGGGCGGCGTCGACATCGAGACCGTCGCCCACGAAACCCCTGAAAAGTTGTTCAAGATTTTCGTCGATCCGGCCTACGGACTGGCCGATTTCCAAGTGCGCGAGTTGGTCTTCAAGCTCGGATTCAACGCCGCCGAAGCCAAGAACGCCGCCAAGCTCATCCGCGGGCTCTACACCTTCTTCTGGGAAACCGACGCCGCCATGGTGGAAGTTAACCCGCTCATCACCACCCCCGACGACAAGGTCCTGGCGCTCGACGCCAAGGTTTCCTTCGACTCCAACGCCCTCTATCGCCACCCCGAGATCGTCGCCCTGCGCGACCTCGCCGAGGAAGACCACAAGGAGATCGAGGCCTCCAAGTTCGGCCTCTCCTACATCGCTCTCGATGGTAACATCGCCTGCTTGGTCAACGGTGCCGGCCTGGCCATGAGCACCATGGACATCATCAAGCACTACGGCGGCAACCCGGCCAACTTCCTCGATGTCGGCGGTGGCGCCACCAAGGACCAGGTCATCGCCGCGTTCAAAATCATCCTCGGTGATACCAACGTGAAGGGTATTTTTGTTAACATTTTCGGCGGCATCATGGACTGCAACGTCATCGCCACCGGCATCGTCGAAGCCGTGAAGGAAGTCGGCCTCAAGCTGCCGCTCGTTGTGCGCCTCGAAGGCAACAACGTCGCCACCGGCAAGGCCACCCTCGCCGCCTCCGGTTTGTCATTGGTTTCCGGTGACACCATGGCCGACGCCGCCCAGAAGATCGTCAAACTCGTCGCCTGAATAAAACAAGACGTCAGCAGTCTGAAATCAGTTGCAATGAAAGACCCTGTCTAACGTCGCCCCCGACGTCCGCCTTCTGACTTCTGCTCGCTGACCTCTGATCCTTTAAAACCATGTCTATTCTCATCACTCCCTCGACCAAGATTCTCGTGCAAGGCATCACCGGCGACTTCGGTGGCCGCCACGCCAAGCTCTCTCTCGACTACGGCACTCAGATCGTCGCCGGCGTCACCCCCGGCAAGGGCGGCCTGTTCTTCGAACACGGCACCCACAAGGTGCCCATTTTCAACTCCGTGGCCGACGCCGTCGCCGCCACCGGTGCAACGGTCGCCGTCGTCTACGTGCCGCCGCCCTTCGCAGGCGACGCCATTTTGGAAGGCGTTGACGCCGGCCTCGACCTCGTGGTCGCCATCACCGAGGGCATTCCGATCAAGGACATGATCCGCGTGAAGCGCGCCATCACCGGCAGCAAGACCCGCCTGGTCGGCCCGAACTGCCCTGGCGTCGTCACCCCCGGCACCGGCCCGGATTCCACCGGCGGCTGCCGCATCGGCATCGCTCCCGGCTACATTCACAAGAAGGGCCACGTCGGCGTGGTTTCCCGCTCCGGCACGCTCACCTACGAGGCGGTATTCCAACTCACATCCAAGGGCATCGGCCAGTCCACCGCGGTGGGCATCGGCGGCGACCCGGTCAACGGCACCAGCCACCTCGATATCATCAAACTGTTCAACGAAGACCCGGACACGCACGCCATCATCCTGATCGGCGAAATTGGCGGCAACGCCGAGGTCGAGGCTGCCCGTTGGATCAAGGCCAACTGCAAAAAGCCGGTGGCTGGTTTCATCGCCGGTGCGACTGCTCCCGCGGGCCGTCGTATGGGCCACGCCGGCGCCATCGTCGGTGGTGTTGAAGACACCGCAGCGGCCAAGATCGCAGTGTTTAAAGAGTGCGGCATCGAGGTTGCCGAAACTCCCTCCGACATGGCCGACGCGCTCCTGCGCGCCGCCAAGGTCAAGGGCGTCACCCTGAGCTAAACCTTAAGATCGGAACGAGAGCTCCTCGATCCGTTAAACGAAAAGGCCGCGCGAGAAGCGCGGCCTTTTTTTTGTGTGGGCGACGGGCCGTGCCCGACCACCCTGACGAACGAGAAAGATTAAGAGGAAAGAGAAAGAACCCAACGTCGGCGCAGACACCACAAAGGGCGTCCCGCCACTATCTTTCTCGTTCCTCTTTATCTTAATCGTTCTCTTCCGAATTTCCGCCCTCAGACAATCACTTCATGTTGAGGGTCAGGTAGCGCATCACGCCTCGGTACTGCACGAGCAAGGCGTTCAGGCCCGGCCGCAACGCTGCGGAGGCACTGGGCACATCGGTCACCGGACGCCGGTTAATCTCCACGATCACCACGCCGGGGACGAGGATGTTGGCGTAGGGGGAGCTTTCGTTCACCGCCGTAACCACCACCCCGTTCTCCACCCGTTGGTCGAGTTTGAACTGGGTGCGCAGTTCCTCATCGAGGGTCTTGATCGTGACTCCGGGGATCAGCTCGGTGGTAGACTCGGCGCGCTCGTCCAAACTGCCCACCTTGACCTTGAAGGTCTTCTCCTTGCCGTCCCGCAGCACGGTCACGCTAACCTCGGTTCCGGGGATGATCTGCGCGATATTGAGGCGCAACGACAGCTGCGACTCCACGGGGCGCGTGCCCACCTTTAAGATGACATCGTTGCGCTTGAGGCCGGCTTTGGCGGCAGGCGAGTCCTTGATCACATCGGTGACCAACACGCCCTTGATGTCGCGCTCCACGCCGAGGCTTTCCGCCAACTTGGCATCGAGGTTCTGGCCGCCCACACCGAGGTAACCGCGCTGCACCTTGCCGGTGGCCACTAAGCTGTTGAGAATCGACACCGCCAGATTGGTCGGCACGGCGAAACCGATGCCAATGTTGCCGCCGTTTCCGCCGGACAAAATCGCACTATTGAGCCCGATCAGGCGCCCCTTGGCATCGACCAGCGCCCCACCCGAGTTGCCTTGGTTAATGGCGGCGTCGGTCTGAATGAAGTTCTCGTAACCGGCGATGTGGTCGTTGGACAAAATGCCCACGTCGGTGCGGCCGAGGGCCGAGACGATGCCCATGGTCACCGTCTGGCCCACACCCAGCGGGTTGCCGACCGCGAAAACGATGTCGCCCACGCGCAACTTGTCGCTGTCGGCCACGGTGGCCACGGGCAGGTTTCCCGCGTCAATCTTGATGACGGCGACGTCGGTTTTCTCGTCGGTGCCAATCACCTTGGCGACAAACTCGCGGCCATCGGCCAGCAAGACCTTGAGCTCGTCTGCACCGGCAACGACATGATTGTTGGTCAAAATGTAGCCGCCGGGAGAGATGATCACCCCGGAACCCAGCTCCTGCTCCTTGCGCTCACGCTCGGGTGCGCCGCTGTTATCGCCAAACAACTGGCGAAAGAACGGGTCGAGGCGCAGGCGTTCGCGCACGATCTTGGTGGAATAAACCGAAACGACGGCCTTCTGCACCGGTTCAATCACGTCGGCGTAGCTCACCAACTGGCGTCCGGAACCGTCGCCGATCGAGGAGGAATCAAATTTGATGTCCGGCTTGGCCCCAATCGGCTTTTCCTGGGCATAGCCGGGAGAGAACAGCGAGCTGGCCAAAACAAAGACAACGGTACGAGTAAGTAGATTGGTTTTCATGGACAGGGAGGTGACAAACCCAAGGGAAGGATTGTTCCATCGCAAGATTTTGGCGGCTGGCACCAGCCGGAACCCCGCGCCGCCTCGTCGAAAGTAGCGCCGGCTTCCAGTCTGCTTTAGGCGGTATTTTCGGATACAGACTGGAAGTCTGCGCGCCCCCAGCCCCCTAATAAAAGTGTCACCTATTAGGTGACACTGCCTTGGCCTTTGGAGCCAAACTCCGGATACAGACTGGAAGTCTGCGCGCCCCCAGCCCCCTGATAAAGTGTCACCTATTAGGTGACACTGCCTTGGTCTTTGGGGCCAAACTCCGGATACAGACTGGAAGTCTGCGCGCCCCCAGCCCCCTAATAAAAGTGTCACCTATTAGGTGACACTGCCTTGGTCTTTGGAGCAAAACTCCGGATGCAGACTGGAAGTCTGCGCTACTTTTGCATCCGCTCCCTGCATGCGCCTTATCCGTCACCTCACACCCTCCGGCCCCGCCTACGCCGCGCTCCAACCCGACGGTACCGCCGTGGAAATCAGTGGCGATCCGCTGGCTAACACCCACCGGCTCACCGGGCGCGTCGTCGCCCAGGGTAAGCGCCTCGCGCCTGTTGTCCCCACGGCGATCATCGGGGTCGGGCTCAACTACGCACGCCACGCAGCCGAGGGAGGCAAAGGCCCTCCCGAGCGCCCCATTTGGTTCATGAAACTGCCCGGCAGCGTACAAAACCCCGGCGACCCGATTCGCCTGCCGCGCCTCCAGCCCACCGAAAAACCCGACTACGAGGCCGAATTCGCTATCGTGCTCGGCCGCGATTGCCGCGACGCCACCCGCGAGAACGCGTTATCCTATGTTCTTGGTTACACCTGCGCTAACGACGTTTCGGCCCGCGACTGGCAACGCGACTGGAGCGGCAGCCAGTGGTGCCACGCCAAGAGCTTCGATACCTTTTGCCCGCTCGGCCCGGTGCTTGTCACCCCCGACGAGCTGACCACCCCCAACGCCCTGCGCATCCGCTCCGTGCTCAACGGCACGGTCATGCAGGACTCCTCCACCGCCGACATGATCTTCGATGTCGCCGCGTTGATCGTGTTCCTGAGCGCTGACAAGACACTGCCCGCCGGCACCGTTATCCTGACCGGCACCCCTGAAGGCGTAGGCTTTGCGCGCAAACCACCGGTGTGGTTGCGCTCGGGTGACACCATTAGCGTGGAGATCGAAGGCATCGGCACGCTGAGTAATCCGGTGGAGTAGCGTTCGCACGCAGCGCGGCGGACGCAGGCAGCGCGGCAAGATTTTACGCGAGGCCACGGCTTGGTTTTGCGGCTTGCACGCGAAACGCCACGTTTAAACCTCTTCAGCACCACCCTCATGAAAATTACCCTCAGTCTACTGGCACTCCTTCTTGCGATCGTTTCTCCCGGTGCGTCCGTGACACTTCACGCGGCCGACCAACCCCAAGCCGACAGTGAAGACTCCGAACTGGGGGATGCGATGTCCGCCATGAACTCAGCATTCAAAAAGCTGAAACGCCAGGTGGCCGATCCCGCGCAAAACGAGGCCTCGTTGGCCTTGGTCGTCAAATTGCGTAAGGCCTGCGTCGATTCCACCCAACATGTGCCCATCAAGGTCGGCCGCCTGCCCGCCGCCGAGCAGGCTGCGGCGAAACTCGCCTATCAGGACAAAATGCAGAAGCTCCTTGCCACTATGGACGAGCTGGCGGCCGCGCTTAAAGCCGGTAAAAACGACGTCGCTGCCAACCTCCTCAAAGAGCTCCACGATCAGGAAGAAGCCGGCCACAAGGAGTTTCGCTCCAAGAAGAAATAGGCCTAAGCCGGATTCGCCTTTGCCGGAGGGGCGCAAAGGGGAAGAGCCAGAAAACGAGTAGGAGTAAGAGTAAGAGCAGGATTTCCGCCCCAGAGGCCGTCCCGCCGCAATCGTTCTCGTTCTCTTACTCCTACTCGTTCTCGTTCTCTCGCCCGCCTTTTCCTCCGGCCCCTCAACGCGTGAGGTCGTAGAGCGCGTAGCCGGCGAACAAATTGGGTGCGAAGCGGCAGGTGGTTTTCCAATCGCCGTGCAAATGCGCGCTCCTCGCGATCCGCAGCTCGCGCAGCGCACAAAAATCCTCGAAGTCGGCGATCGTCGCCGGGTTGCTTGGCCGACTCTCATACCAGGCCGTGGTGTAAACGGAGTTGCGCGGCTTGCGGCCCCGAAAAAACGCGGCCGTGCGGTTTTTCCAATAGCCGTGGTTCACAAAGCCCACCGTCACCGTACGGCCAATACGCAGCGCTTGCTCAATGATCGCGCCCGGGTCGGGTAACTCTTCCAAGGTGCGCGAGCAAATCACCCGGTCGAAGTGGTTCTCGGGCAGCGCGCGCATGAGCGCCATCATGTCGCCCTGATAGGCGGTGAGCCCGCGGCGCACGCAGGCGGAGATTTTGTCGAAATCGAGGTCCACGCCGACGGCATGCACCTGCTTGGTGTGCACGAGGTATTCCAGAAGCACGCCGCGCCCGCAGCCCAGGTCGAGCACCCGCGAACCGGGTTCGACCCAGTCGGCGATGATCTGCATATCGACCGTGCGTTTGAGGTGGGAGTGGCGAGACATGAGTGGGAGCGGCAGCGGGCTGTGGCTGCGGACTTAAAAACGGCGTGAGTTAGTTAAGAAAACCGCGCACCAGATCGTAGATTTGCGGGGACTCGAGCAGGAAGGAATCGTGGCCGAGGTCGGTGGAGAGTTCGGCGTAACTCACGCGTTTACCGGCGCGCAGCAGGGCGAGGGCGATGGCGCGGTTCTGCTCCGGCGGGAACAACCAGTCGCTGGTAAAGCCCACCACGAGCGTGGCGCCCTGCACTGAGGCAAAAGCCTGTTCGAGGGACCCGTGGGTGGCAGCGAGGTCGAACTGGTCGAGGGCGCGCGTGATGTAGAGGTACGAGTTTGCGTCAAAGCGGTTAATAAAACTCTGCCCTTGATAACGCAGGTAGCTCTCCACCTCGAAGCGCACGTCAAAGGTCACGGCGGGCGAAACCGGGTCGATGCCCTCCATCGACAAACCCGACGCTTCGTTGGCGGCGACTGCCGCGATGGCCTCGCTGGTTGCGGGCGCGCTGGCGAGGGACGTGGGCTTGTGGTGGGGGGCGACGGCCTTGCGACCGAATTTGCGGTCCATCGAGGCGTCGGAAAGGTAGGTGATGTGCGCCATCATACGCGCGATCGCCAGGCCCACACGCGGACCGCCGCCCTTGGGATAATAGCCGTGGTTCCACTCGGGGTCTTGGAGGATCGCTTGGCGGCCCACCTCGTTGAAGGCGATGGCCTGCGCGCCTTCGCGGGCGGTCGTGGCCATGGCGAGCGCGCGTTGCACGAAGGCGGGGTATTCGAGACTCCATTGCAGCACCTGCATGCCGCCCATCGAACCGCCAATGACGGCGTACAGGCTGCGCACGCCTAGGGAGTCGAGCCAGCGCTTCTGGGTGCGCACCATGTCGCGGATGGTGACCGCAGGAAACGTGATCCCGTAGGCTTGGCCGGTGCGCGGGTCGATAGACGACGGGCCGGTGGAGCCCTGACAGCCGCCGATCACATTGGCGCAGAGAACGAAAAACTTGTTAGTATCAACCGCCTTGCTCGGGCCAATGAGGTTGTTCCACCAGCCGGGCTTTTTGTCGGTGAGGGCGTGGATGCCCGCGCAGTGGTGGTCGCCGGAGAGGGCGTGACAGACCAACACGGCGTTATCGCCGGTGGCGTTGAGCCGCCCGTAGGTCTCGTAACGCAGGGTAAAACCGGGGATAGCCAACCCGTTGTCAAAAGTGAACGGGGAGGCAGAAACGAAGTCGCGTGGCTCAACGAGGCCGACCTCTCCGGGTTCGGAGCGGGCTGACGTGTGGAGATCGGCGGAGGCATCGTTCATGGCAGTGAAGGCAGCCAAACAACGGTTCACTGGGAAAATGGCAAGGAGTGAGAAAAAGCAGGTGCGGTCGGGGGGGGGCGTGGGGCGTGGCTGAGTCGGGCAAGGGCGGGTCCACCTCCGTATGGACTGGTTCGAGAAAAGTAGCGCAGACTTCCAGTCTGCCTCCGTGCCTCAACCCAGCCGAGTAAACCAGCCGCCCCGAGCAGACTGGAAGTCTGCGCTACTTTTTTCGATCCCGGACGACACGGCGGTCGTCCCTCCGACATCGCGCTCCCACTCGTTCACTCCGCTAAGTCGGCCTCCGCCCCGTCCTCCGTCTGGCCAACGCAGTTCCCCAACACCGCAGCTCGACGGACGGCTGGCGTTGCGCGAGGTTGGGCGCATGGCTCAAAACGATTTTTCCGACGGTAAGCGGGATCGCGTGGACGGGAATGACGTTAAGCCCGTGCCCTCGCCCGCGCGTTCCACCGGTGGCGGCTGGCGGCTGGAGCATTCGTATGCGCTCTTGCCTGCCGCGTTCAGGACCGAGGTGCTACCGTCCACCGTGCACGCCCCGCAGCTCGCCTTGTTTAACCACCGGCTGGCGCGGGAGCTGGGGCTGGATGCGGACGTGCTGGCCGGAGCGGAAGGCGCGGCTGTGTTTGCGGGCAATCAACTGCCGCCGGGGGCCAAGCCGCTCGCGCAGGCTTATTCAGGCCACCAATACGGGCACTTCACCACGTTGGGCGACGGGCGCGCCATTCTGCTGGGCGAACAGATCACACCGACGGGCGCGCGCTACGACATTCAGCTCAAGGGCGCGGGGCCGACGCCGTTTTCACGGCGGGGAGATGGGCGGGCAGCGCTCGGGCCGATGTTGCGCGAATACATTATTAGCGAGGCGATGTCGGCGCTGGGAATACCGACTACCCGCAGCCTCGCGGTGGCCGCCACGGGCGAGCCGGTGTGGCGGCCCGACGCGCGTCCCGGCGCGGTTCTAACGCGAGTGGCGGCCAGCCACATCCGCGTGGGCACCTTTGCAGGGGCCGCGGCGCGCGGAAATACGGGCGAGTTGCGCGCGTTGGTCGATTACACGATTGCCCGGCATTACCCGAAGCTTCTGGAGGCGCCTAATCCTGCACTGGCGCTGCTTGAAGCCGTGGTGGAACGCCAAGCCGCGCTGGTGGCGCGCTGGATGCTCGTGGGCTTTGTGCACGGGGTGCTGAACACCGACAACGTGGCGCTTTCAGGCGAGACGATCGACTACGGCCCTTGCGCGTTTATCGACGCCTATGACCCGGCAACCGTGTTCAGCTCGATCGACCGGCACGGGCGCTACGCCTATGGCAACCAGCCGAAAATCACCCACTGGAACGTTACGCGGCTGGCCGAGGCTTTGCTCACGGAGCTGCACGAAGACGCGGACACCGCCGTGGCGCTGGCGCAAGAGGCGCTGGGGCGTTTTGAAGACCATTATCAAACCCACTGGCTGACGGGCATGCGGGGAAAATTGGGGCTGTTCAACGCTGAGGCCGAAGACACGGCGCTGGCGGAGGATTTGTTAACGTGGATGCACACGACGAAGGCCGACTTCACCAACACCTTCGCCGCCCTCAGCGACGGCACCGGGGCGAGTGGGATCGGCATCAGCGGAGCGGATACGCAGTTAACCGGCTGGTTGGGACGTTGGCGGCAGCGCCTGGCGCGGCAGGCACAAACCGAGGCCGAGTCGCTGCAGCTGCGGCAGGCGCACAACCCGGCGGTGATTGCGCGTAATCATCGTGTCGAGGCGGCGCTGGCTGCGGCCGAACAAGGCGATTTCGGCGTGTTGGAACGACTCCTCGCGGACTTGGCCTCGCCCTATGATCACACGCGGACCGATCCACAGGCCCGCGAACCCGCGCCGCCTGGCGGGTCGGAGTACCGCACGTTTTGCGGAACCTGAGCCGGCTTATGCTAATAAGCTTATGAGTGGAGCTTTACGGCATCCTCGAGCTCACGCTCAAGGCCACACGCTTTGCGAACACACGCGCCTTGCGAACACACGCTTCGCGAAACACCCTCGTGGCCTTGAGCGTGAGCTCAGGGTGTTTACCCAACAGTTCCGCTTCCCCGGGGAACTTGCTGAGTTCAGCTCATCGTGGAGGCGAATGGGCATTACGGCGCTATTGCCCCCCAAAGCGCCCCGGGCCGCCCCCCTCAAACTGCACAGTCTTGATTTTTCTAAAAGCCCGCTAAAGTTAGCGGGCTTTTCCTTTTTCCCTCATTTAACCTCTTCGCTCTATGTCTACCGCTACGCCGCAAAAATTCGAGTTCCAGGCTGAGATCAAGCAGCTCCTCGATATCGTCATTCACTCGCTTTACACGGAGAAGGAAATCTTCGTGCGCGAACTGGTTTCCAACGCTTCCGACGCGATTGAGAAGTTCCGCCACCTCCAGCTCACCGAGAAGGATGTCGCCGACGACCAGCTCGCCCTGGAGATCAATCTCACCACCGACGACACCGCCAAAACCCTCACGCTGCAGGACGCCGGCCTCGGCATGACCCGCGCCGAGTTGATCGAAAACCTCGGCACCATCGCTCACTCCGGCTCCAAGGCGTTTCTCAAAGCCCTCAGCGAGGGCGGCCAGAAAAACACCAACTTGATCGGCCAGTTTGGCGTTGGTTTCTACTCGGCGTTCATGGTCGCGAAGACGGTAAAAGTTTACTCCCGCTCGTGGAAAAAGGACGAGCCCGCCCACGTATGGACCAGCGACGGCTCCGGCAGCTACGAGATCGAGGAAGTCGCCGACCAACAGCGCGGCACCAAGATCGTCATCGAGCTCAAGGACGACTGCGGCGAATTCGCCACCGAAGGCCGCATCAAGGAAATCCTCGAGCGCTACAGCGCCTTCGTGTCGTTCCCGGTTAATCTCGGCGGCAAGTTGATTAACACCGTTCAGGCCCTGTGGCTGCGCAGCAAGAGCGAGATCACCGACGAGCAGTACACCGAGTTTTATAAATTCCAGGCCCACGCCTACGACGAGCCCCGCCTGCGCCTGCATTTTTCCGCCGACGCCCCGCTGCAGATCAACGCCCTGCTATTCGTACCCAAGGACAACACCGAAAAGTTCGGCATGGCCCGCCTGGAGCCGTCCGTCTCGCTGTTCTGCCGCAAGGTGCTGATCGATTCCAAGCCCAAGGACCTGCTGCCTGAGTGGCTGCGTTTCCTCAAGGGCGTGGTCGATAGCGAGGACCTCCCGCTCAACATCTCGCGCGAAACCATGCAGGACCGCGCCTTGGTCGAGAAGTTAAACAAGGTCATCACCAAGCGCTTCATCAAGTTCCTCTCCGAGGAAGCCAAGAACCGCACCGAGGCATACAACGAGTTCTACGCCGAATTCGGCGTGTTCCTCAAAGAAGGCGCCGCCCTCGATTACACCCACAAAGACGAGATCGTTAAACTGCTCCGCTTCGAGTCATCCCTCACCGAGAAGGGTAAAATCACCTCTCTGGCCGAGTACGTGACGCGCATGGGCACCGAGCAGAAGGAAATCTATTTCCTGATGGGCCCGAACCGCGCCGCCATCGAGAGCGGCCCGTACCTGGAAGGTTTTAAAGCCCGTAATCTCGAAGTGCTGTTCTGCTACGAGGCGGTGGACGAGTACGTGATGAGCAACGTGCGTGAGTTCGACGGCAAGAAGCTGGTCGCCGCCGACCACGCCGACGTTAAGTTGGCCGACGCCCCCAAGCCGCCTGCCGCCGAAGGCGACCTCTCCGAAAACGACGCCAAGGCGCTGGCCGAATGGCTCAAGACGACCCTCGGCGACCGCGTCGGCGAAGTTAAAGCCAGCGACCGTTTGGTTGATTCGCCCGCCCTGGCGGTCAACGCCGACAAGTTCATGTCGCCGCAAATGCGCCGCATGATGAAGGCCATGAACAAAGACGGCGCCGAGGCCCCGGTGAAAGTTAACCTGGAGATCAACCCCCGCAGCGCGGTGATCAAACACCTCTCGATTACGCGCACTGCGGCCCCTGAAAAGGCCGCCCTGATTGCCGAGCAGATCTTGGACAACTCACTGATCAGCGCCGGCCTGTTCGAAGACCCAAGCAAGATGGTGGCCCGCCTCTACAAGCTACTGGAGACGGTTTAAGGCGAAGGCCGCTCGGCCAGCACGAGCAGAGCAGGCGCAACCCAAAGCCCCGACACAAACGTCGGGGCTTTTTTGTGGAGCGGTTAAAGAGCTCGGCCGCGCTAGCTGATGCCCGAATCCGTTTGACTGAGGTGCCTTTCCTCCGGTGCGGCAAGATGCAGGCAGGCTCGCATGGTTTACAGGGTATATCCGCCCGAAAATCTTCCGCGTCATCTGTCTTTATGGGCGAACAGTTCGAATCATCGGCCCTGTTTTGTTAGCAGTAAAACCGAGTCTTCGGACACAAAAAAACCCGCAACCTGCTAGGGCTACGGGCTTAACAAAGCAAAAAATTGGGTGCAGGGGTTGGATTCGAACCAACGACCTTCAGGTTATGAGCCTGACGAGCTACCGGGCTGCTCCACCCTGCAATAAGTGGGAAGGGCAGACCATCACCGCGGCTCGCGCTCTGTCAACGGCCTTTTTCTAAAAAACGAATTCTCCGCTTGCCAGCCCTCCCGCCGCCCTCTGTTGTCTGCCGCTCCTTCGCCCATCACGGACGCGGGAAAACCAAACCACAACCAGCATCTCTCGATCGCAAGGCGGCCCTCTGGCCGACCTGTGTTTCAGGCAGATAACATAGATCAACTCCCATGAACGTAACTCCTAAGGACCTCCTCGACGCCGGCGTACACTTCGGCCACCAGACCAAACGTTGGAACCCGCGCTCCAAGCCCTACGTCTTCGACCACCGCCAGGGCATCACCATCATCGACCTCGGCAAGACCCACGAGCTGCTCCAGAAGGCCTACACCTTCCTCGAGGAAACCGTCGCCGGCGGCGGTAACGTGCTCTTCGTTGGCACCAAACGCCAGGCCCAGGAAATCGTCCGCGAGGCCGCTATCGCCACCCACCAGCCTTTCGCTGTTGACCGTTGGCTCGGCGGCACCCTCACCAATTTCGCCACCGTCAAAAAATCCATCGCGAAGTTCAAGAAGTTCCAGCAGCTGGAAGCTTCCGGCGAACTGGCCAAGCTCTCCTCCAAGGAAGAGTCCGCCATCAAGCGCGAGATGGTGCGCATGAACAAGAATTTCTCCGGCATCGTCGACATGGCGAACCTGCCTTCCGCTGTGTTCGTCCTCGACGCCCACCAGGAAGCCATCGCCGTCGCCGAAGCCAAGCGCCTCGGCATTCCTTGCGTCGGCCTGGTCGACACCAACTCCGACCCCACCCAGCTCGCTTACCCGATCCCCGGTAACGACGACGCAGTGAAGTCCATCCGCATCATCGTCGACACCGTGATCGAGGCCGTCCAGAGCGGTCTGGCTCAGCGCGACAGCCGCCGCAACACCCGCGGTCAGGCCGACCTGCGCGCCGTCTCCTCCGAGATGGCCGCCTCCGCTGGCGCCACCAACGAAGCCGGCGAAGTTGACCTCTCCAAGGTCTCCATCCCGTCCTCCGTTGAGGTCTCCGAGGCCGACATCGCCGCTTCCGCCAAGAAGAGCGCCGCGACCCCCCGCAAGAAGGTCGCCGCTCCCAAGGCCTAATCGCCCCCTGTTTATCTAAAAATGAGCACTCCCATCACCGCCCAACAAGTCAACGACCTGCGCGGCCAAACCGGCGCCGGTCTCATGGACTGCAAGCGCGCGCTTGTTGAAACCAACGGCAACTTCGAAGAGGCCGTCACCATCCTTCGCAAAAAGGGTGCCGCTTCCGCCGCCAAACGCGCGGATCGCGAAGCCAAAGAAGGCCTCATCGAGAGCTACATCCACGTCGGTGGCAAAGTTGGCGTCCTCATCGAGGTCAACTGCGAGACCGATTTCGTGGCTCGTAACGACGACTTCAAGGCCCTCGTTCGTAACCTCGGTATGCACATCGCCGCCGCCAACCCGATCTGCGTTTCCCGCGATCAGGTTCCCGAGGCCGATATCGCCGTCGAGCGCGACATCGCCACCGCACAGGTTGCAGGCAAGCCGCCCGCCGCCGTGCAGAAGATCGTTGAAGGCAAACTCGAGAAGTATTTCGCGACCGTCGCGCTCCTCGATCAGCCCTTCGTGAAGACCCCTGAGAAAACCATCAAGGAGATCCTCACCGAGGCGATCGCCAAGACCGGCGAGAACATCCAAGTTCGCCGCTTCGTTCGCTACCAGCTCGGTTCTTAAGCCGACCCGCTGCGGTTAGCAGCTAACCCCCAAAGCACGCCGGTTTTCCGGCGTGCTTTTTTGTGTCCAGTGCAGCGGTTTCAGTCTCCGATCAACACCATGAAAGTCACCAAGGGCCAGATCTTCAATCGGGGTATTACCCACTGCTGCCCCAACTGCGGCGCCAACAAACTATTCAAAGCCGACTCGTTTTTCGCGCTCAACCCCGAGTGCCCGGATTGCGGCCTAAAAATCGAGCGCGACGAGGGATTTTTTCTCGGTTCCATGTCGCTCAACTACGCCGTCACCACCTTGGGATTTTTATTTCCCGTCTTGGTGCTGTATCTGGTCGGCGCGCTGTCGGGGATAGTCGCGGCGGTGATCGCCGGAACCGGAGCACTCGGCTTCCCCGTTCTCTTTTACCGCTCTTCACGGAGCTGGTGGCTGATGAGCTATTACTTTTTCCTCCCGCATCACCTCCCGGCCAACTGCGGCGCGGCCCCCACCAACGCGGACGACAACCCGTAACTCACGGCAGGCTAGCTAATTTTAAGCAGGATCGTAGCCGTAAAAGTAGCGCAGACTTCCAGTCTGCTCGGGGTGCGCAAATGCAGGCTGGAAGCCTGCGCCTGGAGTTTGGCCTCTGACTAGTCGAACGCAGATCAGCCGAATCCTTGAGCTCACGCTCAAGACCACACTCTTCGCGAACACACTCCTTGTGGCCTTGAGCGTGAGCTCAAGGATTCGGCGCACCGCAGCCAGAAAAAACACCTCGTGCTCACGCACGAAGCCACACCGAGCCAAAGCCACCCAGGCAAAGGCACACTCCAGGCCGCACCCGCCCGAACGTGGCCTTGAGCGTGAGCTCAAGGTCTGGAGTTTGGCCGTTTAACTCGTGCCAAGAACCACACAGGTGCTGCGCATCATGTATGGTGTGAGCGGCGAGCGGGAAAGCGTCTATTTCTGGCGGTTAGGAATGCACTTCTTCTTCGGTGGATCTTCTTCCCCTTAAAAAGAGTAATACTCTTCTTCCGTGGGTGGGTTTTCTTCCCTGTCCGGCTGGGGATATGAGGGGTGCGAATGGGTGGAGATTGAACCGGCGGGACGCTTGGCGGATGCACAGCGATGCATCCAACCGGTTCACGCAAGTGTTTGCACTGTGTCGATTTCTTTCTGCCCGACGCGCATAACCGCGAGCGTCAGCGCTACTGCGGGAAGCCGGGATGCCGACGGGCGAGCCGGGCGGCCAGTCAGGCCAAATGGTTGGCGAAGCCGGAGAACCTCGACCACTGGAAAGGCCCAGAAAATGTCCAACGGGTGCAGGAGTGGCGGAAGGCCAATCCGGGGTACTCAAGGCGGAGGGGGCCGCGACGGCGGGTGGCGTTACAAGACATCCCAACTACGCAATCCGTTGTGCACCAGCCTAAAGCCGAGCCGGTCGCCGAGGTGGCGTTACCGAATCCCTGCGTGCCGTTACAAGACAGATGGGAGTCGCAAAACCCTGTGCTCGTGGGGCTTATCGCGCAGTTCGCCGGAGTGACGTTACAAGAGGACCTCGAACCCATGCTGCGACACCTGCAATCCCGGGGGCGGGTGATCCTGGGCATCGACGTCCAGCCGCCCGATTATGCAAAAACAACCGATCGATCGCGAACAACTCCGGCGCACGCCGGCCCAGTTTAGCTGGCTGGACCACCGGCTGGTGCGGGGCAATTACCTGGGGCGGGCCAGTGCCCCCGCCTGGGGCCTCTATCTGGTCCTGGTCACCGTGGGCGACGCCGACGGGCTGAGTTACTACGCCACGCGCACCCTGGCCCGGCTGCTCACGCTCAGCGAGGACGGCCTGGTCGAGGCGCGCCGGCAGTTAATCGAGGCCGGGGTGATCGCCTACGCCGCGCCACTTTACCAGGTGCTCTCCTTGGACCGGGGCAGGCCAACGCACACGCTGGCGGCAACGCCGCCGCCGAGCCGGGAGGTGGGCGCGTGATCGATTACGAACTGTATTGCCGGATAAAACAGGCGGAGGCGGCCGGTCACAGTGCGCCGCAAATCGCCCGCTCGCTCCAGTTGCACGTGCAGACGGTGAGGCGCTGGCAGGCGCAGGAAAAGTACGTGCGCAGCCAGGCCGCGCAGGTGCCTAGGCCAAGCAAGCTCGACGTGCACAAGCCGGCGATCGCGCGCTGGCTGGAGGCCCATCCGTTCACCGCCATGCAGCTCTGGCAAAAGGTGCGCGAGCGGGGGTACACGGGCGGGTATTCAATTTTGAAAGACTACGTGCGGCGGGTGCGGCCGAGGAACCTGGAGGCGTTTCTTACCCTCAAGTTTGCCCCCGGCCAGACCGCGCAGGTGGACTGGGGCAGTTTTGGCGCGGTGGAGGTGGACGGCACCCGGCGGGCTTTAAGTTTTTTCGTCATGGTTTTGGGGTACAGCCGGTTCCTGCATGTGGAATTTACCCTCGGGCAGGGCCAGGAGTGGTGGCTGGGCTGTCACCGGCGCGCCTTTGAAAAACTCGGCGGGGTGCCGCGCGAGGTGATGGTGGACAACTGCAAGACGGCCGTCCTCTCGCATGTGCCCGGGACCGACCCGGTGTACAACGCCCAGTACCTGGACTTTGCCCGGCACTACGGGTTTACGATAGAGCCTGTCCCAAATTTCCGGATTTTTAAAAAGTGCGCAGAGGTCCATTGGGATTGCGGGCGAACGAGGTGGCACGAATCACCCCAGCGACGTTAAACGGCGGCCCGAATCGATTTTTCCCGCCCCCAAGCGCGGTAGTAAGGTACGGCAAAGCCGGGGCGAGCCCCAGGGTTATTCACATTTTTGCCGGAAAATTGAATTAAGCGGCCAGCGGAAGTGTTATTTCCTCGGCAAGGATTCGTGACACCAGCCAGAGGTTGTGACCGAGTACACTCCAACCCACCGAACGGTAGCGGTTGGCAAACCCTTTACAGCGCAAGCGTCCGCCGAGGCGTTGTTTGAGGATCGCAATGCGCGCTTCGGTCGCCGAACGGCGCCGCTGCAATTGGGCGAAGCGTTTTTCGCTCAAACGCTCCTTGAGCGCGTGCGGATCACGCGGGCATACCGCATCGTAAACGTCTTGTTGCTTGAGCATTGCGGAAGTTTTTTTGGTGGCGAAGCCGCGGTCGGTGCCGACCGCGCTAATCGGCGCACTCAGGTCAAAGCGGTTCTGCCGCGCCAGGCTTTCCTCGAGTTGGCACCATTCTGCCGGAGCCGCGCCCTGGTAGAGTTGCCAGTCGGTGATTAAACCGGAGAGCGCCTCGCTCAACAGCAACGAGTTGCCAAACTCGACTTGGCTCCCTGCTTTGCCGCGAACCAGTACGTTCACATCAAGTTCATGCACGCTGAGGATCTTTTGGTCGTTGGGCACCGGGCGTCCGCCGATGATGCGCTCGTGGGCCTGCTTGATGACGGCGGGCAGTTGGCCGAGCATAGCGTCGATGCGGGTGGTTATCCGCTTGGTTTGGCGTTGGCTGTAATGGGTTTGGCTATACTTCTGCGCCAACAGGTCGCGGTGGCGGCGGGCATGTTCTCCGATCGTGCGTAACAGCGTCTTCATCTTGCGCAGGATCTGTTTACGCGCGCGCTTGGCGTCGTTGCGGCGGCCTGCGTGGGTCATTGACATGCACAACTTGTTCATCTGCTTGGCAAAGCACTCCGGCTCTTCAGGCATACGGTGGAGCAGTCCAGCGCGGCGGATTAAAATCATGGCCTTGAGCAAAGTCTTGGACACATCACGCAACAGCACCCAGTCCACCGGGAAGTGGATGTTGGTCTCCAAGCACGTGCCGTCGATGAGGCAAACATCCATGTCCAGCGGCGCGCTCAACCCGAGTTCAGTGGCGCGATCCTTCTCGCCGCACATCTCCACCAACACTTGCCCCATCCAGCGCACCTGTTCGGCGGTGAAAAACTTCGAGGCCCGCTCCAGCACACTTTTGGACGCCCCCTTGATTCCCTCAAGCGTGCGAACACCGCAAAAATCCGCCAGTAAATCACTTGAGGCAATGCTACGGGAAAGCTCGCGAAAGGATATGTTGCCCAAATGCACCCGCAACACTTCAAAGCGTAACGCTTTGAGCGCAAACTCCATACGCTGGCGTAGTTGTGCGACACTGGCTTGGCCTGCCCCCGCCTTGGCAAAGTCCATCGCCATCGTCTCCAAGTGGCTGCCACGCAACAACGCGTCGAGTCCTTCCAATTGCTGGCGAAACTCGGCGTAATCTTTATTGGCACCGACTGGCGTTAGCGCCGGACGCAACCAGCGTTGCAGGGCAATGGCCGAGGTGGCGGATACGGGTTTTGACTTCATGGCCGATTATAGCGGCTTTTTTTTGACCAAAACCAGGGAATTACCCCTCTTTAGGCATCATTAAACTTATGCTAATAGTTCACTGCTAGGTTTTTATGCTTTCGGGACAGGCTCTACGATAAAAGCGTGCGGGCCGGGGCATCCGCAGTCCAAGGGCATGGTGGAAAACGCGGTGGGTTACGTGAAAAAAAGCTTCCTTGGCGGGCGGCAGATGAACGGGTTTACCGAGCTGGGGCCGGCCGCCAGCTTGTGGCTGGAAACGGTGGCCAACGTGCGCGTTCACGCTGAAACCCAGGGCCGGCCGGTGGACCGGCTGCCCGAGGAGCGCGCTGCGCTCCTGCCGCTTAACCCGGTGGCCAGTCCGGCGGTGCGCACCTTAAGCGTGCGGGCGTCGCGGCGGTGCCGGGTGAGTATCGAAACGAACCGCTACTCGGTGCCCACGAAGTTTGCCGGGGCGCTACTCACCGCGCAGATCGAGGGGGCGCAGGTGAGGTTTTATGCGGACCGCACCCTGGTGGCCGAGCATGCCCGCAGTTTTGCCCGCCGCGCCGATGTGGAAAACCCCGAGCATGTGCGCGAACTCGAGGAGCGCAAACGGCAGGGGGCGCGGCAGCGCCTGCGGCTACGGTTTTTGGAACTGAGCCCGGCGGCACCCGCCTACCAACGGGGGCTGGAGGAGCGCCGGCTCAACGCGGGACACCACCTGGCGACTATCGTGGGTTTGGTGGCCCTGTATGGAACGGAGGCAGTCGGCCGGGCGATCGAAAGCGCCCATGAACTCGGCGCCTACTCCAGCGATTACATCCTCAACTTGCTCGAACAACGCGCGCGGGCCTTGCCGCAAGCCGGGCCGATCCACCTCACCCGCGCCGACGCGTTGGCCGCACTGGAACTCGAACTGCGTCCCCCGGATTTAAGCCCCTATACCCAATGAAAACAGAACCCGAAAAAACCGATTTATTAAAAGATCAACTCAAGTACCTGAAACTCGGTTACCTGCTGCGCCACCACGGCGAACTCACGGCCGAGGCGGCCAAGGCGCGCTGTTCGCACGCCGAATTTTTACGCCGACTGGTGCAGGCCGAGACCCAGGACCGCCAGATCCGGGCGCTGGAGCGGCGCATCCAGGCAGCGCGCTTCCCGGTCAAGAAAACCGTCGACCAGTTCCAGTGGGACTGGCCCAAGGAGTTGAACGAAGCGCAGGTGCGGCACCTCTTCGAACTGGGCTTTGTCAAGGAGCGCACCAACGCGGTGTTTTGCGGTGGTGTGGGGCTTGGGAAGACACATCTCGCGAGCGCGTTGGGCTACGCGGCGTGCCAGGCGGGCTACACGGTGCTGTTTACGACGGCGGTGGACGCGATCAACGCCCTGGTCACCGCCCAGTCCCTGCACCGGTTGCAAGCCGAGTTGAAGCGTTACATGACCCCTGCGGTGCTCGTGCTCGATGAGGTCGGCTACCTGCCGCTCGACAAGTCGGGGGCCGACCTGCTCTTCCAGATCGTCAGCCAACGCTACGAACGCGGCTCGCTGATCGTCACCACCAACAAGGCCTACAAACACTGGGCAGGGATCTTTAACAACGACGCTGGCATCACCGCGGCGATCCTGGACCGCCTACTGCACCGGGCCCAGACCGTCGTCATCGAGGGCAAATCCTACCGCATGAAAGACCGCCTGGCCGACGAACCTGCAAGCTGACCGGGCCTGATGATCGGCCCCTGGCGGGGCCGGTCATCGGCTTTTACGACAGGTGATTTTGTAACCGCCAGAAATAGACGGTGTTCGCGCCGCCGCTCACATGTATGGCGATCTGAGCTGATCACTCCGGAGAGTTTCGCAGACTTCGCAACAGCCACCCGCACGTCCACGAACGCATCGAAACCCATGCCGTTGCTACCTGCGGTACGCTTCTACCTTAGCTGGGGGGACGGATCTCAACTCGTTTTGGGGCCAAACTCCAGATGCAGGCTGGAAGCCTGCGCTACCTCAGTCAAAGACCACCGTTTTGTTACCGTAAACCAAAACGCGGCTCTCGAGGTGCCAGCGCACGGCTTGGGCGAGCACGATTTTCTCTAGGTCGCGCCCCTTGCGCACGAGGTCGTCGACGCCATGCCGGTGCGTCACCCGCGTGACGTCCTGCTGAATGATCGGGCCGTCATCGAGCACCGCTGTCGCATAATGCGCGGTCGCGCCGATCAGTTTGACTCCGCGTTCCGCAGCTTGGTGATACGGACGGCCGCCGGCAAAGGCCGGTAAAAACGAGTGGTGAATGTTGATCACCGGGCGGGCGAATTTCGTTAAAAAATCCTCCGACAACACCTGCATGTAACGGGCGAGAATCACCAGCTCGACATCGAGCGAGCGCAGGAGCTCCAGTTGCGCGGATTCCCCCTCCGGCTTGGTCGCCGAAGTCACGGGGATGACATAAAACGGCAGGCCATAGCCCCGCGCCGCCGCTTCGAGTTCGCGATGGTTGGAGACGATCGCGACAAGCTCACAGGCGTAATCGCCCGACTTCCACCTCAACACGAGGTCGTGGAAACAGTGGTCGAACTTGGAGACAAAAATCGCCACGCGCGGGCGATGGCTGGAGGCGGTCACCCGCGCCTGCATCCCAAGGGAGGCAGCGAAGGCATGGAAGCCCGCTGTGTCGGCCGACGCGGCACCGTGGGACGGCACCCACTCGACGCGTTGAAAAAAGATTCCCGCCTCCATGTCGCGGTGCTGGTCCGCATGGAGGATGTTGCCCCCACGCTCGAAAATCCAGCCGGCCACCCGCGCCACCAAGCCCGGCTGGTCCGGACCATGCAACAAGGCTACGAGGGTGGCGGCGGGGGCGGCGGACGACATGGAGCGCAGTGAACTCAGACGAAGGCGACGTTGCCCACGTAGCTCTGAATGGGGCGCACCCCGACGCGCTTGTTCTTGAGCGCCTGGATACCCTGAACGGCCGCCTTCGCGCCTGTCATGGTGGTCATGATACACACGCTATGGGTGTAGGCGGCTTGGCGAATCGTGTTCTCGTCCTTGCGCGGAATCATTCCGCCGGGCGTGTTGATCACGAGCTGGATCTGGCCGTTCTTGATCATGTCCACGGCGGTCGGGCGGCCCTCATCGATCTTGCAGAGACGGTTAACCGCAACGCCGTTGGCGGCGAGGTGGTCGGCCGTGCCGCTGGTCGAATAGATGGCGAAGCCGAGGGTCGCCAAGTTGCGGGCGAGCTCCACGACGTTGTCCTTGTCGGAATTTTTCACCGAGAGGAACGCGTTGCCCTTAACCGGCAGGCCGGGTTTGGCGGCGGCCTGGGCTTTGGCGAAGGCGATGCCCAGGTCCTCGTCGAGGCCCATGACCTCGCCGGTCGAACGCATCTCGGGCGAGAGCGTGATCATGGCGCCGGGGAAGCGCACAAACGGGAACACCGCTTCCTTCACGCACCAGTGCTTGGGGGTCTGCTCGCGGGTGAAGCCGAGCTCGGCGAGTTTTTTGCCGGTCATGACCTTGGCGGCGAGTTTGGCCAGGGGAACGCCGATCGCTTTGGCGACGAAGGGCACGGTGCGGGAGGCGCGTGGGTTGACCTCGAGGATGTAGAGCTGGTTGTCCTTGATGGCGAACTGGACGTTCATCAGGCCGATCACCTTGAGCGCCTTGGCGAGCGCGTAGGTCGCTTGGCGAACGGTGTTGAGCATGTCCTTCGACAGCGTGTGCGGGGGCATGACCATCGAGGCGTCACCGGAATGGACGCCGGCGAATTCGATGTGCTCGAGCATGCCGCCGATGACCGAGGTCTCGCCGTCGCTGATGCAGTCCACGTCGAGCTCGATGGCGTCTTCAAGGAACTTGTCGATGAGCACGGGCTTGCCGGGCATGACGTCGAAGGCCTGGCGCACGACGTCACGAAACTCCTGTTCGCTGTAAACGATGAACATGCCGCGGCCGCCGAGCACGAAGCTGGGGCGCAACAGCACGGGGAAGCCGATCGCGTGGGCGGCAGCGAGGGCGTCCGCCTCATTGAGCGCGGTGCGGTGCGCGGGGGACTTCAGGCCGGTCGTTTCCAGGATGGCGGAGAACAGCTTGCGGTCCTCGGCGGCCTCGATCGATTCGGGCGAAGTGCCGATGATGTTAACGCCATTGGCCTTGAGCGCGGTGGCGAGGTTAAGCGGGGTTTGGCCGCCGAACTGCACGATCGCACCGTCGCACTTCTCTTGTTGGTAAACCTCAAGAACGTCCTCGAGGGTGAGCGGCTCAAAATAGAGGCGGTCAGAGGTGTCGTAGTCGGTCGAAACGGTTTCAGGGTTGGAGTTAACCATGACCGTCTCGAAGCCGATTTCACGCAGGGCGAAGGAGGCGTGAACGCAGCAGTAGTCGAACTCGATGCCCTGGCCGATGCGGTTGGGGCCGCCGCCGAGGATCATGATCTTCTTCTTGCCGTTGGTCGAAGGCACGACCTCGTTTTCGTCGCCGTAGGAGGAATAGTAATACGGGGTGAACGCCTCGAATTCGGCCGCGCAGGTGTCGACGAGGCGATAGGTGGTGTTGATGCCGCGGGTCTTGCGCTCGGCGCGCACGCTGCCGAGGTCGCTCTTGAAAAAGTGCGCGAGCTGCACGTCGGAAAAGCCAAATTGTTTGGCGCGGCGGAAGGCCTCCGGGGTGACGGTGGCGAGGGTGGCCTTCTTGAGCTCCTGCTCCATGTCAAAGATCTCCTTGAGCTGGATGAGGAACCAGGGGTCGATCTTGGTGAGGTCGAAAACCTGATCGCAGGTGTAGCCGGCGAGGAAGGCATAGCGGATGTAGTAAACGCGCTCGGCGTTGGGCGTGGCCAACTTGCTGCGGATGGTCTTGTCGTCGGGCAGCTCGTCGCCGCCCCATTTGCCGCCGCCGCCGCCGAAGCCGCGCGCGCCGGTTTCGAGTGAGCGCAGGCACTTCTGGAACGACTCTTTAAACGTACGACCGATAGCCATGGCCTCACCGACAGACTTCATCGCCGAGGTCAACGTGGCGTCGGCGTCGGGGAATTTCTCGAAGGTGAAACGAGGGATCTTGGTGACGACGTAGTCGATGGTCGGCTCAAAGCTGGCGGGCGTCAGGCGCGTGATGTCGTTGCGCAGTTCGTCGAGGGTGTAGCCGACGGCGAGCTTGGCGGCGATCTTGGCAATGGGGAAGCCGGTGGCTTTGGAAGCGAGCGCGGAGGATCGCGACACGCGAGGGTTCATCTCGATGACGACCTGGCGGCCGGTCTTCGGGTCGAGGGAGAACTGGATGTTGGAGCCACCGGTTTCGACGCCGATTTCGCGGATAACGGCGAAGGAGGCGTCGCGCATGACCTGGAATTCCTTATCGGTCAGGGTCATCGCCGGAGCGACCGTGATGGAGTCGCCGGTGTGCACGCCCATCGGGTCAAAATTCTCGATCGAGCAGATCACCACGCACTGGTCCTTGTGGTCACGCATGACCTCCATCTCGTATTCCTTCCAGCCGAGCAGACACTCCTCGACGAGAACCTCGTGGACGGGCGAGAGGTCGAGACCGCTGGTGACGATGCGCTCGAATTCCTCTTTGTTGTAAGCAATACCGCCGCCTTGGCCACCCATCGTGAAGGACGGACGGATGATGAGGGGGTAGTTACCAATTGACGCGGCGGCGGCGCGGGCCTCGTCCATGGACTTGACGGTCTTGGAGCGGGCCACGTCGAGGCCGATCTTGATCATGGCCTGTTTGAAGAGCTCGCGGTCCTCGCCCTTATTGATGGCGTCGGGCTTGGCACCGATCATCTCCACGCCGTGCTTTTCGAGGATACCGGCCTTAAACAGCTCCATCGAAAGATTGAGCGCGGTCTGGCCACCAAGGGTCGGGAGCAGCGCCGATGGCTTCTCGACCTCGATGATCTTCTCGAGGCTGTCCACGGTGAGCGGCTCGATGTAGGTGACATCGGCGAACTCCGGGTCGGTCATGATGGTCGCCGGATTGGAGTTAACCAAAATAACGCGGTAGCCCTCCTCGCGGAGCGCTTTGCAGGCCTGGGTGCCGGAGTAATCAAACTCGCAGGCCTGGCCGATGACGATAGGACCGGCGCCAATGATAAGGATGGACTGAAGATCGGTGCGTTTAGGCATGGGCGTGAATGCCAGCGAGGTTGCCCCGCCTCCGTGCCGGGGCAAGCGGAAAGGCGGCTCGATCCGACATCTCCCCGGCGAAAAAAAAAACACGGGCAAACGCCCCCGGCTCACACCCCTCAGCTCGTCAACTTAAGTTGCTCAACCCCAAGGATCTTGGCAGCCGCAACGCGGTCGCCCTTACAGGCATTGAGCACCATTTCGACATACTGCCGCTCCTGCACCGACAGAAAGTCGGCAAGCGCCGGCCAATCTTTAACCTCCTTGAGCCGCAACGGCAACTGCTCGGCACCAACCAAACGAACCGAGGTGGTCGCGGCGATTTTGGTGATCGTCTGCCCCAGCTCGGAAAGATTCCCCGGCCAGTGATAGGCCTGCAACGCCTCGAGCGCATCGGGCGCAAACTCAATCAGGTGCGCCTCGAAGGAAGGGTTAGAGGCCGTTGCCAAAAAATGCTTCACCAGTAGCGGCACGTCCTCGATGCGATCGCGCAATGGGGTCAGGACCACCGGCAGCGAAGCGACGCGGTAGAACAGCTCATCGTTAAAACGCCCCTCGTCGGTGAGTTTATCGAGATCCTCCGTGGTGGTGCAGATCAGCCGGAAACCATGCGAAGTGTTGCGCAATACGCCCACTAATTCCTGCTGTGTGGCGAGATCCAGCCCATGCAGGTTTTGCAACAGCAGCGTACCACCCCGGGCCTTTTCCACCCAGGCCCCACCGGCGCCATTACTCCCGAGCAAGCCGACACGTAATTCTGAGGCTGAACTCAGCGCGCAGTCGATGCGCACCAAGGGGGATTCAGGCGCTCCGCCACCGGCGTGTAAGATTTCCGCCACCGTTGTGCGTCCCGTACCGGCCTCGCCTTGCAACAGCACGGGCGTACGCACCGTGGAGAGTTTCTTCACCTGCTGGATAAGCCGCTTATTTGAAGCACCTTGCCCAACAAGGCGATGATCCACATCCAACGCCTTGACGGAGGGCGCCGCGGAATCGTTGGCGCGCTCGGCAGTGACCTGCCGAAACGCCAACCCGCGCTTGAGTGTAGCGATCAACTCGTCCACGCGGAAAGGTTTCTGCATGTAGTCAAACGCCCCGAATTTGAGCGCTTGAATCGCGCTTTCGGTGCTCGCGTAGGCAGTCATGATGATGATGACCGCACTCGGATCGTAGGCCTTCAATTGCTTCAGCAACGTGATGCCGTCCATCGGCTTCATGTCGATATCGGCCAACACCAGATCGAACCGCTCGACCTTGTAGCGAGCCAACGCCTTCTCTCCGTCGGTTGCAAACGCAGTGATAAACCCAGTGGGCTGAATCACGGCCTCCAACATTTCATGAATGGAGAGCAAGTCGTCGACGATGAGAACGGAGGACATGAATAAAGAGCGCGAGTTTCGGTATTAAGGCGCAGAAGGCAAGTTATAGCACTTACTCCAGGCCGCCCGCCACCGCACCCAGTTTGAATATGGGCAAAAACATAGCCATCACGATTCCGCCCACCACAACGCCAAGGAAAACAATCAGGAGCGGCTCGATCAGCGAGGTCAGCGAGGCAACGGTGGCCTCACTCTCCGTATCGTAGAAATCAGCGATCTTGTTCATCATGCCGTCCACATTGCCCGTAGATTCACCGGCCTTGACCATGTGCTTCATCATCGGGGGGAAAAACGTATTGATCGCCAATATCTCAGAAACCTGGCCGCCCTGGCTAACATGCTTGGCGACTTCGATGCAGGCGTCCTCGATCTGCACCTTGTCGCTGGCCGCCGAAACGATTTCGAGCGTCCGCAAAATCGGTACGCCGGAACGCATCAGTGTGGCGTAAGTGCGGCAAAAGCGGGAAAGCGCGATTTTGTGGATCAACGAGCCAAAAATCGGCGCCCGCATCAGGCCCACGTGCCACAGGCGCCGGCCCCGGGGCGTTGAAATGAATTTGTTAAAACTCCAGTATGCTGCGCCAGCCCCCGCCAAAAGGTAAAAGAAGTTGGCCTTCAGGAAATCGCTCATGTCGATGAGCATCTGGGTCGGCGCCGGCAGCTTGGCACCGAAGTCGGCAAACATAGCTGCAAACACCGGAATCACGAAAATCAAGAGGACGTTGACCAACGCGACCGCCAAGCCGATGACCGCGATCGGGTAGGTCATGGCCGACTTGACCTTTTTGGTGAGCTTCACCGTGGACTCAAAATAAACCGCCACCTTACTAAGGATTTCCGCCAACGCACCCGACGCTTCGCCGGCCTCGACCATCGAGGTAAACAAGGAGTTGAACGACCGGGGAAACTTCTTCACCGCCGAAGAAAAGGAATTACCCGAAGAAATATCCATGCGGACATCACGGATAATGATTCGAAAAACCGGATCTTCGGTCTGATCTTGAAGCGCCTCAAGACACTGAACCAACGGCAGACCAGCGTTTAAGAGGGAGGACAACTGCTGGGTGAAGATGGCCAGTTCACCGAGGGGCAACTTGTACTTGGATGCCTTTTTTTCGTACGCCTTTTGCTTGGCGAGGGCCTGCGATGCCAAGAAACCCTGATTTTTCCCCCTCGATCCAGCCGCAGGTGCCACTTTTGCGCTTTGCTCCGAGGATGCCGACGTAATGAAAGCCATTGCGCTTTTAAAATAGCGGTCCGTCCACGAAAACCACAACTCATTTTCACCCCTCAGAGCGTAAAAAACTTCACATTAAACGAGTGCTACACCGTGCGCCCCCTAGCCAAAGCTTGACCCGCACGGCCACAACTGCGGAAACTCCTCCGTGATATCACTGCGGTCGTAGTTTAGAGGTAAAACTCCTTCCTTCCAAGTAGGTGTCCCGGGTTCGATTCCCGGCGACCGCACCAAATCACCGGGCTAACGCAAGCGCTCCAAGCGCTCAACCGGCTTCAGCCGCCGAATCAGAAGATTCACCCAGAGCGTGCCCGCGTCACCAGCTAGAGCCTGTCCCAAATTTCCGGATTTTTAAAAAGTGCGCAGAGGTCCATTGGGATTGCGGGCGAACGAGGTGGCACGAATCACCCCAGCGACGTTAAACGGCGGCCCGAATCGATTTTTCCCGCCCCCAAGCGCGGTAGTAAGGTACGGCAAAGCCGGGGCGAGCCCCAGGGTTATTCACATTTTTGCCGGAAAATTGAATTAAGCGGCCAGCGGAAGTGTTATTTCCTCGGCAAGGATTCGTGACACCAGCCAGAGGTTGTGACCGAGTACACTCCAACCCACCGAACGGTAGCGGTTGGCAAACCCTTTACAGCGCAAGCGTCCGCCGAGGCGTTGTTTGAGGATCGCAATGCGCGCTTCGGTCGCCGAACGGCGCCGCTGCAATTGGGCGAAGCGTTTTTCGCTCAAACGCTCCTTGAGCGCGTGCGGATCACGCGGGCATACCGCATCGTAAACGTCTTGTTGCTTGAGCATTGCGGAAGTTTTTTTGGTGGCGAAGCCGCGGTCGGTGCCGACCGCGCTAATCGGCGCACTCAGGTCAAAGCGGTTCTGCCGCGCCAGGCTTTCCTCGAGTTGGCACCATTCTGCCGGAGCCGCGCCCTGGTAGAGTTGCCAGTCGGTGATTAAACCGGAGAGCGCCTCGCTCAACAGCAACGAGTTGCCAAACTCGACTTGGCTCCCTGCTTTGCCGCGAACCAGTACGTTCACATCAAGTTCATGCACGCTGAGGATCTTTTGGTCGTTGGGCACCGGGCGTCCGCCGATGATGCGCTCGTGGGCCTGCTTGATGACGGCGGGCAGTTGGCCGAGCATAGCGTCGATGCGGGTGGTTATCCGCTTGGTTTGGCGTTGGCTGTAATGGGTTTGGCTATACTTCTGCGCCAACAGGTCGCGGTGGCGGCGGGCATGTTCTCCGATCGTGCGTAACAGCGTCTTCATCTTGCGCAGGATCTGTTTACGCGCGCGCTTGGCGTCGTTGCGGCGGCCTGCGTGGGTCATTGACATGCACAACTTGTTCATCTGCTTGGCAAAGCACTCCGGCTCTTCAGGCATACGGTGGAGCAGTCCAGCGCGGCGGATTAAAATCATGGCCTTGAGCAAAGTCTTGGACACATCACGCAACAGCACCCAGTCCACCGGGAAGTGGATGTTGGTCTCCAAGCACGTGCCGTCGATGAGGCAAACATCCATGTCCAGCGGCGCGCTCAACCCGAGTTCAGTGGCGCGATCCTTCTCGCCGCACATCTCCACCAACACTTGCCCCATCCAGCGCACCTGTTCGGCGGTGAAAAACTTCGAGGCCCGCTCCAGCACACTTTTGGACGCCCCCTTGATTCCCTCAAGCGTGCGAACACCGCAAAAATCCGCCAGTAAATCACTTGAGGCAATGCTACGGGAAAGCTCGCGAAAGGATATGTTGCCCAAATGCACCCGCAACACTTCAAAGCGTAACGCTTTGAGCGCAAACTCCATACGCTGGCGTAGTTGTGCGACACTGGCTTGGCCTGCCCCCGCCTTGGCAAAGTCCATCGCCATCGTCTCCAAGTGGCTGCCACGCAACAACGCGTCGAGTCCTTCCAATTGCTGGCGAAACTCGGCGTAATCTTTATTGGCACCGACTGGCGTTAGCGCCGGACGCAACCAGCGTTGCAGGGCAATGGCCGAGGTGGCGGATACGGGTTTTGACTTCATGGCCGATTATAGCGGCTTTTTTTTGACCAAAACCAGGGAATTACCCCTCTTTAGGCATCATTAAACTTATGCTAATAGTTCACTGCTAGGTTTTTATGCTTTCGGGACAGGCTCCAGCTAACGCCCAGCGGCCGACTAAAAGGCCGCCGGATCACGCGTGATGCCGACTACCTTGACCTGAACACGGCCGATTTCGCCAACGCCGAGGTTCTCCTTAAAAATTTCTGCTAACTCTTGGGTGAGGTAACCCTGAATCGCGTCGAGCTTGGCGTTCGGGCGCACCGTGAGTCGCAGTGTCACGGTAAACTTGCCACCTCGACGCCCCACCGTTGCCCGGGCCGTGGCAACACCCCGGAGTTGCTCGCAGCAGGTCTCGATCAGCCGGTGCAAGGCATGGCGCGAAATCCGTAGCTCTCCCTGGTCGTTGGCGACCAGGGTCACCGAAGCTGGGGGGCGCAGGCAAAGCAACAAGACTAACAACGACAACGCGCTCCAAATGAGCACATACTGCGTGGCCGTAAAATCGAAAAGCTCAACGGGGATCATCGCGAAAGACGCCGCAGCTTAGTCGGTCGCCGGAGCCTCGGGCCACAGGTCCTCGGCCTTGTCGGCGGCTTCAGCCGGGTCATGCGGCAGGCGCACGCCCTCAATGATGACGTCGACCTTGGCGACGTTTTTCTCGGTCATCGCGATCACCTGCTTACGCACCGCCACCTGGACCTCGTAGGCGGTCTTGGCGATTTCAGCGCCGTACTTGATGATCACCCGCAGCTCAATCGCGTAGGTGTCGGAGTCGGTCTCGCTCACCCGGACGCCGCGATGGTCGGACTCGCGACGTTTGCTAAAAAGCTCGCTCAGGCCATCGACGATTCCGCCACCCACGCCGGCAACACCGGGAACTTGGAGGGCCGCGAGCCGGACGATGCTGGCCACGACATTGTGGTTGATCTTAATCTCGCCGAGCTCCGGCTGGTCGTCGAAGCGGGACGTGGGAATGAACTCGGAGGATTGCATGGTATTAAAGATAACTTAAATGCTCTTTCACGCTAAGGAGGCAAGGGCGGCTACGGGCTTGCTTCAAAAAAAACTCCCGCAACAGGCGGCACCTGGCGGGAGCGCAACCAACTCAGCCCCAGCTCGTTCTCAGGTGAACAGGTCGGTGGGGGTGCGGGCGAAGAAGTCCTCCATGTAGGCGGTGGTCGCCTTGCCTTCGATGAAGGTCGGGTCACACATGATCGCCTTATGGAGCGGGATGGTGGTCTTGACGCCACGGATGAGGTACTCGCTGAGAGCACGGTAGGTACGCTGAATTGCAGTCGGGCGATCGCGGCCGTAGCAGATGAGTTTACCGATCATCGAGTCGTAATAGGGCGGGATGTTGTAGCCCGAGTACGCATGCGAATCGACGCGCACGCCGTGGCCGCCAGGGGCGTAATAGAGGCCGATGGTGCCTGGCGACGGCACAAAGTTGCGCGCCGGATCTTCCGCATTGATGCGGCACTCGATGGCGTGCTTTTCAAATTTGATATCGGCCTGGTCGAAGGCGATTTTCTCGCCGTTGGCCACCAGGATCTGCTGTTTGATCAGGTCGATGCCGGTGCACTCCTCGGTCACCGGATGCTCCACCTGAATGCGGGTGTTCATCTCGATGAAGTAAAAGTTACCCTTGGCATCGACGAGGAACTCGATGGTGCCGGCATTCTCGTATTCAGCTGCCTCAGCGGCTTTTACGGCGCACTTGGCCATCTTTTTGCGCAAGTCGGGCGTCAGGAACGGGGACGGTGACTCTTCGATGAGCTTTTGGTGGCGGCGCTGAATCGAACAGTCACGTTCGCCGAGGTGCAGCACCTTACCATGGCTGTCGGCCAAAATCTGGAACTCGATGTGGCGGGGTTTTTCAATGTAACGCTCGATGTAAACCGAGCCGTTGCCGAAGGCCTTTTCCGCTTCGTTGCGGGCAACATGGTACTCCTTGGCGAAGGAGATGTCGTTGTGGGCGATACGCATACCGCGCCCGCCGCCGCCGGCGACCGCCTTGATGATCACCGGATAACCAATCCGGCGCGCCACCTTGACCGCCTCGGTCTCGTTATCGACCGGGCCGTCCGAACCGGGAACCGTGGGAACGCCGGCTTTTTTAACCGTGTCCTTGGCCACGGCCTTGTCGCCCATCATCGAGATGGTCTTCGACTTAGGTCCGATGAACTTGATGTTACACGATTCGCACTGCTGGGCGAACTTGGCGTTTTCCGACAAAAAGCCGTAACCCGGGTGAATCGCATCCACATCGGCGATCTCGGCGGCGGCAATGATACGGTCCGCACGCAAATAGCTGTCCGCTCCGCGCGGACCGCCAATGCAAATTGCCTCATCCGCCAGCTGGACGTGCAGGGATTGCACGTCGGCCTCGGAGTAAACGGCGAGGGTCTTAATACCGAGCTCGCGACAAGCGCGGACAATGCGGAGGGCGATTTCACCGCGATTGGCGATGAGGATTTTTTGGATCATCAGAAATGTGGGTAATAAATAAACCGCTGATTCGCACTAAAATGCGCCAATATTAATCGGCGAAGTCAGTCACGATCAGCGGTTCGGATGGAGGAGGGACAACGACGAAACTCAGGCGTTCTTAACCTTAAAGAGCTTCTGGCCGTATTCGACGGGCTGGCCGTTTTCGACGAGGACCTCGACGACAACGCCCTTCACCTCGGACTGGATCTCGTTCATGATCTTCATCGCTTCGATGATGCACACCACCGAGTTCTCGACGACCTTGGTGCTGTTTTCCGCGTAGGGCTTACTCTCGGGCGAGCCGGAGCGGTAGAACGTGCCGACCATCGGCGACTTAATGTAAATGATGCTGGCGTCATCCGAAGCGGCGGCCGGCGCGGCGGCAGGGGCCGGAGCGGCGGCGGGTGCAGGTGCGGGAGCGGCGTAAGCCACTTGAGCGGCCGGAGCTTCAGCTACACGGCTGCTGCTGACCACCGGAAGGCCATTGGCACCCCGACGGATCTTCAACTTAAAGCCCTCTTCCTCGACCGCGAATTCGGTCAGTTCGGAGCGCGTCATGAGGTCGATGATTTGTTTGATCTGTTTAAGGTCCAAGGTGTGCTTTGGTTAAGTGAAATTGACGTGACGTTTTCTATCCTGAACGACCACTTTGAAATGGAACCGGCCGGTTTGTGCAATACTTGATTTTAAACCCCAAAATACGCATAAATTGCCCTAAAAACCGCTCCCAACCTCGCTTTTTACGGTGTTTTTATGTGCCCGCCAAAGTCGGCCATGGGGTATGCGCCCCATAAAAAACACCTAAGGGGAAAGCCCGTTTTACCTGCAAAACCAGTCCGATTCCGGCCCCCAAAGGGCGTTTCGGTGAAGAAACGCCCTTTAATCCCCGGCTCAGCCAAAATCCACCGCTTAGCCGACTCGGGTGAGCGCCAAATCGCTCCACTCGCCCATCACGCGGCTGGCGATTTTCCAAGCCGGCACCGTCTGCGCAAACACTGCCCGAACCTTCTCCAATTCGATGGCCAAAATTCCGCTCAAGACCAAGGTCCCGCCGGGGGCCACGGCGCCGACCAACTCGTTGGCAAAGCGCATGAGCACGTCGGCCTGAATGTTCGCCAAAACCACTTCGGCTTGGCGCCCGCCGGCCAAGCCGCTGACCAAGTCGCCGGTAAAGAAGTCCACCGCGCCGGTCAGTTCGTTCATGGCGGCATTCTCCTCGCTCACCCGGACTGCCTCGGCGTCGTTGTCAAAACCCACGATCCGGCCAAATCCGAGCTTGGCGGCCGACAGGGCGAGAATCCCCGAGCCGCAGCCCGCATCAATGACCCGCAACTCACCCACACGCGCGCCGGCCTGATCGGCCAAAACGACCAATCGCTCGCAGCACAACCGGGTCGTCTCGTGGTTACCCGTGCCGAAGGCCAAGCCCGGATCCAGCCAGATAACCACCTCACCTGCTGCCGGTTGAAACGTGGCCCGCTCCCAGACCGGAACCCAATGCAGGCGGCCAAACTGGGACGCCTTAAAGTGCGCCTTGTAACTATCGCGCCAGTCCTGATCGGCCAACTCGCGGAATTCGGGCTCCGCCAGCGCGCCAAAGCCTGCGACGAGCGGCACCAACTCCGCCCACTGTGCCCGACCCACGACGGAGTCGGCAAAAATGCCCACGATCCAGGCCCTCTGGACGATCACGTCTTGCAGCAGGCTCCAGCCCTCGACCCCAAGCTCCTGAAACACCTCGTCGATGGCATCGACCGCTTGGGGGGAAATCTCGGCTTTAATCTCAAACAGACTCATAGTGCGCGCAGACTCCGCGCCGCCCCCGCACGATGCAAACGCATTCTCCGGCGAAGGGGCCTGGCCGGAAAGTGGCCTTGAGCGTGAGCTCAAGGAAGTTGAGACCACCAAAGGGTGGCCAAGCCACCTCGTGCTCACGCACGAAGCCACGCCGAAGTTCACCCCTCAACCCCGATTCGGCTCGGCCGAACGGCCCGCCGCCGCTCACTCGTCGTCGATCTGAATATCCTTATTGCGGTGCCGCGGACAGCCGGCCCGCAACCACCCGGTGATGAACCGGTCGATATCGCCATCCAACACGCCCTGGGTGTCGGACGTGGACACGCCCGTGCGTAAGTCCTTCACCATCTGATAGGGCTGAAGCACGTAACTGCGGATCTGGGCGCCGAAGCCGATCTCGCCCTTGTCGCCATAGAACTTGTCCATCTCCGCGCGCTGCTCGTCCTGCCGCTTTTCGTAGAGGCGGGATTTCAGCACGTTCATCGCGGCCGCCTTGTTCTTAATCTGTGAGCGCTCGTTTTGGCAGACCACCACCGTGTTGGTCGGAATGTGCGTGATGCGCACGGCCGAGTCAGTCGTGTTAACACCCTGTCCGCCCTTGCCGGAGGAACGGTAAACGTCGATGCGCAACTCGCTCTCGGGGATGTCGATTTTGATCTCGTCGGTGATCTCCGAGACCACGTCCACCGCGCAAAACGAGGTGTGGCGGCGTGCATTGGAGTCGAACGGCGAGATTCGCACTAACCGGTGAACCCCGCGCTCGGCCTTGCAGTAACCGTAGGCGTTTTCCCCCTTGATGAGGATCGTCGCCTTGGAAATACCGGCTGTATCACCGGGTTGCACATCCATGAGCTCGACATCGAAGCCCCGGCGCTCGGCCCAGCGGTTGTACATGCGATAAAGAATGTCCGCCCAATCGTTGGACTCGGTGCCGCCGGCGCCGGCCTGAATCGAGAAGATCGCGTTGTTGCGATCGAACTGCCCGGTGAGGAATGCGCCGATCTCGATTTTGTCGAGTTCGGGCAACATGGCGTCGACCTGGGTGGTGAGTTCTGCCCCAAATTCGTCCTTTTCGTCGGGCGTACCGGCGTCGATGAGCTCCAGCATCACGTCGAGGTCGGCCACCCGTTTGCGGAAATCGACCACGGGCAGGACGGCGCGTTTGAGTGCGTTGACCTTGCCGATGTGTTTTTGAGCGCGCTCGTTGTTATCCCAGAAGGTGGGATCGCCCATTTGGGCCTCAAGAGCCTCTATTTCGCGAAGCTTTTGTTCGCAGTCAAAGAAACCTCCATAGATGCCCTGCGCGCTTCTTGATGTTTTCGATGTGGTTGAACGTTTCGGGGGAGACCATGGCTTTAAAGAAAAAGCGATAAGCGCAACGGCGGGCGGGCGGCGCAAGGACGAAAGCGCCCGTGCCGCGTGTTTCCGCCGCGATCAGGCAGCCGCAGTCAAACTGACGGCCCCCGACGCGGAGTTTTAACGCGAAGGCGCAAAGGGACGCAAAGATCGCCAAGTAAGTCGCGGCCTTACTTGGCGTACTTCGGGTCGACCTTCGCGTCTTTGCGTTAAAATCCGTATTTCGCTTAAGCGCATCCTGGTCACTCTCCGGCAAGAACGATGTTACGGCCTATTAGGCCTTGGGCGATTTTTCCGTCGGAGTCTTAAAAATCGCCTCCAGCTCCAGCCCGGTGATGCGTTTGATCCCGCCCAGTAAACGCCACAACACAAACATCATCATTCCCATGCTCGGGACGACGATGACCGGCCAGCTCAGCACATGCATCTTGGCCAACTCGGCGTTAAATTCAGCCGTCCCGGGCGGACTTTTTAACAGATAAATCGCCAGGACGAAGTTGAGCACCGCACTAATAAGGAACGACAAGGCCAACAGGTAACTGGCGTGCACGAGCAGGCGCTCAAAGGCGAAGCGATTACCCTGCTCATCGAGGGCCTGATCCACCCGAGGCACATCAATAACCTGGTCGTTATAAAGCATCGTCCGCACCAGAGGAGTTTTGGATTTAAGCGAGGCCAGCACCGCCACCCCAATCACCGCAGGAACACCCGCTTCCTTGATCGCGAACCCCAATCCCCCCACATGCAACAAGCCCAGCCCACCCGTCAGCAACACGCTGATAAAGCCAAGGATAGAGATAAAATTAGCCTTACGCCGCGCCATGAAATCCCACACGCCATAGCCCAGCGGAAACACCAAGGCGAACAGCAGCCCACCCACCGGACCGAGCCGCGTCTCGGCGCTCAATTTCGACAAAATCAGCGTGGGGATCAGGATATTGAAAACCAGGTTAACCAGCAGGTTTTCCTTTTTGGCGGGCGCGTTCGACATGGGGTGAAATTCGAAATGAACCATGAAAACGGCCAAAAGAAAAGGCCTCCCTCAAGTTAACCCGCACGGTGCACCCCGCCCTTTACCACCCGCGCAAAGTGGAAGCGAATAACCCGTGTCAGCCACCCGCCGTCCCTCCCGCTCACGCCCAGGCCCACGCTCCGCCAACAGGAGCCAAACGCCGCGTGGCCTTGCGCGTGAGCGCAGGGAGTTCACCGCCAAAACGATCCGGCTCGTCCCCCGCCCCTCACGCCTCCTGGCGCAACACCTCCAGCGGAGGGTGCCGCGTAATCCCCCGGCCCGACCACCAACCGGTGGCCACCGTCACACCCGACACCACCACCACCGCACCCAGTAACGGCGCGTGCGGCAGGATAACCGGCGCCTTGAACACCCACACCGCCAGCGCCGCATTGGCGCCATAGGCCAGCGCGCCCCCCACCAGCGCACCGAGGACGCCGAGAACGGTGTTTTCCACCAGCTGGATCTGCACGAGCTGCGCCCTCGACGCCCCCAACGTGCGCAGCAACACGGTTTCCTGAATCCGCTGAAACCGCCCCGTCGCCACCGCGCCGACCAACACGATCAACCCCGTCGCCACCGTGAACAACGACATGAACTGCACCACGTACTGAACCTTTTCGAAAATCCCATCCAAGGTTTTCAGCACCAGGGCCAGATCGAGCGCCGAGATGTTCGGGAACGCGGCGACCACCGCCTGCTGCACCTGCGCCGACTCGGCCGCATCCGCCGCCCGCGTCGCCACCACAAAAAACTTCGGCGCCCCCTCCAGAACACCCTCGGGAAACAGCACAAAGAAATTGGGCGACATCCGCCGCCAATCCACCCGCCGCAAGCTCTCGATGCGCGTTTTTAGCGGCACCCCTTGCACGTCAAACTCCACCTCGTCGCCCAGCCCCAGCTGCATGTCGCGGGCGAGCTTTTCCTCCATGGAAATGGGGATAACCGCCTCGTTAACCACCCCATTACCGCCCGCCGTGCCACCGGCCGCGTTGCCCATTGAGTTACCCATGGCGCCACCCGCGACACTCCCCGTGAAGCGCCCCGCCACCAACGTCTCGGTTTTGGACAACGCGCCTCGATAGGTGGAACGGTACTCGCGCCGCAGCGTCCACGCGGGAATGCCCACCGTTTTATCCTTAAGCAGCGCCTCGATTTTCCGCCCCTTCAAGCTGAGCAGCCGCATCGTCACGATGGGCGCACTCGCCAGCACCGGCGCGCCCTCGGCAGCGAGCAACGCCTCCAGTGGCGCGAACTGGTCGTCCTGAATATCGAAAAACAGCAGATTGGGCCGCGCCCCGCCCTCGGTGCTTCGGATCTGGCTGAGCAAGGTTTCGCGCGACAAGGTGAGCGTGAGCAGCAAAAACGTGCCCAGCCCCAGCGAGAGCAACAGCAGCACGGTACGGTTATTGGGCCGATGCAAGTTGGCCACGCCCTGCCGCACCACGTAAGGCAGGCGTTTGGGCAACCACCGCCGTGCCGCCCAGGCCACCCCGCGTGCCGCTGCCGCCAACAACCCGAAACTCACCGCCAGCGCCCCGGCAAACCCAAGTCCCCAAGTCCAGCGCTGCGTTTGCCACACCGCGAAACCCGCCACCGCCAGGCCGATCGCGGCATAAACCACCCACCGCAACGGATCGCCCGCTCCCGCCCGCTCAGCAAACGCCGAGCGGATCGCTACCAGCGGCGACACCCGCCGCACCGCCAGCAACGGCAGCAGGGTAAACAACCCGCCCACGAGCACACCCGCCGCCAACCCACGCCCCACCGCCGCCCACGCCACAAAAAACTCCACCTCAAACGGCAGCAGCCCCCTCACCAGCGTCGGCAAGCCCAACTGCACCGCCACGCCCACCGCCGCGCCCGCCAGCGCTCCGCCCAAACCCAGCGCCAGGCCCTGCACCAGGTACACCGCAAAACTCTGCCACGCGCTCGCCCCGAGGCAGCGCAACACCGCCACCGTGGTGATTTTCTGGCGCACATAGACATGCACCGCGCTGGCCACCCCGATCGCCCCCAGCACCAGCGCCACGAACCCCACCAGACTCAGGAAACCCTGCACGTTTTGCAGCGCCTGCCCCAACTCGCGCCGCCGCTCCTCCACCGTGTCCACGTCCAGCCGCAGCTCACGGAAGCGCTCACGGTTTTGCCCGACCAGCGCCTCGGCATCCACTTTGGAGCCGAACTTAAAATACTCCCGGTAACGCACCAGCGAACCGCGTTGCAGAAGCCCCGTATCCGCCAAAGCGGCACGCGCCACTAGG
The DNA here is from genome assembly GCA_024998815.1 of Opitutus sp. Classification (NCBI taxonomy): domain Bacteria; kingdom Pseudomonadati; phylum Verrucomicrobiota; class Opitutia; order Opitutales; family Opitutaceae; genus Opitutus; species Opitutus sp. Next base: position 161,322 of record JACEUQ010000003.1, read on the forward strand.
ACTCGAGGAGACAGGGTGGCCACCGCCGCCGAGTCGCCCGGCAACTGCTCCAAACCGGCCGCGATGCTAAACACCTTTTCCCCCAACTTGAGGGGATCGCCGACTTTTAGGCCAAACTGCCGCAGCAGCGTTTCCTCCACCACCACGACCTCGCCCTGCGGCAAACGCGCCATCGCATTCGGCGGGGTTGTTTTAACCTCACCATAAAACGGATACCCACCCGCCAAGCCGCGCACAGTGACAAGCCGCGTCTGGTTGCCCGCAGAGGGGAAAACCACCATGGAAGCGAACGAGACCTCGCTGGCCTGTTCGCCGCCCAACCCCGCGAGAAAAGCCTGCGCCTCGGCGGAAATCGCTGAGCGCGAATTGACGGCGAGATCAGCCCCGAGCAGCGATTTGGCCTGTGCATCGATGGCGTGACGCAAGTTTGCGCTGAACGAGCCGATGGCGACCAGCGCGGCCACGCCGAGCACGATCGAGAGTGAAACCAGCGCGAGCCGCCGACGCGAAGTGCGCGAGTCGCGCCAGGCCATTTTGAGGATGAAATTCATTGGTTTGAGCACGGAACAGGGAGCCTAAGCCTGAACTCCGAAGCTGGCAACGATGAGCTGGCGCAAGATGCTGGAGCAGATGATCGTGAGTGAATCCCCGAGGTGCACTCAATAGTGCTGCGAGTGGGTGAATGAACGGTCAGGTGCCCAGCAGGTTGCGCCAGATCGCGATGATCAGCTTCGGAGTTCAGGCTAAGCGGTGGAACTACTCTGCGAACCAGGGAACACGGAGTTGTTGCCCACGGAACACAGGACCACACGGAAGAATCAATCCATGTATACCCTACACGTTCCGACTTTAGGCTTTAACACAAAGGCACAAGTACGCGAAGAAGCGAAATGAAGTCATTTAATTGCAATACTTTGCGAAATTTTAGCGTTGGCGACTTAGCGTTAAAAAAGTCCCGTTCGTTTGGGGTTTTGGTACAAAACGCACGCCGCGCACTCGCCTGGACTGCGCGAACTCAGCCCCGGCCGCCGCGCAGAACAAAAACATGGGCGAGGTCATGGGTCTCAAACTCGTCCCAATAGCCCTCCTCAAGCTGGTCCAAACGAGCATCGCCGTCGATCGCCGGGCCTCCATGGCCCTCCACGGCGCGCAGAATCTGTTCAGTCGCCAGATCGCGGTCGGCCAGGCGGGTGACCAACTCGCGCCAAAACGTGTCGTTATCGTAGTCGCCCGCCAGCTTGGCCAAGCGTTCGTCGCCGAGCAGTTTTTCGGAAGCTACCGGCTGGCCGCGATCGCCGATATCAACCAAGTCGGCACAGCCCAAGGGGGTCGCCAGCTCGTAGAGCTTTTGCTCCAACTCGGCATAGCGGGCAAACGCCGGGGCTTGCTCGCCCTGGCGCCCCTCCACCACACGCATCCCCAGATGCACGAGTTCCAGCAAACGGGCGTATTCCTTAGGCGTAAACATGACCTTCATTTCGCTGATTGCATCGGCGGGTCGCCCGCGCGCAAGTCGGGAATGCCCGCCAACGTGCCGCGTGGCAGCTAAAAATCGGAGCGCTGAGCTCCAGCTCGGCTCGGTGCAGCGAAGCGAGAACCTGCAAAGCCCGAGCTGGGGCTCGGCGCTCCCACCAAAGCGTCGCCAGGCAAACGCGTGCAATATACCCCTGATCGATCCGACGCTTGGAATCTGACGCCCAACCCGCGGCGCTTTAAACGAAACGATGGCTGCAGGTGGGCCGACGTGGCGCAGATTTCCAGTCTGCACGCGCACCGGGAGCCGACTGGACGCCTGCGCTGCTTAACACCCCCGCCTACAATCCATGCGGGGCGCCTTCGGCCCTGCGCAGCGTATCCAGAGTCTGGAGTAACCCCAACGCCACCTCCGCCGATAGCTTGGTCGGCTCAAAAACCGCACTGTCCACATAACGCTCAATCGCGGAGGAATCCACCATCGTCAAATTGCAGTCCCCCATGGCGGAATGGGGAAATTGGCGCTCCTCGATCTCCCTGAAACTGATCAGGTGCACGCCGTGGTGCCGAGGATCGCGGCAAATCGAGCCGTACAACAGATTCGCAGCCAACGAATCTCCTTCGATGACCTGCAGAAAATTGCTTTCATTGAAGGCCAGAAACCCAGTGATACCGCGGGCCGAATTTTTTTTCGACGCGCTGTTGAGGATATACTGGACCGAATCGAGGGTCAGCCTTCCGGTGACCTGGCTGCAATAGATGAGCTGGACGAGTTTCATAAATAGAGGGGGAGTGACCAAATAAAAACAGCCAACAGGGGACCCCAGGGTTCCGTGTTGGCTGAATTGCAGGGGTGAGCGCAGACTTCCAACTCGGCTGCTAGGGCGTACCGCAGCTGACTTGAAGCAGGCTGGAAGCCTGCGCTACTGGGTGTTGCGAATCCGGCCGGCCCGAAGGTAGCTCCTCCGCCCGAGGGCGGGTGAGGTGAACCTGGGTGCCGGCCGAGGTGCTGCAGGGTTATTTCTTGGTGGCCGCATCGACCACGCTCTTGAGGGAGGCGGCGAGACGGGCCAGTTCGGTGGCGGCGGACAGGGTGTTGTTGGCGCCCTCGGTGGTGCTGCGTGCAGCCGTGGACACGTTGGTGATGTTGCGCGAGATTTCGGTACTGCCCTTGGCCGCCTCGCTGGCGTTGCGGGCAATCTCGTTGGTGGTGGCCGACTGCTCCTCCACCGAGCTGGCGATGGTGCTGGAGATGTCGTTGATCTGGCCGATGATCTTCGCGATTTCGCCGATCGCCGTCACGGCCCCCTTGGTGTCGCCCTGAATCGCCTCGATCTTGGCACTGATGTCCTCGGTGGCGGCGGCGGTCTGTTTGGCCAGTTCCTTCACCTCGTTGGCCACGACAGCGAAGCCCTTGCCCGCCTCGCCGGCTCGGGCCGCCTCGATGGTGGCGTTAAGCGCGAGTAGGTTGGTCTGCTGCGCAATCGAGGTGATGACCTTGATGACCTTGCCGATCTCAATGGAGCTCTGGCCGAGCTTGGAGATCGTCTGGTTGGTGTCCTCGGCGACCTTGACCGCCGTGGTGGCAACGCGCGCCGCGTCATTGGCGTTCTTGGCGATTTCACGCACGGAGGCGCTCATCTCCTCGGCGCTGGTGGCAACCGTGGCGACGTTCTTGCTGACCTGCTCGGAGGCGGAGGCGACCACATTGGACTGCGCGGCGGTTTCCTCGGAGTTCGAACTCATCTGCTGGGCGACCGCGGAGAGCTCCTCGGAGGCGGAGCTGAGCGACTGCGCGTTCTGCGAGACGGTTTCGAGGGTGAGCTTGAGGCTGGCCTCGGCTTGCTTACGCGGGGTGATGTCGGAGGCGAATTTGATCACCTTGTTCACCGTGCCGGTGGAGTCAAAACGAGGGTTGTAGGTGGCCTGAATCCATACCTCCTTGCCGCCCTTGCCAAAACGCTTGTACTCGGCGGTTTGAAACTTGCCTGTGCCGAGATCGGCCCAGAACCGCGAGTAATCGGCGGAGGCGGCGTAGGCCGGATCGACAAACATGCGGTGGTGCTTGCCCTTGATCTCGTCGAGGCCGTAACCCAGGCAGCTGAGGAAGTTATCGTTGGCGTTGAGGATGGTGCCGGTGGCGTCGAACTCGATCACGGCCTGGTTGCGGTTGGCCTCGGCGAGCTGGCGCTCGTTGTTGATCGACTCGGTCTTGGCGGCGGTCACGTCGGTGGCGAACTTGACGACCTTGAATGGCTTGCCGTTGAGGTCGGCAATGGGGTTGTACGATGCCTGAATCCATACGATTTTGCCGCCCTTGCCGATGCGCTTGTACTCGGCAGAGAAGAACTTGCCGTCATTGAGGTCGCGCCAGAACTGCTTGTAGGCCTGGCTTTCACGGTAGGCCGGCTCGACAAAAAGGCTGTGATGCTGACCCTTGATCTCCGCCAGCGTGTAGCCGAGCGTGTTCAAAAAGTTATCGTTGGCGGTGATGATGGTGCCATCGAGGTTGAACTCGATCACCGCTTGCGCCTTGGAGATCGCCGCCAGCTGGCCCTCGTAATTAGCGTTAACCAGTTTGGCCGCAGTGGTGTCGCTTGCGAACTTCACGACCTTCACGATCTTCCCGTTCGCATCAAAGATTGGGTTATAGCTGGCTTGAATCCAGACCTCCTTGCCGCCCTTGCCAAAGCGCTTGTACTCGGCAGAGAAGAACTTGCCGTCATTGAGGTCGCGCCAGAACTGCTTGTAGGCCTGGCTTTCACGGTAGGTCGCGTCGACAAAGAGGCTGTGATGCTGGCCCTTGATTTCAGCCAAGGTGTAGCCAACCGTGTTCAAAAAGTTTTCATTGGCGGTGATAATCGTGCCATCGAGGTTGAACTCGATGATCGCCTGCACCTTGGCGAGCGCGGCGATTTTTCCGCGCAAATCAGCGAGTTCAGCGGCTGAAGATGAAGTGCCGGCGGGGGCGGTTTTCTTTTTGGGTGCCGCGACGGCTTTGGCCGCACCGGGCGTGGACGGAGCAGGCGTTTTGACGGGGGCTTGGGATTTGGCTGAGGCGGGAGCGGAGGCGTTCATAGCGGAGTCGATGTTGAGCATGGTGAGGTACGGGTGAGGTGGTTGATGAGGTCGAAAATGAAGTTTGAATTAGGCGGCCTTGGCGTTGGCGGAGGCCGATTTTTCGGTGAGGTCTACGGTCTGGTCGGTGTCGAGAATGAGCAGGAGGTTGCCTTTGAGTTTATAGACGCCGCGCACCAGTTGGCGCGCGATGCCGCTGAGGGTTTCGGGTGGTCGTTCGTAACTTTCCGCATCGACCTCCAACACGTCGCCAATGTGGTCAACGAGGAGGCTCACGGCGCCATCGTCGGTGCGAATGACGACGTTCATGGGAAATTCGGATGAATTGCGGTCGGCCAGCGCGAGGCGGCGGCGCAGGTCAATGGCGGTGACGATCTGCCCGCGCAGGTTGATCAGGCCGCTGACGACGTTGGAAGCAAGTGGCACAGGGGTCATTTCCTGGAAGCGAATGACCTCCTGGACACGCAGGACCTCGACGCCGAAGAACAGGCCGTCGACGTAGAAGGTGCAGTATTGGTTGGCGGTGGACATGGGGGGTTAAAGGATCAGGCGGCGATGGTGTCGTAAAAAGACGGTGTGGCGTTGCGGATGAGGCCGGGCACATCGAGCAGGTCGGTGACGTGGCCCTGGACCACGGCCGAGCCGGCCAGGCCGCGCCCCGAGGCGTGGCTTTGCACCTTGAAGGCTTCTTCCACGATGTCGTTGATGCTCGAAACCACGAAGCCCACCGAGCGGCCCTTTTCCGAATACACCACCACCGACAACTTTTCTGCATCCGGTTCGGTTGCCACACCGCCGCTGATGTACTTGCACACCCGAATCAGCGGCATGATCTGGCCGCGGTATTGGACGACCTCGGAGTCGCCGGTGTGCTCGATCTGGGTGATCGGGAATTCTTCGAGCCGGGCGGCGAGCGAAAGCGGGATGGCCATGCGCCGTTTGCCGCCGACGTTGAAGAGCAGGAGCGATTTCGGCCTGTCGCTATCGGCGACATAGGAGGTCTTGACCACGTCGACGGCGCGCTCGCGGGTTTCGCCCACCACCCGGGCGTGTTGGGCGAAGCCGACCACATCGATGATGAGTGCCACGCGGCCGTCGCCCATGATGGTTGCACCGGCAAAGCACGAGATGCCCTTGAGCTGTTTGCCGAGCGGTTTAACCACGATCTCCTCGGTGTCGTTGATTTCATCGACCACCAAGCCGAAGGGACGGCCATCGGCCTGCAGCACGACGATGTTGATCACATCATCATCACCGGGGCTGCGGCCCAACCCGGGGGCGGTGCCAAGCTGTTCGTTGATGTAGGCGAGCGGCAGCAGGTTGCCGCGCAGCCGGTAGACGGGCGAGCCGCAGAGTTTTTCAATGCCCTTGCGCGCCGTGGCCCCCTCGAGCCGGACGAGCTCCAGCAGGCTCACCTGGGGAATCGCGTAGCGGGCGCCGCCACTGGTGACGACGAGCGCAGGGATGATCGCAAGGGTGAGCGGGATTTTGATCCGCAACGTGGTGCCCTGGCCGGCCTGCGTCTGCAGGTCAATCGAGCCGCCGATTTTCTCGATGTTGGTTTTCACCACGTCCATGCCGACGCCGCGGCCGGAGACATTGGAGATCTTTTCGGCGGTGGACAGGCCGGGGAGGAAAATGAGGTTGATCGCCTCGCGGTCGCTCATACGGGCGGCCTGCTCGGGGGATATGAGGGATTTGGATACCGCCTTGGTTTTGACGCGCTCCAGGTCGATGCCGTGGCCGTCGTCCATGATCTCAATGATCACCTGACCACCCTCGTGGAAGGCGCGCAGGGACAGCAGGCCCTCGTCGACCTTGCCGCATGCGGTGCGGCGCTCGGGCGCCTCGATGCCGTGGTCAATGGAGTTGCGCACGATGTGGGTGAGCGGGTCCTTGATCGCCTCGATGATGGTGCGGTCGAGCTCGGTGGTCTGGCCCTGCATGACCAGGCGCACCTTTTTGCCGAGATCCTTGGCGACGTCGCGCACGACGCGGGGGAACTTGGCCCACACATTGCCGATGGGCTGCATGCGGGTTTTCATCACACTTTCCTGCAACTCGGTGGTGATGATGTTGAGGCGCTGGGCGGCGGTGGTGAGCGCGGCCTGGTCAAACACGGTGGTGTTGGAGACGATTTGATTGCGGGCCAGCACGAGTTCGCCGACCAGATTCATGACCTTGTCGAGTTGGTTAATATCCACCCGGATCGCGCTGTCGGCCACGCCGCCGCGGCCGGAGTTATCGGCTGCTGGCGCTTCGGGTGCCGGCTGGCGGGCCTGCATCGGGGCTGCGGCCGCAGCAACAGCCGCAGGCACGACGACGGGGGCAGACGCCGCCTCGCCTGTCTCGGGCGCGGCCTCGGCTGCGCACTCCGCGGAGCCGGCCGCTTCGGGGGAACTTGCAGCGGGTGCCTCAGGAGCGGCGGGCACTGCGCTCGCAACGGCAGGCACCTCGTCGGCTTCCTCGAAGAGGCCATAGTTAGCCTTGGCCACCACCGGAGCCGGCGCGGCGGCGACCGGAGGGATCTGGAGTTTGGCCAGCAGGAGCAACAACGGGGCGTGCTCCTCGGTGCTCTCCGCGCCGGTGGACTCCAACACCCGCAGCATGCCGCGCAGGGCGTCGGACATTGAAAGCAAGGCGGAGACAATTTCACCGGAGACGGCGAGTTTGCCCTCACGCAGTATGCTCATCAGGTTCTCGCCCGCATGGGCGAGCTTCTCAATGCGCCCAAGGCCGATACAGCCAGCCGTGCCCTTGATGGTATGGATAACGCGGAAAACGATATTAAGGCGGGCGAGGCCGCCTTCGCCCTGCTCGATGCCGAGCAGTTCGCGATCAAAAAGATCGAGGCCCTCGTAGCTTTCCACGAGGAGATCTTTAACCAATTCCTGTTGCAGAGATTCGTTCATCGACATGGCGGGGTGGGGGTTCAGGTGGGCAATACTTTCGCCACAATGGCGAGGAGCTGTTCTTGGTTGAAGGGTTTGATAATCCACCCGGTGGCGCCGGCCGTGCGGCCTGCCAATTTTTTCGCCGGATCAGATTCCGTGGTGAGCAAAATAATCGGCGTGCGGGCGAAGGCAGGCAGGGCGCGCAACTGGCGGGTCAGTTCGATGCCGTCCATGTTGGGCATGTTCAGGTCGGTGATGATCGCATCGACGGAGCGATCCTTGAGGACCTTGAGGGCGTCGCAGCCATCTACTGCTTCGAGTACCTCGTAACCCGCGTCCTTGAGGGTAAAGGCGACCATTTTACGCATGGTCGCGGCGTCATCGACGGTGAGGATTCGTTTGCTCATAAGGCCGGGGTTAAGAAAGCGGGCTGCACCACGCCGCACCGGAGTCCGCGGCAACGCAGACGGGCAAAGACGTGGAGACGTGAGGTGTTCACCCTATCCCTATCGGCACAACTTGAGGTAAACTTTAGCCCTATTTTTCACCCCTAAAGAAAATCCCTAGCCTGATACCAACGGATAGATACGTTTAGACGCTACGACCTAGGATCAAAATCGCTCCGCGATCTCGGAGAGGGATGAGAAAAGCCTATAACCAACATTAGATTAACCATTGGCCATTGGTCATTGGCCATTGGTCATTGGTCATTGGTCATTGGCCATTGGCCATTGGTCATTGGCCATTGCGCCTAATCCCACGACACCAGCGGCCCCGCCAGCTCCGTCATGAGTAATTCGTGAAACAGCGGCATAGACCACGTCGGCTCGATCACCATCGCACGCGCCAACTCCCGCGGCGTCACCGTGCCACGGGCCGACTGGGCCAGTTTTCCAGCGAGTTCGATCGTACGATGAAAAGGAGCGTAATCCCCCGGCCAGGTTTGCTCGCCCACCCAGATCTCGCAGGCAGGATCGACCAAAAGCGCGCCACTGCCCGTGCGCGTCCAGACCGCCAAGGCCATCAGCCATAGATCCTCACGCCGCTGCACCAACGCCGACACCTGCTGCACCATCGATCCTGCACGCATCAGCAGCAGTTCGCAAAAATGCCCTTGTTCCGCTCGCTCGCACAACGACTGTGAGCGGCGAGCGGGAAAGCGTCTATTTCTGGCGGTTAGGAATTCACTTCTTCTTCGGTGGATCTTCTTCCCATTTTAAAGAGTGAAACTCTTCTTCAGTGGGTGGGTTTTCTTCCCTGTCCGGCTGGGGATATGGGGGATGCGAATGGGTGGAGATTGAACCGGCGGGACGCTTGGCGGATGCACAGCGATGCATCCGACTGGTTCACGCAAGTGCTTGCACTGTGGCGATTTCTTTTTGCCCGACGCGCGTAACCGCGAGCGTCAGCGCTACTGCGTGAAGCCGGAGTGCCAGCAGGCGAGCCGGGCGGCCAGTCAGGCCAAATGGTTGGCGAAGCCGGAGAACCTCGACCACTGGAAAGGCCCAGAAAATGTCCAACGGGTGCAGGAGTGGCGGAAGGCCAATCCGGGGTACTCAAGGCGGAGGGGGCCGCGACGGCGGGTGGCGTTACAAGACATCCCAACTACGCAATCCGTTGTGCGCCAGCCTAAAGCCGAGCCGGTCGCCGAGGTGGCGTTACCGAATCCCTGCGTGCCGTTACAAGACAGCTGGGAGTCGCAAAACCCTGTGCTCGTGGGGCTTATCGCGCAGTTCGCCGGGGTGGCGTTGCAAGAGGACCTCGAACCCATGCTGCGACACCTGCAATCCCGGGGGCGGGTGATCCTGGGCATCGACGTCCAGCCGCCCGATTATGCAAAAACAACCGATCGATCGCGAACAACTCCGGCGCACGCCGGCCCAGTTTAGCTGGCTGGACCACCGGCTGGTGCGGGGCAATTACCTGGGGCGGGCCAGTGCCCCCGCCTGGGGCCTCTATCTGGTCCTGGTCACCGTGGGTGACGCCGACGGGCTGAGTTACTACGCCACGCGCACCCTGGCCCGGCTGCTCACGCTCAGCGAGGACGGCCTGGTCGAGGCGCGCCGGCAGTTAATCGAGGCCGGGGTGATCGCCTACGCCGCGCCACTTTACCAGGTGCTCTCCTTGGACCGGGGCAGGCCAACGCACACGCTGGCGGTAACGCCGTCGCCGAGCCGGGAGGTGGGGGCGTGATCAATTACGAACTGTATTGCCGGATAAAACAGGCGGAGGCGGCCGGACACAGTGCGCCGCAAATCGCCCGCTCGCTCCAGTTGCACGTGCAGACGGTGAGGCGCTGGCAGGCGCAGGAAAAGTACGCGCGCAGCCAGGCCGCGCAGGTGCCTAGGCCAAGCAAGCTCGACGTGCACAAGCCGGCGATCGCGCGGTGGCTGGAGGCCCATCCGTTCACCGCCATGCAGCTCTGGCAAAAGGTGCGCGAGCGGGGGTACACGGGCGGGTATTCAATTTTGAAAGACTACGTGCGGCGGGTGCGGCCGCGGAACCTGGAGGCGTTTCTTACCCTCAAGTTCGCCCCCGGCCAGACCGCGCAGGTGGACTGGGGCAGTTTTGGCGCGGTGGAGGTGGACGGCACCCGGCGGGCTTTAAGTTTTTTCGTCATGGTTTTGGGGTACAGCCGGTTCCTGCATGTGGAATTTACCCTCGGGCAGGGCCAGGAGTGGTGGCTGGGCTGTCACCGGCGCGCCTTTGAAAAACTCGGCGGGGTGCCGCGCGAGGTGATGGTGGACAACTGCAAGACGGCCGTCCTCTCGCATGTGCCCGGGACCGACCCGGTGTACAACGCCCAGTACCTGGACTTTGCCCGGCACTACGGGTTTACGATAAAAGCGTGCGGGCCGGGGCATCCGCAGTCCAAGGGCATGGTGGAAAACGCGGTGGGTTACGTGAAAAAAAGCTTCCTTGGCGGGAGGCAGATGAATGGGTTTACCGAGCTGGGGCCGGCCGCCAGCTTGTGGCTGGAAACGGTGGCCAACGTGCGCGTGCACGCTGAAACCCAGGGCCGGCCGGTGGACCGGCTGCCCGAGGAGCGCGCTGCGCTCCTGCCGCTTAACCCGGTGGCCAGTCCGGCGGTGCGCACCTTAAGCGTGCGGGCGTCGCGGCGGTGCCGGGTGAGTATCGAAACGAACCGCTACTCGGTGCCCACGAAGTTTGCCGGGGCGCTACTCACCGCGCAGATCGAGGGGGCGCAGGTGAGGTTTTTTGCGGAACGCACCCTGGTGGCCGAGCACGCCCGCAGTTTTGCCCGCCGCGCCGATGTGGAAAACCCCGAGCATGTGCGCGAACTCGAGGAGCGCAAACGGCAGGGGGCGCGGCAGCGCCTGCGGCTACGGTTTTTGGAACTGAGCCCGGCGGCACCCGCCTACCAACGGGGGCTGGAGGAGCGCCGGCTCAACGCGGGACACCACCTGGCGACTATCGTGGGTTTGGTGGCCCTGTATGGAACGGATGCAGTCGGCCGGGCGATCGAAAGCGCCCATGAACTCGGCGCCTACTCCAGCGATTACATCCTCAACTTGCTCGAACAACGCGCGCGGGCCTTGCCGCAAGCCGGGCCGATCCACCTCACCCGCGCCGACGCGTTGGCCGCACTGGAACTCGAACTACGGCCCCCGGATTTAAGCCCCTATACCCAATGAAAACAGAACCCGAAAAACCCGATTTATTAAAAGACCAGCTCAAGTATCTGAAACTCGGTTACCTGTTGCGTCACCACGGCGAACTGACCGCCGAGGCGGCCAAGGCGCGCTGTTCGCACGCCGAATTTTTACGCCGACTGGTGCAGGCCGAGACCCAGGATCGCCAGATCCGGGCGCTGGAGCGGCGCATCCAGGCAGCGCGCTTCCCGGTCAAGAAAACCGTCGACCAGTTCCAGTGGGACTGGCCCAAGGAGTTGAACGAAGCGCAGGTACGCCACCTCTTCGAACTGGGCTTTGTGAAGGAGCGCACCAACGTGGTGTTTTGCGGTGGTGTGGGGCTCGGTAAAACACACCTCGCGAGCGCGTTGGGCTACGCGGCCTGCCAGGCGGGTTACACGGTGCTGTTTACGACGGCGGTGGACGCGATCAACGCCCTGGTCACCGCCCAGTCCCTGCACCGGTTGCAAGCCGAGTTGAAGCGTTACATGACCCCTGCGGTGCTCGTGCTCGATGAGGTCGGCTACCTGCCGCTCGACAAGTCGGGGGCCGACCTGCTCTTCCAGATCGTCAGCCAACGCTACGAACGCGGCTCGCTGATCGTCACCACCAACAAGGCCTACAAACACTGGGCAGGGATCTTTAACAACGACGCTGGCATCACCGCGGCGATCCTGGACCGCCTGCTGCACCGGGCCCAGACCGTCGTCATCGAGGGCAAATCCTACCGCATGAAAGACCGCCTAGCCGACGAACCTGCAAGCTGACCGGGCCTGATGATCGGCCCCTGGCGGGGCCGGTCATCGGCTTTTACGACAGGTGATTTTGTAACCGCCAGAAATAGACGGTGTTCGCGCCGCCGCTCACACAACGACTCGCTCCCGCAGAGCAACACCCGCACGCGCCCAGCAAAACGCTCACTGAGTGGATCCCCTGGGTGCCGGACCAACAAGCCCTCCACCAACATCTGCTTTTGCGTATCCAGATTCTCACTTTCCAGCACCACCAGCACCACCGGACGGTCATTATCCTGCGCCGGGGCCAGTAATTCCATGAGCACCGCCCGGTCGATCCACCCGGCAAGGCACGCCACCAGCAAGGAATTCTGCGGTCGCACGAGGTCCACCGCCAGGTCGAGCACACCAAAACCGAGGTGACTCTGCACCACCGCCAAAGAGCCAAAGCCCCTCAGCCGCGCAAAATCTTTGTTTAACTCACGCGCTTGCGCCGAGCACCCCAGACGAAGTGGCACGCCCCTCGCTCCTTCGCCCCACTCAGCGCCTGCTTCCGGCGCTTTGGTCGCGCTCGCCAGCCAATCGGCGGCGGTGGCGCAAACGGCGGCTTTTCCGGGCTGCAGTCCGCGCTTCGGCAGCGCGAGTTCGATTTGCTCCACCATGGCGCGCGGGTCCACTGGTTTCACCCAAATATCAACCACTCCCAGCTGGCGGTACTGCGCCCCCTGAGCCTCGCTGTGGCCCCCCACACAAAGCACCAGCGGCAAATCGGGGAAAAACTTCCGCAGCATGACCAGCAGGCCCAGTTCGACTGCATCGCCCGCCACCAAATCGACCAAAATCACATCGGCAGGATCCGCCCTTAAGACCGCCACCGCCTCGATACTGGTCTGCACGCAGGTAATTCGATAGCCGATGGGGCCGAGTAACAGCGCCAAAGCCGATTCACCAACAGGCGCCTTTTCGGTCACCAAAATGTGATAGTCGGCGTGGGTAAGCACAGAAACAGGGGGTATGCCCGAAACTGCCCCGCCCATAAGCAAACGCAATGGCCCTTATTACATTTTTTTAACATTTAAGGCAGCCCTTCGTGCGCATCGACTTCCGGCACGGACGACACGGAGATCGCCCCCCCCCCGAAATCGTTCTCGTTCTCTTACTCCTACTCATTCTCTCTTCCGCCGCCGTTTTCCTCGGCGTCTGCGGGGAGGGCCCACCTCCGTGTGGGCTGGCTCGGGAAAAGTAGCGCAGACTTCCCAGTCTGCTCCGCTAGATTCCGTCTCAGCAGCGTTCCTTTTGGCCGCGAAAGAACGCAGAGCAATACAGGCTGATTGGTATCTTTGCGTTCCTTGCGTTCTTTCGCGGCTAAACTGCCGTGGTTGTTTCGATGCAGACTGGAAGTCTGCGCTACTTTTTTCCGATCCCGGACGACACGGAGGTCGTCCCTCCGCTATCGTCCGCGGTCCCCGCCGCTAATCCATCCGCACCGCTATCAGCTATTGAGCAACAACCCAGTCCCATCTCCGCTCGCCAGCGTCAGTTTCCCCGGACTGCGCAGCGTCGCCTGCACATCCAGCAGCGCGAACAACGCATCGGCCACCTCCGGCACGCGCTGGATCTCCGCCAGCGCCCGGCCCACCACTTGCGGCCGCACCGCTTGCGCCTGGCCGAGCCGCTGCGCAGCCTGGCGGTCGGCCTCCGAGTGGATAATCGCCACCTCGTTGTCGCCGGCTTGGCGCATCGCGGCGGTCACTTGGCGCAGGCGGTTGACCACCTTGCGCTGAATCTCGGCGATCATGCCCTTGTCGCGGAAAGCCACCTTGCGGATGTAGGTCGAGCCCAGGCTAAAACCCCACTGCGAGGAGGTGGGCGAAACCTCTTCGCGCACCTTGCGTGAAAGCGCATCGCGGTTTTCCAGCAGCACCTCGAGGCGCAGGTTGGAGAGCTGTTTAACAATGGCGGTGGCGACGTTGGCTTTGAGTGAGCCGATCGGGTCGGAGTTTTGAAACAGGAACGCCTTGGGGTTGTTGACGAACATCTCGAACCAGATGCCCACGCCCATCGGCGCGCCTTCTTCGGAATTCACTAACTGGTTACGCAGGTAGGCCTGGTGAATCACCGTGCTCACCACGTAGGCCTTGCCGAACAGCGGGAACAGCAGCGCGCGCGGGCCGAAGTGCATGATGGGCAGAAACAGGCCGGGCTCGTCGACCTGGCCGACGACTTTGCCGAAGAAGGTGTAAACGATCACCGTGCGCTCGGGCAGCACGCGCCAGAGCTGGAACATGCGGCCGATGGCGAGCACGATGGGCGTGGCGATGAAGGTGCCGATAGCACCCAGGATAAGTGTCGATAAAAATGACATGGCGGGGACGGGGCTGGAGTTAGAGTTTAAGCACGGTTTGGGCGGCCTTTTCGCGCAAGGGAAGGCGGGCGTTGCGCAGATAACTGTCGAGCGCGGGCTTACCACCCTCGGCGTGCATGGCGGCGAGGGTTTTACCCAGCTCCAGCAGCGGCGCGGCCTCGGCCTGCGCGCGGTTCTCGGCGATTTGCACGGCCTGCTCGGCCATTTTGAGGCGCTGGTCGGCGTCCGCCTTGGCTTGGCTGATCGAGGCGGCGACCTGGTTCTGCGTGGTGTTGATGGACGCGAGGGCCTCGTCGACGTCGCTCGGCGGGTCGATGTTGGTGATGAGAGCGGCGTCGAGATCGATGCCGTAGCGGGCAGCGGTCTTGCGGCAGGCGTCCTCCATAAAGCTGTTAATCAGCGAAAGGTTGCGCCGCAGGTCGTTGATGGAAACGCCCTCGACTGCGCCCTCGGCGGCCTCGCCGTGAAAGGTGGCGATGCGGTCGCGCAGCACCGAGATGAAGTACCCGACCACGTGGGCGGCCGGGCGCGAGATGCCGAACAGGTAGGCGTAGAGGTTGCGCTCGCACGGTTTCCACCGGATCTGACCCGAGATCTGCACGGTGAGGTTGTCCTTGGTGACGGCCTCGATGGAGTCCTGGCGCACATCCGGATCCCAGGTGATGTCGACGGTTTGGATGGTCATATCGACCTTGTAGAGCTTCTGCCACGGCCACTTGAAATACGGGCCGCCCGGCTGGATGACGCGCACGCACGGATAGTTATAGCGCTGCTTTTCCTCGTCCGTGAGCAGCGGTGCGAGCACGGGATCCTCGGCGGTGGAGCCGGGAGTGCGCTGGGCGCGGCCGAAGGTGGTGAGCACGCCGCGTTCGGTCGGCCCGATGGTATAAACGCCGAACAGCAGCGTGAGCAAAGCGGCAAGGCCGACCCCGAGGATCAGACCGGACAAGGATTCGATAGGGGAGTAGTAGTCCATAAGAGAAGGTGCGTGCGAGGGAAAGGGGGGGGGGGCGAAGGGACAAGGAGCGAGGCAACGAGAAACAGGCTAGCTGGTTCACCAAAAACAAGAACCACGTCGCCCACCAATCGTGCCGCGCGCGCGGCGGCACAACGGTAAACCCCTAAAAACGCCCTGCCCCCCCCCCGTCGTCGCCCAGCCCCACCCCACCCTGCTCCCCTCCTCCCCCATCGCCCCCCCCGTTACCCCTAACCAAAGTGTCACCTATTAGGTGACACTCACGATCCCGCATCCACTGCGGGGAAGGCCCAAAGTGTCACCTAATAGGTGACACTTTGCCTGGAGTTTGGCCCCTGACTAGTCGAACGCAGATCAGCCGAATCCTTGAGCTCACGCTCAAGGCCACACTCTTCGCGAACACACTCCTTGTGGCCTTGAGCGTGAGCTCAAGGATTCGGCGCACCGCAGCCAGAAAAAACACCTCGTGCTCACGCACGAAGCCACACCGAGCCAAAGCCACCCAGGCAAAGGCACACTCCAGGCCGCACCCGCCCGAACGTGGCCTTGAGCGTGAGCTCAAGGTCTGGAGTTTGGCCGTTTAACTCGTGCCAAGAACCACACAGGTGCTGCGCATCATGTATGGCGATCTGAGCTGATCACTCCGGAGAGTTTCGCAGACTTCGCAACAGCCACCCGCACGTCAACGAACGCATCGAAACCCATGCCGTTGCTACCTGCGGTACGCTTCTACCTTAGCTGGGGGGACGGATCTCAACTCGTTTTGGGGCCAAACTCCAGCCAAAGTGTCACCTAATAGGTGACACTTTGCTGGAGCCGTCCAGGGGGTGGAGCGAGAGCGATGGGGCCGCACCTGGGACTGCGGGGGCGGACAGGGGGGGATGGGGATGGGCATCCGGCCGCGGGTTCGCGCTGGGGATGGCGGTAAATTCGCATTTTTCGCCACGCTTGGCTTGCTTCTGCGCGCCCCCGCGTTTCACGTTGCCCCTCTCCAAGCAGCGGGGCAATTGCCTCGCTTCCTCAACCACAAAACACACCCGTCCGCTCCTCCTCGTATCATGTCTAAAGCCGCTCCCGCCAAGACCTCCTCGTCCGCCCCCGCCGTCCTCGCCCCCGACGCCACCACCCGCAAGAACGTTGACCTCGCGGTCAGCGCCATCACCAAGCAATTCGGCGAAGGCTCGATCATGCGTTTAGGTGACAATAACAAGATGGCCGTCGAGACCGTCTCAACCGGTTCACTCGCCATCGACCTCACGCTCGGCGGCAAAGGCCTGCCCCGCGGTCGTATCATCGAAATTTACGGGCCGGAATCCTCCGGCAAAACCACCTTCTGCTTAAGCGTCATCGCCGAAGCCCAGCGCCGTGGCGGTCTCGCCGCCTTCATCGACGTCGAACACGCCCTCGACCCGAAATACGCCCGCGTCGTCGGCGTGAAACTCGACGACCTGCTCGTCTCCCAGCCCGACTCCGGCGAAGACGCGCTCAACATCATGGAAACCCTCATTCGCTCCAACGCGATTGATGTCATCATCCTCGACTCGGTCGCCGCCCTCATCACCAAGGCCGAACTCGACGGCCAGATGGGCGACATGACCATGGGCAGCCAAGCCCGCCTGATGTCCCAAGCCATGCGCCGGCTCACCGCCGTGGTCAGCAAGACCAAGTGCATCTGTATTTTCACCAATCAGATCCGTGAAAAGATCGGCGTCATGTTCGGCAGCCCCGAGACCACTTCCGGCGGCCGCGCGCTCAAGTTCTTCTCGTCCATCCGCATCGACATCCGCCGCAAGGACCAGATCAAGACCCCGGACGGCAAGATCATCGGTAACCGCACCAAGCTCAAGGTGGTCAAAAACAAGGTCGCTCCGCCCTTCACCGAGTGCGAATTCGACATCATGTACGACGAGGGCATCTCGGCTTCCGGCTCGCTTATCGACCTCGGTATCGAGCACAAGATTCTGGAGAAAAAGGGTTCGTGGATCTCCTACCAGGGCGACTTGGTCGGCCAGGGCCGCGACGCCGCCAAACAGGCCGTGCGCGCCAACCCCGAGTTGGCCGCCAAACTCACCGCCGCGATCATGGAAAAGGTCACCGTCATCGGTGGCACGGCAGTGACCGGAGCGGGCGAAGCGGCGGAATAAGCCCTTCCCCACCTCCGCAACCGCGCTTTGGCGCGCACCTCCCAAAACCCCGAGCGTTCATGCGCCCGGGGTTTTTTATTGTTACAACGCCAAGGAGCGGCCCGATTATATATAATCCTGGAGGCGCCCTCGCCCTTTGAAACAGCGGATACTCCCCCTCCGCCAAAAACCAGCTACAACCTGCACGAAAAGCCTTTACTGACTAACCGGCGACGGAAAGCTCGCCCCAGTCCAACCGCACTTCAGCTGCACTCGGTTTAGCCCGAGCCTCTGCACTCTCCGCCCACCGCCCTCCTCTACCCTCGGGCGCAGCCAAAACCTTATATAATAAAAATTCATGACTACTGCCGCCGCTCTGAGTGAACCCTGCGTAATGATCATCTTTGGTGCGTCGGGCGACCTCACCAAACGCCTGCTGGTGCCATCCCTGTATAATTTGGCCTGCGACGGCCTGCTGTCGGATAATTTTGCCGTTCTGGGCGTGGGCCGTAGCGAAATCACCGACGCCCAATTCCGCGCCTCGATGAACGGCGAAACCGACGGCCTGCCGAAATTCCACACGCGTAAAGAATACGACAAGGAGCAGAGCGCCAAGCTGATCAACCGCTTCCACTTTTCCTCCGCCAGCATCACGGTCGACGACTTTAAACAACTCAAGGAGCGCGTCAGCGCCCTGGACGCCGAGTATAAAGCGCAGGGTAACGTACTGTTTTATTTCGCCATGGCCCCGCGCTTTTTCGGCCCCTTGTGCGACACGCTCCACGCAGCCGGTTTCCAAGACGGCCCGGGCTGGAAACGCATCATTGTAGAGAAACCGTTTGGCACCGACCTGAAATCCGCCCTGCAACTCAACGCGGAAATCCTGCGGCATTGGAACGAGGACCAGATTTTCCGCGTCGATCATTATCTCGGCAAGGAAACGGTACAAAACCTACTGGCGTTCCGCTTCTCGAACGGAATGTTCGAGCCGCTGTGGAATAGTCACCACATTGATAATATTCAGTTCAACGTCTGCGAGTCGGTCGATGTGCAGGGACGCGGTGGTTACTATGACAGTTCGGGCGTCCTGCGTGACATGATTCAGAATCACATGTTTCAGATGTTGTCCTACCTGTGCATGGAGCCACCCGGTTCCTTCGAGGCCGACTCCATCCGCAACGAAAAAGCCAAACTCCTGGAGTCGGTACGGGTATATAAGCCCGAGGAAGTGCCCAACTATGTGGTGCGCGGCCAGTACGGACCCGCGCATGACACCAACGGCGAAATCAAAAAGCCCGGCTATAGACAGGAAAAAGATGTCGCCGCCGACTCGAGCACGGAAACTTTTGCGGCCATAAAACTGCATATAGACAACTGGCGGTGGAGCGGCGTCCCAATTTACTTGCGCTCGGGCAAAGCCCTTTGGAAGCGCGGCACCGAAATCATCGTCACCTTCAAAACCGCGCCGGCCGCCGTTTTCCGCGGTACCGGCGTCGAGAAACTCGAACCCAACCGCCTCGTATTTCATATCCAGCCCCAGCAAGGCATTGAGTTATTATTTCAAGCCAAGGTGCCGGGCCCGACCCTGCAATTGCAGAAAGTCGACATGAGCTTTAACTACGGAAACGTATTTAAGGCATCCCGTTACACTGGCTACGAGGTGATGTTTTATTCCTGCATGCGCGGCGACGCGACGCTGTTTTCGCGCGGCGACCTGGTCAAGGCGGCGTGGGAAATCGCCCAGCCCCTGCTGGATTATTGGCAGGCCAACCCGGCCGGCGCGGAGTTCCCCAATTACGCCCGCAACTCCTGGGGCCCGCCTGCGGCGAGCGCCTTGGTCGAGCGCGATGGACGCCGTTGGTATGAAGTCGTCACGCGCGATTTGTTGGAGCAAACCCCGCTATTTAAAGGCACCGACCCGATGTTAATCAACGCGGTGATCATGGCCTTTAAGTCACGTTCATTTACCGCCGGACAGACTATAATAAAGGAAGGCGATACAGCCGGAGAGATGTATATTATCTGCCGTGGCGCGGTTGAAGTGACGGATAAAAACGGCAAGCACCTGAAGCACCTTTACGACGGCGAATACTTTGGCGAAATCGGCCTGATACGCACCTCGCCGCGCACCGCCAACGTGGTGGCCACCAGCCAATGCGACCTGTTCATATTAGAAAAGTCGGACTTTAACCGGATCATGCAGGACAACCCGCAGTTTGCGGAGGCCCTGTGCACACTCGCCAAGGAGCGTTATAATGTGGCTGTTTCGAGCGCCGATTTGATGAGCACCTGACGAAGTAGCGCAGACTTCCAGTCTGCTTCAGTCGCTTCCCGAGCTGAATCGGAGCAGACTGGAAGTCTGCGCTACTTTTTTCGATCCCGGACGACACGGAGGTCGTCCCTCCCCGGACTCCGGCCGCCGCGATTACTCGCTGCCGAAAACCGCTTTGGCGTAGTTTTCGGCGCTGAAGGGCTGCAAATCCTCGGGTTGTTCGCCCAATCCCAAAAAGTATATAGGCAGCTTTAGCTCGCGCCAGATGCCCGCGATCGCCCCACCTCGGCTGGTGCCGTCGAGCTTGGTTACAATCAGCCCGGTCAGCCCGAAGCTCTTGTGGAAAACCTTGGCCTGCTCGATTGAATTGGTGCCCAGCGAGCCGTCGACCACCAGCCAGGAATGATGCGGGGCGGTGGCGTCGTTTTTCTGCAACACGCGGCGGATTTTCGCCAACTCGTCCATGAGGTGCCCCTTGGTGTGCAAGCGGCCCGCCGTATCGACGATGAGGTAGTCGCAGCCGCGCGCTTTGGCGGCTTTCCAGGCATCGAAGGCCACCGCAGCCGCATCGGCGCCGGTGTGGCTGGCAATGATAGGCAATTCCAGCCGCGTGGCCCACGCCTTCAGCTGCTCGACGGCGGCGGCACGGAAGGTGTCGCAGGCGGCCAGCATCACCGACTTACCGTCCTGCTTAAGCAACCAGGCGAGTTTGGCCGAAGAAGTGGTTTTCCCCGAGCCGTTGACCCCGATCATCACGATGACCGTGGGGGCGGCGGCGGCCGGCTTCAGTTCGCCCTCGCTGCCCGCCAACACGCGCCGGAGCACCGCCGAACCGATGGCGGCGGCCTGCTGACCGCGCAGCTCTTTATCCTTTTTGTAGGCGTCCTTGATCTCGCCCAAAATCTCGTCGGTCGTGGCGACGCCGAAATCGGCGGTGTAGAGCGCCTCTTCGAGCGTTTCCAGCGACGATGCGTCGATGGAGCGGCCGCCGAAAATCCCGCGCGTGGTCTCGCTGATCGCCGCGACCGTCTTGGCCAGGCCGTCTTTGAATTTCTTAAAAAGTCCGAACATGGGAGGAAGCCTCGACGTTGGTGGAGGGCGCGCGGCGGGGCGGCGGTTAACTTATTCCGGCTTCTCGACCTTGCGGGAATCGCGGCCGAGCTGGTCCTTGAGGCGATCGAGGATGCCGTTGATGAAGCGTTTGGCGTCGGTGTTGGAAAACAGTTTCGACAGGTCGATGGCCTCGTTGATGGAGACAACCGGCGGGATGTCCTTGCGGTAAACCATCTCGAAAATCGCCAGGCGCATGATGGCGAGGTCGATCTTGGCAATACGGTCGAAATCCCAGTTGTGGGCCAAGGCGCGGATACGTTCGTCGATGGCGTTGGCGTTCTCGACCACGCCATTGATGAGCTCCTCGCCGAAGGCGTAGTGCTCGCGCGGCTTTTCCTGGGTTTGCAGGAAGGTGCAGATGTCGTCCGAGAGGTTCGTGGGCTTGTTGATGCTCCAGGCGAAAAGGTACTGGAGGGCGGCCACGCGACCATCGCGACGCTGGGCAAAAAGGGCTTTGTTACTGCTCATTTGGAAAGGGATTTGTTGAGGTCGGCCATGGCGAGGGCGGCGCGGGCGAACTCGGCGCCGCGGTTGATTTTGCCCAGGCAGCGGTCGTCGGCCTGCTTCTGGTTTTCGGCGGTGACCACGCCGTTGATGATCGGCGTGAACGAGTCGAGCGACACGCGCTGGAGGCCCTGCTGCGAGGACTCGGCGACGAGCTGGTAGTGAATGGTGTCGCCGCGGATGATGACGCCGAGGGCGACGACCACGTCGAGTTTTTTGGCGGCGAGCAGGAGCTGGGCGGCGCTGGGCAGCTCGTTGGCGCCGGGCACGCGGATGACGGTGATTTTTTTGGGCTTTACGCCGGCCTCGATCAGGTGGGCCTGAACCTGGTTCACGAGGGCATCGACGAGGGTCGGATTGTAGCGTGAGGCTACGATACCGATGGAAAAAGTGGCGCCGTTAACGGGCTGGAGCGAAGGAGCGTCGAGACTCATGTGAAAGAAGGAAAGGAAAGGTGTGCGAAGCCCGCCCGCCTGCGGCAACCTATTTTCCTCCCGGCTCCGGAAGTAGCGCAGACTTCCCAGTCTGCCCTCGGGGGCGTTCCAGATCTGAATCGGAGCAGACTGGAAGTCTGCGCTACTTTTTTCCGATACCGGACGACACGGAGGCCGTCCCTCCGCAATCGTTCTCGTTCTCCTACTCCTACTCGTTCTCTCAGTCACTGCGGCCGACTGCCCTGCTAGCGCCCCGGCTCCGTAAAAGATAACGCCACCCGTAGCACCGCTCCGGTGATGAGTTGTCCCGACGGCCCATGCAGGTTCGCTTCGCCCGCGTGGGTCGCCCACGGCAGCCGCACGAACGCGTGCCGCACCCCCGCCCGCGCCAGCGCCGCCGCCAGCCGCTCGCTGTGTCGGCACCACACCAACTGATCGAGCGCCCCGTGCAGGATCAGCGTCGGCGGCACACCCGCGTGCACCAGCTTTTCCGCGCTGCCACTGCGATAAATCTCCGCCGCACCCGCCACCTCGGGCCCGCCGCCCATGAACTGCTGCATCAACTTATCCGAGTTGAGCGAATCCGTCGCTGAGCGAATCGACCACACGAACTCCAAGTCGTAACACCCGTACAACGCCACCACCGCGCGCACACCCGGCAACGCTTCGCCATAAGCCGTGGCCGCCGCGATCTGCGCGCCCGCGCTGCGCCCGAGCAACACCAGCCGCTCCGGATCGACGCCGAGCCGCGGTGCGTTGGCGCGCACCCAGGACACCGCCGCCCGAACATCGTCGCGTTGCGCCGGCCAACGGTGTGTCGGCGCCAGCCGGTAACTCACCGCCGCCACCGCCACCCCGCGCGCCGCCAGCCAGTGGTTAAAGGCCGCCAATTGCCCCCGGTCGCCGCTGTCCCAGCCGCCCCCATGCACCACCACCACACACACCGCCGCAGCCCTGCGCCCACCCGACGTCGACACAGCCACGCCCGCCGCCCCCCGCGCCCGATAAAAATCAACCGGTAAACCCGCCCCGTTTGCCCCGCCAGCCCCGTTCGCTTCGCCCGCCGCGCCCGTTTCCAGCGCAAAGGTCTCCACCACTCCGCGCTCCACCCGGTTGGGCCAACGCCAGAGCCGGCGCCACGACCAGAGTGTTTCCGTGGATACCGCGTCCGCGCCTGGGTTCGCTCCGCCTGAGCCGAACGTAGCCGCAACCTCCTTCTCCACGCACCGACTCATGTGCCACGCCGACCAAGCGGGCCGCGCAAACAACCCCGCCGCGACCCACGCTATTCCCGCAGCACCCGCAGCCAGCCCCATCCCCCACCCCGCTGCCGCGTGCGACGCCAGCACCGCCATGCGCCAATCGCCAGCCCCAGCGCCAGCACCACCCCGACATGCCCCAGCTCGGTGGCCACCAGGGCTACCCACCAAGCGCGATACGTCCGCGCCGGCCGCACGCAAAACCGCGCCGCCGCCAGCAGCCCCAGCGCCAACATTAAACCGATCACACTCATCATTGGCCCCACCCCACCGGCAACCCCGTGCGCCGCCAACACCAAAGCTCAGCAGCCCCAGTACGCACAATCGGGCTTGCAGCCCACCCTGCGCTCACGCTCTGGGCCACCCTCCAGCCCTCGCAACCATCACTCCCCGTGGCCTTGAGCGTGAGCTCAGGGTGTTTGGCCGCTGCACGCACAACGGCATTTCCATGCCCCCCACTCAGCGCTGGCACTGCGGGCAAAAGTAGGTCGCCCGTTGCCCGAGCACGCTGCGCTTCACCACTCCGGCGCACCTCACGCAGCCCGCCCCCTCGCGGTCATACACCCGCAAGCTCTGCTTAAAATATCCCGGCGCCCCGTCCTCGCGCAAAAAATCGCGCAGCGTCGTGCCGCCCGATTCGATCGAAGCCGCCAGCACGCGCTGGATCGCCTCCACCAGCCGGACGAACTCGGCGCGCGTTACCTTACCGGCCGCCCGCGTCGGCCGGATGCCCGCCATAAACAGCGCCTCGCTCGCATAGATGTTGCCCACCCCGACCACCACCGAGGCATCCATGATAAAGGGTTTTACCGCCGAGGTTTTTTCGCGCGACAACGCAAGCAGGTGCTCGGCGGTGAAGCCCGCCTCAAGCGGTTCGGGGCCGAGATCGGCAAGCAGCGGGTGCCGCTCCGGCGTTGCTGCATCGGCCAGCAAGATGCACCCAAAACGGCGCGGATCGTGATAACGCAGTTGTTTGCCCGACGAGAGCAAAATGCCGACGTGGTCGTGTTTTTTCCATTCCGAGGTGGGATCGACGATGCGCAGGCCGCCCGACATGCCCAGGTGAATCAAAAGCGTGCCGGCGGCGGTGCCAAACAGCAGGTATTTGGCGCGCCGGCGGGCGATCTCGATGGTGACTCCCGCCAACGCATCCACCGACTCCGGAATCGGCCAACGCAGGCGGCGTTCGCGCACGGTGACGGCGACGATGCGGTGGCCGAGCAAATAGGGGGAGACCCCGCGCAACGTCGTTTCGACTTCCGGCAATTCAGGCATAGCCAAAGCGCTAGGGCGTGTGGGTGTGCGGCTCAAGCGCGTACGCGCAGGCCAAAGCACGCTGGGCGCAAATTCGCCTGATTGTCACCGCATCGACGCAGCGTTGTCACACACGACTGATAGTCTGGGGTTCCTATGGCTACCTCGTCTGATTTCCGTCAAATCTACTGCTCGCATAATGGCATTAACGAAGCCGACTACGTTGAACACCTGCTGCAAAAAGCCCTCCCGCTACACGCCCGTGTGTTCCGTAAATTTCCACTGGTCACGCTTCTAAACAAAAACTTCTTCAGGCCTGATTTCGACTTCGTCAATGATATCGGCTGTTTGCGGCATTATAGCGACTACAGCCAATCGGTGGACGAGTTCCACGTGGATCCTTGGAATAAGCGCACCCTTTTACGGGGCTTACTGCGCCTGCGTGTGAGTACAAACCGCGTGCGCCAGATCGTGCGCGAGCAGCTCAAAACTAAAGCCAAAACCGAAGCGCAACCCGCCGTAGAGCAATCCAGCGCCCCGGCGATTCTCAGCGCCGAACCCACCGCCGCCGCAGCGTCTCCTACGGACAGTATTCTCAGCGAGGAAAACAAAGCGCTGATTATGGCGCGCCTCGAACAGATTGCGCCCGCGCCCACGCCGCCTTCTCCAGAGCTAGTGAGCCAGACCGCACACGCGCCTGCCACTTCAGGTCAAACGGCTACACTTCAATTCACCCAGCGGAATGCACGGAGCCGCACCGGGACTCTGCACCATGGCCATTCGCAAGCCGCAATGGAGGCCGAGATCGACGTGCTGCGCGTGGTCAACGAACGCCTGAAATGCGACCTTGAGCGGATAACCGCCCAGCGCGACATCCTTAAAAAGGCCGCCGCCATTTTGGCCGCTCCGTAAGCGTCCGAGAAAAAGTAGCGCGGACTTCCAGTCTGCTCCGGCTAAACTACGGCAGTTTAGCCGCAAAAGATCGCAAGGATCGCAAAGAACAATCCCCGGTATTTCTTTGCGTTCTCTGCTTTCTTTCGCGGCTAAACGGCTTGGAGTTTTTCGAAGGCAGACTGGAAGTCTGCGCTACTTTCAAAACCCAATGCCTGTAGGGCGTCCTTAAAGTATCACAACCGCCACAGCACCAACCCCATGGGCGGGACGCCCATGCTACGTCCGGACGGGGCCGAGTGCCTTGAGCGTCCCGCCCTTTCATCGGCCCGTAACGTGGCATGGGCGTCTCGCCCATGGGATTAATTGAGAGATAATTAAATCTACTTTTTCTATGCCTTACAGGCATTGGGTTAAACCCCGCCGCCTAACTACCCCGGCGCCAATGGGGTGCGTTTCACCCCGGCGGCTTCAGCGCCTTTGCGGCCGGCCGCACGCCGCCCCAACTCGCGCCAGCATCGCGATGTGCGTTGGGACGACGGCACGACGCTCGGCTTTAAACGGGTAAACGCTCTCTGGGGTCGATCCCTACATTGCGCATTATCCATTCGCCAAAAACCCCGCTTAGTTCTTACAGAACGGGATTATGGATACCTTCAGGAGTCCGCACAGGAGATGGATGAGTGCAGTGGCCCTCATCGTGGCCGCTGCCGGCTTCTTCGTGATTGGACGCCTTTGGCTGCGCAACCCGCAGCCGTCCACGGTGACCAACACGGCTGCCACCGGCTCGCAAAAATCCGTGGCCGTGCCTGAGCCAAAAGACCCGGCGAGTGCCGCCAAGGGTGCGGCCGGGGCTGCGGGCGCGCCATCGGCTGCGGTGGCGTGCAAGCATGATGACCATCACAAGGAGCTCCCGAATCTCGACACGCGGATCGCAACCGCAGTCCGGGGCGAAGCCCAACGCCAGCGCGCGCTCGCGGCATTGCGCACTAAGATCCGCGGGGTAGAGGTGCAGTTTGATCCGGTCACCGGCGCGCCCAATTACATCATGGCACCCGGGCGGTTCCTCCAGCCGGCGCCAGCGCAGCCGGGCGATGTTTACGCCTCCGTACGCGGGTTTGTGAATGAGCACGCGGACCTCTTCGGCCACGACGCCACCACCATCAACGACAGCCGGATGACGCGCGAGGATGTGACCGCGCACAATGGCATGCGCACGGTGGTGTGGCAGCAGCAGGTCGACGGTATCCCCGTTTACAACACGGTGCTGAAGGCGAACCTCACCCGGGACGGCGCACTGGTGACGCTAGGCAGCCACTACCTGAGCGATGCGCCGGCGTCCACCGGCCTGGACGCGACCCAACGCGCGGCCTTGGCCGCCCAGCCGCCAGTGGACGCACGCAAAGCGGTGTCGCTCGCGGCGGCGAACCTAGGTGACACCGTCGCACCGGAGCAGGCGCGAGAGACCTCGCCTCCCGAGGGCGCGGAGCGCAGGCAGCGCTTTTCCGCACCTCTCCTTTCCGACACGCTCGTCCAACTAGCGTGGCTGCCGGTGGGCGCTGATTCGGCCAAGCTGACCTGGGATGTGACCCTGGTTAGCCTCCAGCAGCAAGCCATGTTCCGCGTAGTGGTGGATGCGGTGACCGGCGAGGTGCTCCTGCGTACCTCGCTCACCAACGACGTGAGCAATGCGAGCTTCCGCGTGCATGCCGATGCGACCACGAAAAAGCCCTTCGACAGCCCCAACCCGATGTTGCCGGGCACCCCGACGCCCAGCGGCGCTCAGGCCGCCGAGGTGCCGCGCCAATTGGTGACGCTTCAATCGGTCAACCCCACGGCCTCGCCGAACGGGTGGATCAACGACGGAGTCTTCGAAACGCTCGGTAACAACGTGGACGCTCACACCGACACGAATGCGGATAACGCCGCCGACCTACCGCGACCGACCTCGGCCACGCGGGTGTTTGATTTCCCTTTGGACACCACCCAGGTGCCGAGCACCTACAAACCCGCCGCCGTGGTGCACCTATTTTACCTGAACAACTGGATTCATGATCAGCTTTACAGCCTCGGTTTCACCGAGGGCGCGGGCAATTTCCAGACTAACAACTTCGGCCGTGGCGGCCTTGGCAATGATCCGGTGCAAGCCGATGCACAGGACGGCAGCGGCACGAACAACGCCAACATGTCCACACCGCCCGACGGCAGCTCCCCGCGCATGCAGATGTACATTTTCACCGGGCCGACGCCGGACCGGGACGGGGATTTCGATGGAGTGATTGTGGTGCATGAATACGTGCATGGCCTGAGCAACCGACTCGTCGGCGGCGGGGTGGGCATCAGTGCCTTGGCCACAGGAGGAATGGGCGAGGGCTGGTCGGATTTCTACGGCCTCGCGCTGCTGGCCGATCCGGCATCCGACCCCAACGCGGTCTATCCCGGCGGTTCCTATGCGACCCGGGACCTCTTTGGAATGACGACGAATTATTACTTCGGTATCCGCCGGTATCCGTATTCGACGGACATGGCGAAAAACCCGCTGACCTTTCGGGACATTGATCCGACCCAAGCCAGCCCGCACACGGGGGTCCCTCTCAGCCCCTGGATGGGCGCCTCGAACAGCAACCCATCCGAGGTCCACAATGTCGGCGAAGTGTGGTGTATGGTTCTCTGGGAGTGCCGCGCCAATTTGATCGCCAAATATGGTGGCACGGCGGGAAACCAAAAAATCCTCCAGCTGGTCACCGACGGGATGAAGCTGTGCCCGGCAAACCCGAATCTACTGCAATCTCGCGATGCGATCATCCAGGCCGACCTCGTGAGCACGGGCGGCGCGGATGCAGCCCAGCTGTGGGCCGCCTTTGCCAAGCGCGGAATGGGCGCCGGGGCGAGTGCCCCGCCGAGCAGCACCACCACCGGCGTAGTGGAAGCCTTCGATTTTCCGGACGCGCTGAGCGTGACGCCCTCCCTCGCATTGGCAGCGACGGGGCCGGTGGGCGGACCGTTCACCCCTGCATTACAGTCTTACACGCTGGCCAACACCTCCACGACCACCCCGCTTTCGTGGACCGCCGCAGCCAATGCCCCCTGGATGAGTGTCGCTCCTGCTGGCGGCACGCTGGCCGCCGGTGCGTCCACGACCGTCTCGATGGCGTTCAATAGCGCCTCCGCCTCGCTGGCGAGTGGGAGCTATAACGGCACGTTGATTTTCACCAACCTTACCAGTTCCGCGGCCTTATCGCGCGGGGTGAACCTCACCATCGGCACCGGCGTGGATTATTTCACCGAACTCTTCACCTCGGCGAACGACACGGACAATCAAAGCTGGCTGTTCACGCCGAATGCCTCGTCCAAATTTTACGGCGTGCAGCGCACGGCATCGGTGTCTGCGTTTCCCACCGACCCCACCGGTGGCACGCCGCTGGTGCTGAGCGATGACAGTTTTGTTCAGGTGACCCCAACGGGTGGTGCGACGGTGAAGCTCTACGGCACGGCCTACAGTACGTTTTACGTCGGCAGCAACGGCTACGTGACCTTCGGTTCCGGTGATACATCCCTGAGCGCATCACTCGCTGGCCACTTCAACCTGCCCCGAGTCGCGGCCTTGTTCGCTGACCTCTTGCCCACTGCCAGCGGCGGATCTGTGACGTGGAAGCAGCTCGCAGATCGCATCGCGGTGAGCTACCAGAACGTCCAGACCTTCGGCGTTAGCGGCAGCCCAAACAGCTTTCAGATCGAGCTGTTCTACGACGGGCAAATTCGCATCACCTGCCTGGGTATCAGCAACACCGGAGGCCTGATTGGTTTGTCGCAGGGCTTGGGCGTGCCGGCGAATTTCGTCAGCAGCAACTTCAGTAACTACGGCGCTACCGTGCCCCAGTCGTTTCGATTATCGGTGCCTGTGGTCGCCACCGAGGGTGACGGCGTACGGGTCGGGCAAGGCGCGGTGACGCTGCCTGCCGTGCAGGCAACGGCCGTGGTCGTGACCCTCGCTTCCCTGAACACGGGTGAAGTGACGGTCCCGTCGTCAGTGACGATTCTGGCCGGGCAGTTGAGCACGACGTTCGATGTGACGATCGTGGATGACTCGGTCCTGGACGGGACCCAGACGGCCATCATCAGCGCGACGGCCGCCGGATTGGGTTCGGCAGCGGGAGCCATCTCGGTGCAGGACAATGACGGCACCGCGACACTCATGGTCACGGCTCCCCCAAGTGCCACGGAAGGAGTCGGCACCGTTCAGGGAACGGTGACGATCAGCGCAGCTCTCACCGTGCCGGTGACGGTGGGGCTGAGTTCCAGCGACGCCACTGCGGTGCAGGTGCCCGCCGGGGTGGTGATTCCTGCGGGCCAGACATCGACTCCGTTTACGATCACGGTCGTGGACGACAACAAAATCGACGGGACGCAGACGGCGACCCTCACCGCGCATGTGCAGGCATGGAGCGACGGCACCGCGTCGATCGCGGTTCTGGATAACGAAATGTCGGCCCTCTCGGTTTCCGTTCCGGCGACGGTTGCCGAAGGGGCAACGGGAACGGGCACGGTCACCCTCTCCGGCTCACTGCCGACTGCGCTGGTGGTTGCGCTTGCCTCCAACACCCCATCGCGACTGACGGTCCCGGCCACGGTCACTCTCGCGGCGGGAACGACCTCGGCGACATTCACACTCACCACCGTGAACAACACGTTGACCGATGGCAGTGCGGCTACGCTGATTTCCGCGACGGCAGCCGGATTCACAAATGCATCTGGGACCACGACCGTGTTGGATAATGACGTGCACCACTACACCTTCGCCGCTCTCGCCTCGGCGCAAACGCGTGGCGCACCGTTCGCGGTGACGATCACCGCCAAGGATCTGAACAATGTAACGATCTCCAGTTACACGACGGCGGCAGGGCTTACCGCCAGCGGCGTGGGCGGACCTGTGGCGCTGACGCCCGCTACGACGGGCGCGTTCACCGCCGGCATTTGGACGGGGAACGTGACGGTGAACACCTTCGACTCAAACGTCGTGCTGACCGTCAGCGACGGTGCCGGGCACACGGGAGCGAGCACGGCGTTTAACGTGGGCACCGGCGCGCTGCATCACTTCGTCTGGAGTACGCAGCCAGCGACACGGACGGCGAACACGCCCGTAAGCGCCACGTTAACCGCCCAGGATGCGGGGAACAACACCGTGACCAGTTTCACCGGCAGCGCCGCACTCAATTGCGGACAGCCGACCAAGGTGGTGGGCACAGGCACTACGACGACGGGGACGTTGCCGCTTTATACCTACTACCACGACCAGCGCTCACAGATCATCTACCTGCAAAGCGAAATCGGGGCCGCCGGGACGATCAAAGGACTGTCGCTCAACGTCACCACGCTACCGGGCCAGACGATGAACAACTGGACCATCCGGATGAAGCACACCTCGCTCGCAAGCTACGCGACCGCTACCTGGGAGAGCACGGGCTGGACCACGGTGTACCAGGCCAACCAGACGATCAGCACCACCGGCCTGACTACCTTCACGTTCACGACGCCCTTTGTGTACGACGGGGCGAGTAACCTGATGGTGGATTTCAGCTTCAACAATGCTTCATTCACTAGCGCAGGGGGAGTCACCTGCACTACGACGAGCACGACGCGGACGATCCATTATTACGCCGACAGCTGGTACGGCGACCCACTGACGTGGTCAGGAACAACGAATCCTACACCTGCAACGAGCACGATCCTGCCGAACTTGCAGCTGCAGATGGATCGAACGCTTCCCATCAGCCCGTCTGTGACAGGGAGCTTCTCCGGCGGCACCTGGACTGGCGCGATCGCGGTCGCGCAACTTGCGGCGGCTGTAAATCTGCGTGCCGACGACGGCGTCGGGCACACGGGGGACAGCAATGGCTTCGCCGTGCTTGCCAGCACCGACGCGAGCCTGGCCAACCTCGTCCCGGGCAGCGGCACGCTCGCGCCGGCATTCACCAGCGCGACCACGAACTACACCAGCAGTGCATCAACGGCCACCGCCGCCATGACCATCACCCCGGTCGCGACGAACGCCTACGCAACAATCCAGGTCCGCGTGAATGGCGGCTCCTACGCAGCCGTCGCTTCGGGAGCGCCGAGTGGTCCGCTCGCCCTCACCCTAGGCGCCAACACCGTCGAGGTGCTTGTGACCGCGCAGGATACCGTGACGACGAAGACCTACGCCGTCGTAACCACCCGGAGAACTCCCTATCAGGATTGGGCTACCGGTCTCGGCCTAAGCGGCGCGAACCTTGATCCGAACGGGGATGCCGACACCGACGGGATAAAGAACCTCCAAGAGTGGGCCTTTGGAACCAATCCATCCTCCGGCGCAGGCGAGCCAATCCAAGTGAATGCCGGGGTACTCAACGCGCACGGTGCGCCCACGGTACTTGCGGTGCCGGATGGGCTCGGTGGAGTTTCCCTGTTCGCGCTGTTCGGTCGCCGCAAGGACGCCGGCACGGTCGGGCTCACTTACGCCGTTGAATTCAGCGAAAATTTAACGGTGTGGAATGTGAGTACCAACACGCCGACGGTGATCGCGCAGGACAGCGAAATAGAAGCCGTCACCGTTCCCCTCCCCTCCGCCGTGAGTACACCGCCCAAAGTGTTCTTCCGTGTGAGAGTCACCGGCCAGTGATTCCGACCGGCCGTCACGCCAGGAGCATCCGGCTGGCGGACGCCCCTGGTGGGTGCCGCCTACGCCGAGCAGGCAAAGGGATAAATTAACATCGGTGGTTCCTCGGCAGTTTCAGCGACACCCTGCGGCGCAGCTCAGACGAAGCGTAAAAAGTAACGACTCGAAAAGGAGCGCGGACTTCCAGTCTGCTCCGGGGGTTTGGCCCCTGACTAGTCGAACGCAGATCAGCCGAATCCTTGAGCTCACGCTCAAGGCCACATGATTCGCGAACACACTCCTTGTGGCCTTGAGCGTGAGCTCAAGGTCTGGTGTTTGGCCGTCTAACTCGTGCCAAGAACCACACAGGTGCTGCGCATCATGTATGGCGATCTGAGCTGATCACTCCGGGGAGTTTCGCTGACTTCGCAACAGCCACCCTCACGTCAACGAACTCATCGAAACTCATGCCGTTGTTACCTGCGGTACGCTTCTACCTTAGCTGGGTGGACAGATCTCAACTCGTTTTGGGGCTAAACTCCAGAGGCAGACTGGTCGTCTACGCTACGTTTTCGCCCTACTTCGCTTTCGCCTCGGCGTAGGCTTCGCGGGCGCGCTGCAACTGCATCGAGTTAAACGCCTGGTAACCGAACATCGCCTTAAACCGTTCGTCACTGGCGTTTGCACTGATTTCCCAGCGTTCCGCAGGCGTCAGATCAGGGCTCGCGACTACGGCGGTCACCGCGTTTGGCGAGGTTGGCGAAGTCTCGGTCAAAAAACTTTCCCCGAGTTGCACCAGCGCCCGCATCTGTTCGGGCGTGAAGGACTGCGCATGCGCCGCGGCCACCACCGCCAGCGGCAAAGGCGGAGATTGCTCGCGAGCGATCGCCGCAGCCGGCGCGCCAACCGCTGCGACGGCCGCCGCGACAGCAGCCGTGTTCGTCCGTCCGCCAGTCGACACGCGCAAAGGCAACCCCGCCTCGTTGGGGGCGCTACCTTCAGCCAACCGGGAGCGTTGCGCTGTCGTCGGCGAGGCCTCCTGAACCGCCGCCACAGCAGAACGGCCATCGTGCCCAAAATGCTCACCTTCGGCGGCGAGCGTAGCCCCCTCCAGCCGGGATTGCCGCAGTACCGGCTGAGCAACGTGCTCACGACCTGCGCGCTTGCTCGATTCGGCCACCGCCACAAGGCGCGATGATGCCGGACTTGCCGTGAGTGCTTCGCCGCGTGCCACCTCCGCAGCACCGGCGACGCGAGTGGGGCGCTCTTCGTTGGAACTCGGTGCAGCGGACGGCTCGGACGGCGCGCATCCGGTTAACAACAAGCCCAGCGGCAGGATCAGTGAAAGCGACCGTCTTGAGCTCATGATTTAGGTTTCTTGGGCAGTAACATTTAAAGTGTGAGATTAAACCAATGCAGTTTTGCCGCGAAAGATCGCAAGGATCACAAAGAACAACCCCTGTATTTCTATGCGTTCTATGCGTTCTTTTGCGGCTAAAAGGATCGAATGATATGACTGATGTTGGAAGGGACGGCAGATGCGACAACTCGAAGGTTACTGCCTAGGGATTAACCTGCGGTTTAGGCTGTACCGTAGGCGCAGGTGCGGCCGACTTCGGTGCCCACGCTTTGCGTAAAGCCAATGCCGCAGCGTCTTCAGGCGCACGCCGCAGGACCTCGCGCACCAGCAGCTCGGCCACTTCAAGCCGACCGGCCGCATACGCCTTCTCGGCGAGGTCGCACACGCGCTCATTACGGGTCGAACGGTCAAAACGCAGGTACGTGCGCAACACCGACTGCAGCTGCAAGCGGTCGTCCAAACTTAACACCCCTTCGAGCTCCAGCAGGTCAACTTGCTCCGCTGAGCCCGGCAACCAGGACGGCTCGCTGCGGCGCAACGCCTGAACGAGCCGCAGGGCCGCCTGCCCCTGCCCGGCATCCTTTTCTTTTTTGAACGCCTCGAAGAAGCTCGCCGCATCGGGGAACGGGTCGGCGGAACTGGCCTGGCGAACGCGTTTGGCCGCCTCGCTCGCGGCCGCCTCCACCGCAGAGATTGCGGCGAGGTGGGGAGCCAGCCGCACGCGCTGTTCCTCCAGTTGCACGCTGCGCGGAAACGCCCCTTCGGCCAACGTCAGCACGTCGTTAGCAACCGACCACTGCTGGGCGGCGAACAGGCAGTCGAAAAACTGGTTGTAGAGCTTCAAACGCCCGCCGTAGCGGCTCACCCGGTCCAGCAGCGCCACGCGGGATGCGGCCACATCTTGGCTGCACAGGGCGATCAACGGCTCGGCGGTTTCATTAAAAACGCGCACGTCAGAAATCAGGGTTTTGGTGCGGGCGGCCAGGGCCTGCTGGGTGATTTTGGCACCGGCCCAATTGGCGTTGTCCAGCTGACCCAAAAGCCGACTAAACAGGAGCATCTGGGTATCAAAACCATGCTCGCGCATGACCCTCTCCAAGGGGACGAGCAGCTCCAACCGCCCCGTGCGTCCGATGTCGCGCGCCAGGGTTTCCAGAGTCGCGGCATCACTGTCAAAACGCTGAATGCAGTCGTCGAACGCGACCCGTGCCGCCTCGGTGCGGTTGGCGAGTAAGTTTTGCACGACGCCCATCGTGGCGAAACTCGGGTTGGTGGGATTTCGGTCCTTAAGACGCTTCAGCGTAGCGTCCATTTGCGTAAACTGGCCGGCCTGCCGATACAGCGCCACCGCCATCGCCACGGGCACCTCGGATTGAGGCGCAACCGCCAGCCAGGTTAACACCTCGGGAATGGCCGCCGCAGCCCCCTTCGACTTCAACACCGCCTGGGTGCGGATGCGGGAGGTGAGCTCGGCTTGCGGCGGGCGCACCGCCTCGACCACCGCGATCGCCTCGGCCGGACGCGCCAACTCCAGAAGCGTTTCCGCCTCGGCGTTAGCCAAAAACCGGAGGTGCTCGTCGCGGGTTTTATCGTCGGCGACGAGCTCCCGGGCGCGGCGAACAAACTCCAGCACACGCTCCGGCCGGTCGGAATCCTTGATGTAAGCGACCGCCACCCGGTTAAAATCGAGCCCCGGATCGCCGTAGTTAAGCGCATCAAGCAACAAACGGTCCGACTGATTCCGTCGCGAACCGGCCAGGTACAAGGTGGCCAGCTGAATGCGTGCGGTGGTATCGCGCGGATAGCGGTTTAACCCCGCACGCAAAGCCCCGTAGGCGTCGGCAAAATTACGCGCCGCGAAATCGGCTTTGGCCTGGATGAGCACCGCCTGGCCGCGCAACGCGGAGATCCCTGACCAGCGCCAGGGCAGCGCCAGATCGGCGTACTGGACCTGGTTGTGGGGCTTTTTTTGGTAAAGCGAATAGATGACCCCGGTAACGGAAAAGTGGGCGGTTAACAGCAGCGCGAGGCTCCAGCACAGAACCCCGCGCACGCTGAGCATAATACAAAACGGGTAGTTCCCGGCGACGTCGCTGACAGGCACATAGTATTCGCCCGTGGAACTGGATTTTGCCCGGCGGTAAAAACAGAACAAACCGAGCCGCCACGGTGTGGGAACGAAACGCGGCAGCCCCCAAACAAAGCTCAAACGAGCCGAGGCGGCAGAAGGAGAAATCGATTGAGGCGCTGCAGTTGCCATGAAGCGCCTAATCTAAGCCGCCGCCTAGCTCCGTCGAGGGGGGCTACATTACGATTAGGTGACGATGTAAGCCGCCGGGTGAGGAAAGTAGCGCAGACTTCTAGTCTGCTTTGTTGATTCTTCTCAGCAGCGATCCGTTTTGCCGCGAAAGAACGCAGAGAACGCAGAGAAATTCAGGCGGATTGGTATCTTTGCGCTCCTTGCGTTCCTTTGCGGCTAAACTGCTTTGGGTATTTAGCCTGAACGCCTAAGTTTAAAACACAGATTGCACGGATGCGCATAAATATCAGAATGTTACTGAAGTTTAGGTGAGAATAAAAACGGGGGATGAAGCCTGTTTTGGGTGGCTCACACGGGATTGTATCTGTGCGATCTGTGTAATCTGTGGTTGGTTTGAACTTCGGATTTCGCGTTTAGGAGCAGACTGGAAGTCTGCGCTACTTTTTTGGCCCTCAAACGCCGTCGGCTATTTTGCCCTTCACCACCTGCCCCGCCCCTGCACTTCGCGGGTTTGACTCCATAGCCGTACGCTCGGGTTGGGCGTAAACTGTGGGCGATCAGCCACCGCTGTGCAGTCGGCACCCACCACGAGCTTAACGCTCCCTCCCTTGGTGAACCGAAAAACATCAAAGAAAATCGGCTATGAATCATAACCTAAAAAAACTCCACGGCTACACCCTCGCTGCCTCGGATGGCGATATCGGCTATGTCAAAGATTTCTTGTTCGACGACCACTCCTGGGGTGTTCGTTACCTGGTGGTGGACACCGGCTCATGGCTTACCGGCCGGCTTCTGCTGATCTCGCCGCACGCGGTTGGGTCCATCGACGATGATGAAAAAAGCATCACGGTTAGGCTCTCCAAAAATCAAATCGAGATGAGTCCCTCGATCGACTCGGCTAAACCGGTTACCCGCCAATTCGAAACCGATTACTACACCTACTACGGATATCCGCCTTATTGGAGCGGTGGCGGCCTCTGGGGTATGGGCGGCACCCCGGCCCTAGTACCGGCGCCGGAGCAGTTCGAAGACCGCATGGATTTCGTCCACCCCAACGATGCGGATCTACGCAGCGCAAAGGCCGTGACCGACTTCCACATCGAAGCGCTGGACGGCCCGCTCGGCCATGTGGCCGATTTCATGGTCGATGATCGCAGCTGGGCTATAAACGAAATCATCGTCGAAGCCGGCCATTGGTATTCGGGCAAGGAAGTACTGATCTCCCCGCAAGAGGTGGATCGGATCAACTACGAGGAATCCAAGGTCTTCGTGCGCGTCAGCAAGGAAGACATCCGTAAAACCGCTGAGCACGGTGTCGTGCATGCCGGTGCGTAAAATCGCCGTTACCACCGCCCAGTCGGTCTGGGCGGTTTGAGGCGCGGGAAGTAGCGCAGACTTCCAGTCTGCTCGGACCGAAGACAAGCCCACCCAAAGCAGACTGGAAGTCTGCGCTACTTTTTCCGGCCGTAACCCAGGCAGTTTGGCCGCGAAAGATCGCAGAGATCGCATAGAAAATCAGATCGGATCGGTCTTTGCGCTCTTTGCGTTCCTTTGCGGCTAACCTGCCTTGGCCTGTCTCGGAGCAGACTGGAAGTCTGCGCTACTTTTTCGGCCGTAACCCAGGCAGTTTGGCCGCGAATGATCGCACAGATCGCATAGAAAATCAGATCGGATCGGTCTTTGCGCTCTTTGCGTTCCTTTGCGGCTAACCTGCCTTGGCCTGTCTCGGAGCAGACTGGAAGTCTGCGCTACTTTTTCGGCACTCAGACGCCGTCGGCGGTTTTGTCCTTCTCCTTATCCTGCTCACCGTCACCGCCGCCGTAACCCATCACCTCAATGTTAACAAAGGACGGGGTCTTCGCCACTTGGGCCGCCCCCCTGCCCGCTTGCGCTACCTCTGCAACAGTGGAACTCGCCCCCGTATCCGGCGAGGCCGTGGCCGTTCCGACCGAAACCGCAGGCGCCGCCGCCGGCGGCGTTCCGCTGGTCGTGCCACCGGCGGATATGTTTGCCGAATTCAACACCGTGAGCGCCGCAATGCTGATGTTGCCCAACGAACGAATGCCCGCGTCGCCCGCGTCAATCGTGCCCACCGGCGCGATCAGATCCACGTCGCCAGCCGCCACCCCTTCAACAAGGGGAGCCAAGGGGTCAGGCCGCTGAATGTTGATTTTCTATGGATTTAGAGCGGCAGATCAGGCTACGCGCCGCGCTTGGGGTGCCCAGGTGAAGGTTGTACGCAAGCCAAGCGACTGCGGCCCCGTGATCACGTTGGAGCTGGACGGCGAGTTTGACCTTCCATGGCCGCCCCTTGCGTTCACTCAAAAGGTCCTCTCGTGAACGCTTGAGAAGGGTAAGCGCGGCATCAAGTTGGTTATTCCATTCCGCCTCACGCAAAGCCCGTGCGGCGGCGGCTTCGATGCCCGGCGCGAGGGTGAGTTGAGTGTGGTCTTTGGCGACGGCGCGGCTCCATTCCGCAGAACCCAAAGCCCAGCCACATGAAAAACCCTCCCAGCCCAGCCGTTTTTGTTCTTCGAGATTGCCGAACAGTTCGGCCAAATGTGTGAGCGGCGGCGCGAACACCGTCTATTTCTGGCGGTTACAAAATCACCTGTCGTAAAAGCCGATGACCGGCCCCGCCAGGGGCCGATCATCAGGCCCGGTCAGCTTGCAGGTTCGTCGGCCAGGCGGTCTTTCATGCGGTAGGATTTGCCCTCGATGACGACGGTCTGAGCGCGGTGCAGCAGGCGGTCCAGGATCGCCGCGGTGATGCCAGCGTCGTTGTTAAAGATCCCTGCCCAGTGTTTGTAGGCCTTGTTGGTGGTGACGATCAGCGAGCCGCGTTCGTAGCGTTGGCTGACGATCTGGAAGAGCAGGTCGGCCCCCGACTTGTCGAGCGGCAGGTAGCCGACCTCATCGAGCACGAGCACCGCAGGGGTCATGTAACGCTTCAACTCGGCTTGCAACCGGTGCAGGGACTGGGCGGTGACCAAAGCGTTGATCGCGTCCACCGCCGTCGTAAACAGCACCGTGTAACCCGCCTGGCAGGCCGCGTAGCCCAACGCGCTCGCGAGATGTGTCTTCCCAAGCCCCACACCACCGCAAAACACCGCGTTGGTGCGCTCCTTGACAAAGCCCAGTTCGAAGAGGTGCCGCACCTGCGCTTCGTTCAACTCCTTGGGCCAGTCCCACTGGAACTGGTCGACGGTTTTCTTGACCGGGAAGCGCGCCGCCTGGATACGCCGCTCCAGCGCCCGGATCTGGCGGTCCTGGGTCTCGGCCTGCACCAGTCGGCGTAAAAATTCGGCGTGCGAACAGCGCGCCTTGGCCGCCTCGGCGGTCAGTTCGCCGTGGTGACGCAACAGGTAACCGAGTTTCAGATACTTGAGCTGGTCTTTTAATAAATCGGGTTTTTCGGGTTCTGTTTTCATTGGGTATAGGGGCTTAAATCCGGGGGACGCAGTTCGAGTTCCAGTGCGGCCAACGCGTCGGCGCGGGTGAGGTGGATCGGCCCGGCTTGCGGCAAGGCCCGCGCGCGTTGTTCGAGCAAGTTGAGGATGTAATCGCTGGAGTAGGCGCCGAGTTCATGGGCGCTTTCGATCGCCCGGCCGACTGCCTCCGTTCCATACAGGGCCACCAAACCCACGATAGTCGCCAGGTGGTGTCCCGCGTTGAGCCGGCGCTCCTCCAGCCCCCGTTGGTAGGCGGGTGCCGCCGGGCTCAGTTCCAAAAACCGTAGCCGCAGGCGCTGCCGCGCCCCCTGCCGTTTGCGCTCCTCGAGTTCGCGCACATGCTCGGGGTTTTCCACATCGGCGCGGCGGGCAAAACTGCGGGCATGCTCGGCCACCAGGGTGCGGTCCGCATAAAACCTCACCTGCGCCCCCTCGATCTGCGCGGTGAGTAGCGCCCCGGCAAACTTCGTGGGCACCGAGTAGCGGTTCGTTTCGATACTCACCCGGCACCGCCGCGACGCCCGCACGCTTAAGGTGCGCACCGCCGGACTGGCCACCGGGTTAAGCGGCAGGAGCGCAGCGCGCTCCTCGGGCAGCCGGTCCACCGGCCGGCCCTGGGTTTCAGCGTGAACGCGCACGTTGGCCACCGTTTCCAGCCACAAGCTGGCGGCCGGCCCCAGCTCGGTAAACCCGTTCATCTGCCGCCCGCCAAGGAAGCTTTTTTTCACGTAACCCACCGCGTTTTCCACCATGCCCTTGGACTGCGGATGCCCCGGCCCGCACGCTTTTATCGTAAACCCGTAGTGCCGGGCAAAGTCCAGGTACTGGGCGTTGTACACCGGGTCGGTCCCGGGCACATGCGAGAGGACGGCCGTCTTGCAGTTGTCCACCATCACCTCGCGCGGCACCCCGCCGAGTTTTTCAAAGGCGCGCCGGTGACAGCCCAGCCACCACTCCTGGCCCTGCCCGAGGGTAAATTCCACATGCAGGAACCGGCTGTACCCCAAAACCATGACGAAAAAACTTAAAGCCCGCCGGGTGCCGTCCACCTCCACCGCGCCAAAACTGCCCCAGTCCACCTGCGCGGTCTGGCCGGGGGCAAACTTGAGGGTAAGAAACGCCTCCAGGTTCCTCGGCCGCACCCGCCGCACGTAGTCTTTCAAAATTGAATACCCGCCCGTGTACCCCCGCTCGCGCACCTTTTGCCAGAGCTGCATGGCGGTGAACGGATGGGCCTCCAGCCAGCGCGCGATCGCCGGCTTGTGCACGTCGAGCTTGCTTGGCCTAGGCACCTGCGCGGCCTGGCTGCGCACGTACTTTTCCTGCGCCTGCCAGCGCCTCACCGTCTGCACGTGCAACTGGAGCGAGCGGGCGATTTGCGGCGCACTGTGACCGGCCGCCTCCGCCTGTTTTATCCGGCAATACAGTTCGTAATCGATCACGCGCCCACCTCCCGGCTCGGCGGCGGCGTTGCCGCCAGCGTGTGCGTTGGCCTGCCCCGGTCCAAGGAGAGCACCTGGTAAAGTGGCGCGGCGTAGGCGATCACCCCGGCCTCGATTAACTGCCGGCGCGCCTCGACCAGGCCGTCCTCGCTGAGCGTGAGCAGCCGGGCCAGGGTGCGCGTGGCGTAGTAACTCAGCCCGTCGGCGTCGCCCACGGTGACCAGGACCAGATAGAGGCCCCAGGCGGGGGCACTGGCCCGCCCCAGGTAATTGCCCCGCACCAGCCGGTGGTCCAGCCAGCTAAACTGGGCCGGCGTGCGCCGGAGTTGTTCGCGATCGATCGGTTGTTTTTGCATAATCGGGCGGCTGGACGTCGATGCCCAGGATCACCCGCCCCCGGGATTGCAGGTGTCGCAGCATGGGTTCGAGGTCCTCTTGTAACGTCACTCCGGCGAACTGCGCGATAAGCCCCACGAGCACAGGGTTTTGCGACTCCCATCTGTCTTGTAACGGCACGCAGGGATTCGGTAACGCCACCTCGGCGACCGGCTCGGCTTTAGGCTGGTGCACAACGGATTGCGTAGTTGGGATGTCTTGTAACGCCACCCGCCGTCGCGGCCCCCTCCGCCTTGAGTACCCCGGATTGGCCTTCCGCCACTCCTGCACCCGTTGGACATTTTCTGGGCCTTTCCAGTGGTCGAGGTTCTCCGGCTTCGCCAACCATTTGGCCTGACTGGCCGCCCGGCTCGCCCGTCGGCATCCCGGCTTCCCGCAGTAGCGCTGACGCTCGCGGTTATGCGCGTCGGGCAGAAAGAAATCGACACAGTGCAAACACTTGCGTGAACCGGTTGGATGCATCGCTGTGCATCCGCCAAGCGTCCCGCCGGTTCAATCTCCACCCATTCGCACCCCTCATATCCCCAGCCGGACAGGGAAGAAAACCCACCCACGGAAGAAGAGTATTACTCTTTTTAAGGGGAAGAAGATCCACCGAAGAAGAAGTGCATTCCTAACCGCCAGAAATAGACGCTTTCCCGCTCGCCGCTCACAGCCAAATGCTCCAGATACCGGGGCCAGGCCGCCGCCGCATCCGATCCAAAGCGAGCCTGCAGCCAGTCCCCAGCAACCAGTCCGGTGAAAGGAGATCCGCGAATAAGTCGCCCGAGACTGCTCCAGCGAAACTGCGCGGCATTCTCGACGGGCACGATGCCTGCGCGCACCGGGTTAAGGTGGACATAGTCAACCACGTGTTCGAGGACGCGAAAATCTTCGATCAGCCCTGCATGATACCGCCCCTGAAACAGGTGCCCGCGCTCGGTGCGGAGTCGATTAAAGCGCGTGGCGAGGGTCGATTGTAGCCAGTGCATGCCTGAAACCAGGTTCGGCTTGGGCGTTTCGACTACGAAGTGATAGTGATTGCGCATCACGACATACGCATGCACCCGCCAACCGAACGCCGGGGTGGCCTCTTCCAGCGCGGTGACAAATGCCTGGGCTGCTCCGGCCGATTCAAACACATCCCTCCGGTAATTACCTCGATTAACGACATGGTAAAGTGCCCCCGGGAACTGCACGCGAAGTTTTCTGGCCATATGCGCAGCAAGGTTTTCGGGCCGGCTTCACTCAAGCCAAAAATCAACAATCAGCGGCCTGACCCCTTCGGATCGCTCTCCGGCCCGACTTTATTTATCAAGCAATCCCGCAGCAGCGGCTCTAACATTTCGATCTGCGTCAGCAAGTGCGAGATTCTCAACGAGTGGAATAGCCCACGGAAATTTGGCCAATCCCAAATCCTCAATGATATGAAGCGCCTCGAATTTTACTAATGAACGCACGTCTCTAAATGCAACCTCAAGTATTTTTTTTGCCTCTGAATTATTCGACTCATTTTTTAATAGTGCTTTAGCAACTCTTAATTTAAAGTTAAGCTCCTCTTGGGAGGAGCGAATAAGTTCCCGTAATCGATCAATGTTATTCGGACTGAGCTTCCCAACTTCGCTCAGTGATTTAATTGCAGCTTCTTTTGTCAACGTGCTCGCATATAGAGCATCAACCAATACATCTTGAGCCGCATTAGCTTTAACGCCAATCTCACCAATAGTTTCGGCTGAGAAAGCGGCCGCCCCGGACGCATCACGCTTAATGATTGCAACCAAGTCATTCAATACAGGCAAGGCAAAGGGGCCATATGCTTTTACCGTGGCTGTCACACTATGGAGTAGTGCCGCATCATCCGTCTTCAAAAATGGTCCGATCACTATAATAACCTCATTT
Source organism: Opitutus sp. (assembly GCA_024998815.1). Taxonomy (NCBI): domain Bacteria; kingdom Pseudomonadati; phylum Verrucomicrobiota; class Opitutia; order Opitutales; family Opitutaceae; genus Opitutus; species Opitutus sp. The sequence continues at coordinate 203,767 of JACEUQ010000003.1, forward strand.
CCAATTTTATCACGATGTTTCGGAGCAAGAATTTGAAGTGAAAAGAGCGCCTCGAACACGGCCTCTTTATTATCAGACTTGACCGCATTCAAAATAGCTTCGAGATATGTCGCGTCACCGGTTAGAACGTAGGTTTCGCGTAGCGATTTTATTTGTGCTACAGAGTGCATTTGTGGAGCCATTTTTTTCTCGTCGGAACACGCAGTCTCTACAAGAGCAAGACAAAGTAAAAGAAAGAAATAAATTTTCATTATTGATCGCCTCTGGCAAAGAATGGATTTAGGCCAGACCCCTCTATTTCGTGTTGTTGCGCGACACCTTGAGATGAAAACAAATTAGGTCCGAAACCAGAACCTATCGCAGTATTTATAAGATAGTCTCTCCATACTGCCATTTGATCTTTTTTGAAAGCACCTTCCATAAAAGATGCAGGAAACATGATTTGCTCGTATGCCTCGCTATAAATTCGAACCCTGGCGGGAGAACGCTCATTTAGAACTTCGACCCCCCAATGCCTAACACCAACCAAGAAATGCCCATTCTGGGTTTCAGCCCGAATGCTCATCGAGTCAGAATCGACCGAAAGACTAACTGGTGATACCGCACCAAAGCCCCCTAGCTTGCCCCCTAGCTTCAACCCAAATTCTTTTAAGGTGCCGTTAGGAGAAAAAAAGGCGCGGCTACCGCTAGCATTTAGCGCTACTTTAGCGATATCACCTTTATTAAAAAACTCAAATGTTCGCAAAGCCTGAAACAACCTCGAGGCCATTCGAGAGCCTCGACCATCGGAGTCTTCAATCAATAACGAGTGATAAGTATGGTGAACGGGAGAGTTGCCAAACGCATTATGATCCGAAAAATTGTTTGGGGCAGAACCCAGCTGGCCGCTCGATGTATCTATAGTCTGCGGAGCTTGGGCCGTCTGGGTGTAGGGCTGGGCTGGAGTGGCGGGGGCCACCGCTGCAGTTGAAGCATTTGCTGAGGATACACTGGCCCCATTCGTGACGAGTGAGCCGAGTCCTGTACCTCCACCGCTAGCCGCTGCCGGGCGGTTCTGGTTGGCCAGTGCGTTAGATATATTGGGAATGTACGGCTTGTAAGTATAGGTCGGCCGCGGTGGTGGTGGTGGTATATAGAACGGTAGAGGTTTCGCATTGATGTATAAAGGGGGAAGAGTAACGGTCGAAGGGTACCAACCTGCCAGTCCGAGGCTGTCGCCGCCATTAACGGTGTCTCCGCCAGCAATGCCATGGAGATTTAAGCCGCCCGCCTCACCTGCGGGGTCGCGGTTGATAAAGCGTCCGTTACGGCTGTCGTAGTAGCGATAGCCGTAGTAAAGCAGGCCGGTCTCGTCATCCATGTATTGCCCTGCGAAACGGAAGGGGTTACTCAGCGCATAGCTGCCGGTGGCGCGTTCGAGCCCACCCGCCGGGCTGTACTCATAGGAGGCGGCAACGCTGCCATCGTCGCGAGCGAGGAGGGCGCTCACGTTGCCATTGCCGTCATGGGCGGGTAGATAAGCGCGTGGCTGGGCGGTGGTGTGATCGGTGATCTGCAGGAGTGCGCCCGGGCCACCATCGGCGAGGGATGCACTGAAATCTAGTCCCCAGCCATAGCTGCGTTGCAGCGCCCCGGCGGCGTCAGTTTCGGCTACCAGTTTCCATCCCAAATAAATGAAGCGCAGTTCGCGGGTGAGCTGCCAGACCGCGCTACTGGAGGCACGGCGGTAGACCTTTTTCCCGACTCGGCGGCTTTGATAATCATAGGTGTATTCCAGCCGGGTGGCCGCCCCGCCCGCAGCTAGTGCCCAGAGGGTGTTGGTCTGCTGAGCTGCAAGCCGGTCCTCGGCATCCCAAGTGTAGTCCCATCGACCGTCGGACCAGAGATTGCCTGCGGCGTCGTACTGAATGACCTCGGCGGCGGGCGCGAGGGACACCGCTTTGTTTTGCACGGTGACGAGGTCCCCGCCCCCAACAGCTTGGCCGATCTGAGCGGTGCGCACGGGCACCGTGGTGACAACCGGTCCGCTTTGATTAGCGAGGGGGAACAGTCCCTCCCAGTAGCGGCCCTGGCGCATCGGGGCGGTATCGCCGAGGACGAGCGGTGCCCCGAGAGCGGCCGTACCGCTGAGGTAGGCGAGGCCGGGTGTGGTGCGTTGATCGAGCTGGTTGAGCGAGTTAACTTGGTAGTTAGAGCGGGTGCTGGCATCGGCCGTGCGTTGATCGGCGGTGCGGTTGCCGGCGGCATCGTGCTCGTAGGAAAACTTGCGGGCGGAGAAGGGGCGGGAGAGATCGGTGAGCGCGCCTAGGTAGTCGGTGGCGCTTTTCAGCTCGCCGCGGTCGCCGTACTTGAAATCACGGTGGGTGGTCGCGCCATAATCGGCAAAGGCATCGCCGTCTTGCAGCACGGAGTCGCGTTGGCCGAGGGAGTTGTTGGCATAACTGTGCTTGGTCCGAGTGGCGGCGCCCCACTGCGTGGTGATGCTGGCCAACAGGTCGCGATTCGGTTCATAGGTGCGGGTGTGAGTGTAGTCCGTACCCACCGCCTGTACGGAGCGGATCATGGGGCTTTTCGGCTCATACTGATACTTGAGCCATTGAGCGGCAGCCGTGCCTGTCGCGAGGCCCACCTGCTCCAGCCGTGCGTAAGAATTAAATTTGTAGCTCTGCGTGAGCAATGAGGCCGGGGATGCGGAGGTGCCGAGGGAGAAACCAGCCGAGCGTCCCTTCATGGTGGACGTGGCGGTGGCAGTCGCCTCCTCGTAGAGGGCGGTGAGGCGGCGGCTTTGGTAATATGCCGGTAAATCCTCGTAGGTCTCGCGCCAGGGGGTGTTAGCGCCATCGCCAAAAGTGCGCTGGCCTGTGGCATCCGTGACGGTGGCCAATTCTCCCGTGCGGTAATAAGTGTAGGCCAGTGCGGTGGTCAGGCTGTCATTGTAGGAGCGGGAGCGAATCTCCCCGGTGTCGGCATCATAGCCGTAGGTGGTCTGTACGCGGGTGGTGGAGTTGGGCAGGGTGCGCGGACTGTAGCGGTGCCAGAGGGCGCCATTCGCGTCATAATCAAACTCCACGAAGACTCCCTTGGCATCCGTCTTTTTCAAGAGGACGCCAGAGGCAGGGTCAAAGTTCCACGAGGTCTGATCGCCGCTGGCAAGCGGGCCCGCTGGCCACTGCGCTGCCGTCCAGCCCAGCTCAGCCCGGTACGTGGTGAGGGTCGATTGCTGGCCATAATCATCATAGCCAAAGGCGACCGGATTGGTGCTGTCGCCCCACTGGCGCCATACTTCGCCGCGTGGGGTGTAGTCTTGGCGGGTGTAGAGCTGCTTGGGATTCTGGGTCCAGCTGCGCCGCCCCTGATCGTCGTAACCAAACGAGGTTTTATAGTTGGCCGCATCTGTGACGTCTTTTACCTGCGTAGAATTATCATAATACGTGGTCGTGGTGCTGCCGGTGCGGGGGTCGGTCACAGTCTGTAACCGCTCTAGGTCATCATAGCCCAGGGTGGTGGTGAGCTGGTCAATGCCTGTGCTGGAAATACGCAAACCATTGCGGTAAAGCGTGGTGGCGGAATTGCTCAGACCGTCCTGAGTGGTGGTGGTGGTGACCTCTTGGGTAGCGCGGTTTACCTTAACGACGGAGGTCGTTTTATTACCCTCCACGTCATAGCTCTCGCTTTGCGTACGCGTGCCATCAGCCGGGAAACCCGTCAGCCGCTGGCGCTGACGTTGGAGCATGGCTTCGGTGGCGTCGCTTGCCTTGAGATAGGCATACTGCGTGGATTCGACCCACCAGCTGCCGCCATCCAGTTGAAAGCGGGAGCGTGCGCCAGAGATGCGGTCGGTGCTGGCGGCGGTGAGTTGTCCGTTGCGGTCAACGTCGAGGCCTTTCAGCGCGGGCGCGCCCAGCTCATCGTAGGTGTACAGGGTAGGAGCCTGCCCGGGCGTAACGGTTTTAAACAGTTTGCCGGTGCTGCTGTCGTATGAATGGGTCAGCACTTGCACGGGCTGATTGGGCGGGCCGGGACGCTCAACGGTGAGCGTGCGGCCGAGCAAATCGGCGGTGGATTTGGTATACCGCAGCGAATCGGCCGAGGCGATGCGTTCAACGGAAGTAAAACCTCCTGTAGCTGGGACGGCGTAAGAATAAAATTTCCCCACAACTGCCGTGCCGGTGATGCTTTTCAGACTGCCATCCAGATAACGGGTCTCGATCTGCGTGGCGTGATCGGGGAGTTCAGTGGTGGTCTGCCTCTGGGCGGGATCGTAGCGGTAAAAGGTCGTGCCCTGGCGGGGAGGCGTGGACGAGGATAGGCGCCCGGCCCGATCATAGCTCCAACTGGCGGTGACGGCCTCCGACTTGCCTTGGGCATAGACTTTCTGCGTCGTGACGTGATTAAGCGCATCGTAACCATACTCGGTGATGATATTAGCCCGACCGCCCACGCTTTCCTTGGTCACCTTTTGCAGGCGGCTGGCCCCATCGTAGCTGAAGTTTTGTTTAATACCGGTGGCATCGCGTTCCCATTGCCGTAGGTCACCTAGGAACTGAACTTCAGTCAGTTCGCCGTTACTACTGGTAACCGTTTTTACTTTATTGGCCCAATCGTACTCAACCGTCTGGTGAGTCACCAGCTGCCAGCCCCCATCGTGCCAGACGTACGTCTCTTCCCTTACCACACGGGCGTAGGCATCTCGCACCGTCAGCGAAAGGGTGCTTTTGTCGGTCACTACATAAATCGGATCGATGGTATAACCAAAGCAGTCGGTGAGCAAAGCCCCGCCGCTCACAGCCTGATTCATACCGTTAATGACACCGATCCGGGAGGCGGTCTTGCCGCCTCCGGCAGTAAAGGTACCCGAGGTGTAGTCACCGAGCTGCCGCAGGTAGGCTTGCTTGCTCCCGTCAGGACTTATCACGGCATGGGGTTGGCTGCGGAAAAAGGTGTCTGCCACATCTTCTTGATAATACTTAGTCACGCTCACGAGGTTTGCCCCCGCACTGTCCGCCCAAGCGCTGCGCGTGGCGGTGACGAGCGTCATCCCATTGGCGGCACTCGTCGCATAGGCCACCGAAGATTTGGACAAAAGATTTCCGGCCACGCGTGTTTCCTCAGACTTAAGCCGCCTTAGCATACCAAAGGCATCTGCATCATAGTCGTAGGTGGTGACGGAGCAGAGCGTAGCATCCTGTATTGGCGTGGCCGGAGCATCCCCGAAAGGCCTGAATACCTGCTTAATCGTGCCCACCCGCTTATAATCAGTCGTCGGGAAATAGGCATAAGATTCCCAGTTGCCCCCGCTCACGACTTTGGAGCTGGCAAAGCCGTAACTCCCCGGAGACTGCAACAAGTTATTATATTCAAACGTGGTGGTGATCGGTGCTGTATCACCCAGGGTCGTGCTGGTAGGCGTATCCCCCCAAGGGAACTGGGTGTGAACGCGGCTGGCCGAGGCTACGATTTTTCCTTTCTCATCCTTGGTCTCGATCGTTTCCGTGTGGCCCACCGTGGAGTTGCTCGTATCACTGCCCCATTGGCGCGTTTCTACCCGTAGGGGGACAATCCCTGGCGCGACCTGCGTCCAGTCGGTCACCGTCCAACGAAAGTTAGTGGTCGTCGTACCGGTGCGTTCGATCGTGGTATATTCGGTTCGGCAGGGCTCCACGGAAGTGGCGGACTCACGCGTCTCTTTAGTGATCTTGAGCTTGGTGGAGGACCCCGCCTCCTGCGCTACTCGATACAGGACAAAAGGCTGCCCGGAAAAAGTTTTAGGGAAGTTCGCTCCCAGCACCTGTGCGGGGCTATATACGCGGACTTCATAGGAGGTTGCGGTGGTGGTGACGATGTCCACGAAGGCCTCGTTAACCTGAATCTGCCGGGGTGTGATGCCATTGGGTCGGTACACCTGCAATTCTTGGGAATCAACGGGATCGTAGTAGAGGGCATCGGGTGTATAGAGATACGCCCAATCACTCAGCCCAGCGCCAATGAGTGAGAGCGCACCTGCACTGGTGCCATTTTTTTGCGAACCCAGTGCCATACTCCACTTAACCTGACCACCGAGAATGCTGGAGCAGGTGCCAGCCGCACCACTGAAACCATCCTCGGGAGGTAAGACAACGATGGTTGCCGTCTTAGTGGTGCCGGTGAAGGTGATGGCGTTACGCAAAACACCGTCGACCTGCAAACGATAACCCGGCGGAGGAGAAAGAAGCGCCTCGCCCCCGGTGATAGAGGTGCCTGCCAAACTAAATGTATAGCGCCGACCGATTTCGACAAAGCTACTGCCCATGTCCGTGGCTATAGAGGAAGTCTTGCCACCGGCATTCACGGTAACACCATTTAAAGTAGCGGAGAGCGCGCCCTCGTAATACGGGGTGGGAATTTCGCCTGATGTAGGCTCCACGCGCACTGTATAGGAAGATCCTGCGGTGTTTCCATAATTAATCGAGTTTTGTGTAACACCATTGATGAGAATTCGGTAACCTATGGGCGGGGTAAAAACCGCGAAATGATTTCCCGGATAATAAGTATTACCCGGGGTACTTGAAGCCACGTTTAACACGTAATCAGTATTAATATTAAGAGCCGGCGACTGGGATGGGCTCACGCAATCGAGAGTAACACTAGTACTAGTGGTGGAAGGAATGGATAGGTTAGCAGTTAGCCCTGCCAGCGAGACGCTATTATTACAGGCGGCAAATCCTGACTGTCTTTCGAAAGATAATTGTGAGGCTAATCTTGAACGCCCCGACGGACTACCTCCTGCGGTTGGCACTGCCGAGCTTTTGTATTGCAGGGTGCTTTGCGCGAAAAAAGGAACGATTACGGTGGGCTGCAGAAAGTTTATTCGTTCAACGCGAACGGTATAGGACGATCCAGCTGTGTTTTCATAATTAATCGAGTTTTGAGCAACACCATTGATTAGAATTCGGTAACCTAGGGGTGGTGTAAATACCACGCTATGACTTCCCGGATAATATGTATTGCCCGGAGTACTTGAAGCCAGGCTCAACACGTAATCAGTATTTACATTCAGTGCCGGCGACTGAGCTGCGCTTACGTAAACGCGCTCTCCACTAAGACTAGTGGTGGAAGGAATGGATAAATTCGTAGTTAGCCCCGCCAACGTCACACTATTATTACAGGCGGCAAATCCTGCGGCACCCTGAAAAGACAATCGTGATAATAAAGCCATTCTGGAACGCGAATCCCCATCCACCCAAGGAAGTTCCGAGTTTTTGGTCTGCAGGGTGCTTTTCGCATAAAAAGGAACCGTTACACTAGTTTGGGCAAAGTTTATTTGCTCAAGGCGTACCTTTATTGTTACGATTTGTTGCGACGCGACTGACGCCGGGCGACCCTTATAGTCCCCAGTGAGGTTTGGCGCTCTATACTCAGTGGCCTCCACATCATTTATTAAAATTCGATACCCAACTGGCGGAGCAGAAAAAACAACTCCATATTCGCCATATTGCGAACTTGGATTGTATAGACGATATTGCGGATAACTATAACCTATCTTTTTATCTAAAACAAGGTCATAAGTCTGGCCAGCATTTAAGGTTACATTTACAGGGCCGCCTGAAATGATTTTCATAATGTCATCACCCACTCGAGTAGTTCCAGCCGGGGAAATAAACCCCGAGTTTTTGCCATTTATCGAAGCCTCAATGCTGCACGCAGTGTAGAAGATGCTATTATAACCATTCGATTCCCTACAGAGATTTGTCCACGAATAGAACGCTACGGCAACTTGAACAGGCCGCGTATCCACAGGCACGTTTGCCTGAGCAGCAAATTTAACCGGTACGTTAATGGGCTGATCCGCGACCGCAGCGTGAAGCTGCTGGAAATGGGGCACGATTAAACAAACAAAAGAACTCAGAACAGACAGAAAGATGGCAAGCGAACGGTTCATCGACTTTTAAGGCGTAAAAATTAATACATCAATTGCGGAATTAGCCTGGGTGGCGTCGGCGAGCGATTCGACCGTGGTGATGGTTGCTCCCTTATCCGGTCGCATGCCGAGTATATATTCCGCAATATTACTCATTCCGTTACTATTTGAATCAAACTTGGAGTCATCCACCATTTTACCCAAATAGTTATACTCCCACGCATCAGGGATGCCATTGCGATTGATATTGGGTAAAACGGTTATATCCCAAGAAAAAAGGTTTTTAGCCTGTCCGATGTTGGCTAAAGCATAGTTGTCCACGCTGGCATTGCCGTCGAACCATACAGGCTTAGTCGTGAGGCCTAGGCTAATGAGGCGTGCGTAAAAGGGTTTAGCCAAGGCCTTCAGTTGGCCGAGGTTGAGAGCACGGTAATCGTCGGTGCTGGCAGCAGGATCAGCCCAGATTGCTTCTAAAGTAGAGCCCGCCCCGCCAGGAAGACCGGTGCCCATTTCCTCATAAGCACGTTTGGCGATATTTTTAAGCTGACCTTGATTAACAGCGGCATAGTCGTCGGCCTTAGGGTAATCCGTCAGCCAATCAGTGACGGATTTGTTGGCGGCGGCAGGGAGGCGTTTAATGACGTCGCGCTCGAACCACCAAGCCGGATAGGCGGCGGGTTTGTTGGCCGGAACAGGTCCGGCCTGAAGCTCTAGATGCTGGGATAGGCCGAGCACCACCAAAAGAGAACCGTGCAACAAACAGATAGATTTCACGTGTAGAGACGAGTGCGGGCGAGTCGACGGAATTTGAACAAGAACTACGGTATATAAACAACGGCTGTACCTGTCTTAAAATCCCCCATGTCGAGGTCTCCTGCGGGTGCAATACGCAGGACATTGCTCACGGTAACGGGTGCGGTCATGGTGACCGCGCCTTTCAACGTAGTAGGGCCCTGAACCGTCGCGGCACCTGGAATCGCGGCATCGTAGATGCCATAGCCAGCGATGGTGGTCGGGGTACTAGAAAGTCTCGACCAAGGCAGGTTGCCGGACACCTCGGATGAATTCAGTTCTACTGTTGCCCCCAAGTAAGTGACGGTGGTGGGCAGTTTAGTTGTGGGCACTACACTTGACAGCTTGTTGACGTCGAGTGAGGAACTTGTGGTGAGAATAGTACCTGTATTATCGGGCAGGGTGAAGGTACGGCTGGCGGTGCCGGAGGGTTGAATGGTGACGTTTTTAAGCTTGATGGTGCCAGCTGTGGGATTCAGCTCAATGGTTGGAACGGTGGTAGATGCGGTACCATAAAGCGCGAGGACATTGCTGCTCCCACCTAGGCTCATCGCAGGGATGCTACGGGTCTGCAAAGTGCTTAGCCGATTTATTCGCCTAGTTTTACTGGTGCTGGGTAGCGAGGTAGATTTGTACCACGTGTAGAAAGGCGGCGAAACAGCGATTGTGCCCGAGGCTACCCCCGTACTGGCATCAACATAAAAACTAACCCCGGGTAATGTAGTTGAGGTATTAAGTTGGGTTCTAAAAATCCAATCTGCTCCCGACGACCCCGAATCCGATCGAGCGGAAAGTGAGAACGAAAACGGATCGTATGCAGCAATAGAATACCATGTGCCTGCACTTGAACCGGACCCGTATAAACCGGCACTGGAAGAATCTAATCCGTTTGGTAGTGAACCGACTAAATATCCATCCGCAGAAACTCTGTAAATAAGGTCAACATTAGCTCTATAGAGATCGTCCTTGCTCCCGAAAAGACCCTCTGTGTTGAGCAAAAACCCCCTAGAAAAATCCCCATCCCCAAAATAACTATAGGTCCCGCTTAAGGATTCCCCATCCCAATAACCAACCTCAGAAGTACTATCGTCCTCGTATCGAAAACTAAGGGTCTGACTAAATATGGTCTCACCTGAGAAGGTTTGGCTGCTGCCGGTCAGGCTTGGGCTAGCGTTGGGGCCGGAGAAGGTGACATCGGCGTGCGCACCTAAAAGCAGGAGTTGAGCGATAGCGGCAAAAGCAAAGGCGCGCCGGGAAAGAAATGGCGGGTGCTGTAGACTAACGTGTGCGCGAGGATTAATCAGGGCGGTCATATTATTGGTGTCCAATGGTGTACTTTAAGGAAGTCATTTATAGACTCCGAATGTTAAAGGGGCTGGTCGTAGTTAGCTAGGATTAGGGTGGTTGATGCCGAAGCTGGCGGCAGCTGCATGGGCTTGCCCAGAAGCGATCGCGGCGAGTGAGCAGGCTCCCACCAGGAGGCTGAAATAAAGGGGGAATGGACGTAAGTTCATGTGCGTTTGAGTAAACCAAAAGTGAATTGACCGGAGACGTTTGTGGTGGTGGATGCAGTCAAGTGCCTGCGTGGGCCAACCTTTATTCACTCCGTAACATGATCTTAACAAAAACCACAGGCGGCTTCACGACACCTTCCCTTAAACGCCCCAAGGCAATTTGCCGCCAAAGGGTCCGGAGCAGACTGGAAGTCTGCGCTACTTTTTCCGGCCGTAATCCAGGAGTTTTGGCCGCGAATGATCGCAGAGATCGCATAGAAAATCAGATCGGATCGGGCTTTTGCGCTCCTTTGCGTTCCTTTGCGGCAAACTGCCTTGGCCTGTCTCGGAGCAGACTGGAAGTCTGCGCTACTTTTTCGGCCGTAACCCAGGCATTTTAGCCGCGAAAGATCGCAGAGATCGCATAGAAAATCAGATCGGATCGGGCTTTGCGCTCTTTGCGTTCCTTTGCGGCAAACTGCCTTGGCCTGTCTCGGAGCAGACTGGAAGTCTGCGCTACTTTTTCCGGCCGTAACCCGGGCAGTTTGGCCGCGAAAGATCGCAGAGATCGCATAGAAAATCAGATCGGATCGGTCTTTGCGCTCTTTGCGTTCCTTTGCGGCTAACCTGCCTTGGCCTGTCTCGGAGCAGACTGGAAGTCTGCGCTACTTTTTCGGCACTCAGACGCCGTCGGCGGTTTTGTCCTTCTCCTTATCCTGCTCACCGTCACCGCCGCCGTAACCCATCACTTCAATGTTAACAAAGGACGGGGTCTTCGCCACTTGGGCCGCCCCCCTGCCCGCTTGCGCTACCTCTGCAACAGTGGAACTCGCCCCCGTATCCGGCGAGGCCGTGGCCGTTCCGACCGAAACCGCAGGCGCCGCCGCCGGCGGCGTTCCGCTGGTCGTGCCACCGGCGGATATGTTTGCGGCATTTAACACCGTGAGCGCCGCAATGCTGATGTTGCCCAACGAGCGGATACCGGCGTCGCCCGCGTCAATCGTGCCCACCGGCGCGATCAGGTCCACGTCGCCAGCCGCCACCCCTTCAACCGCCGCCAACACGCCGATGCCACCGCCCGTGGCCAAACCGGCGAGGTCGGTCTTCACGTCACCCGTCTGAGGGTCGATGAGAACGCGGGTGGGCGAGGCGGATTGCACCGTGGTCGAGGACGAACCCGCCGCGATGTCACCGGTGGACGACCAGATCATAATGTCGCCGCCGCGCAGGGTGAAAATGCGCTGCGAACCGATGTCCACGTCGTTGTGAGTAAACAGCGAGATGTCGCCACCGCGCTCGGTGATGATACCGGGCGGGGTCTGCGAGGCGGTGATTTCGTTGCCCAAATTAATGCCGCCACCCGGGGCGAACACCGTGATGTCACCACCGGCGGAGGTGGTTAACACCCGCGAAGACAACCGCAGGTCGCCCTGCCACGCGGTGCCCGGGAAGAGCGCCGCGATGGCGGCAAAACCGGCGTCGTAGCTGCCAAAACCAGCGGAGCTGGAGTCATTGTGATCCCGTCCGGCGTCGCGCAACACCTGGTTGAACATGGCCGAGGTTACCTGTGCACGAACATCGGACGGGAAATTGGAATAAGCCGCGAACACCGTGGCGTCGTCGGCCCCGGTCAGGCCGAGGAGCCCGGCGAGCACCGGCAGGTAACGCGTGGCGTTGGCCCCGGCAGTCGCCGGGTTAAGGAAGGCGGTGTCGAAGGCGGCGCGGTCGATCCGCGAGCCGTCGCCCACACCCACGCCGATCACCACATCGGCCCCCGCGTCGGGCAGGTTCAGGTTGCGGGCGTTACCGATGCTGGTGAGACCGACCGCAGTGCCGTCACCGGGCGATTTGAGTCCGCCGCTGATGCCGTCGTCAGCCGGCAAGGTGGCACCGAAATCGATATCGCGCCCGGCCTGCACCGAGAGCGTGCCGCCGCCGCCGATTTGCAGGTCACCCGCCGTGGGATTGCCACTGGCAGGCACCGGGCCGCGTGCACTGGTGCCAAGCAGGCTGTTGCCCGCCGTCACCGCAAGCGTCCGCAACTGCGACGACGGGTTGTAGAGCAACAGGTCGCGGCCAGCCGACACCACACTCACGTCGGTGGTCGCCAGATTTTGCAGGTACAGGGCAACATCGGAAATGTCGCGGCCGGCCCGAACCTCGCTTTTTTTCGCGGAGAACAGCGTGAGCCCCGAGATGTCGCCGCTGCCGGCGGTGAACCGCACCGGCTCCGTGGCTAGGGCGTGAACGGAGTGGGTGGCGTGCAGGTTTTGTTTGGTCTGGATGCGTCCATACACATCACCGGTGTAGGAACCGGACTCGGCGAACACTGCATTCACGAGCGATAAATCGGCGGTGGTACGGGTGACGGTGTTAACCAGCGCGCTGTTGGAAATGCCGGCGAAGGACACCGACAAGGGTGTGGCAACCGAAGGCAACAGAGCCGGGTTGGCGTCGGAGAAGTTAACCACGGCGCTGGCCCATTCGTTGAGCCGCGTGTTGCGGTTATAACCCACGGCTTGAAGGCCGTTGAGCGATTCGGCGGCGGTCAGTTGCAATCCGCCTTGGGCGGACGGCAGGAAGTTAAACACACCGACGAGGTTAATGTCGCCGTTGGCGGCGAAGGCATCGAGACGCCCCGGCATCAGGGTGGCTACGGTGGCAAACTCGGTCATATCGGTTTCGTAGAGGCGCAGCCACGGCTGGTTTTTGCCCGCGAGAGTTGATACCGGGATGGCTTTGTTACGGCGCAGGACGTTGTTGTACCAATCGTAGAGCGAGCCGCCGTCGATGGACGGGTTGCGCGAGCGCAACGTGAGGTCGCCAGTGAGCGCAAAGGCATCGACGCCGCTGTCGGCCGCGTAGGTACTGAAATAGCTCTTCAGGAAGTAGCTGTTGTTGATGCCGCCGGGCAGCAGGAAGGGGTTGGCCACATTGCCGAGGGTGAGGTCGCCACCCGCGCTGAGGTCGAAGGTACCCTTGCCGAGGAACAGGGTGGTCGGCAGCCAGGTCGAGCTAGCGGTCGAGGTGGTGCTGGTGTAGTCGGCCACCTTGAGGCTGGTGCGGGTGTGGTTGGTGGTGATGTCGCCGCCCGCCGCGAGCGTGCCGCGACCGCGCTCCACATAATACACACCGCCATCAATATTACCGCCCGCACGTACCTCGACGTCGCCGCCACCGAGTTCGAGCAGCTTGCTGGCATCGGGCGTGCCGAAGGGCATGCGCGCATTGGTCGGGGCGACCGCGTCGATGTTCACCACATCGGAACCGGCGGTGACGTTCACATTGCCGCCACCGAGGGCACCGACGCCCTCGAAGAAGTTGTTGAAATCCACCCACCAGCTCGTCGAGTTACGCTGGGTCCTGGGGCCGTTGGCCGTGGAATTCTCATAGGCGGAGAATCCACCGGTGGTTTGATCAACGTTGCCGCGCCGCGAGAGCCACGAGGTGGGCATCTGCTTGCTGGAGTCGATGAGCCCGGCGACCGTGCGGAAAATATCGTTCTGGGCAAACAGCCCGACGTTGCCGCCGCTGTGGCTGTAGTGGGCAACGTAGCCGGCGGCGGTGGAGTACTGCCGCGCGCCCAGGTCCGTGGACGCGGTGTTGTAACTGGCGTTGGGCACATCGAAATCAGCCATCGCAGCAGCCTGGGTGCCGACGGTGTAGATCGTCGCCAGGTTGTTGCGCAGCTCGATGTCACCGCGCGCGGCGATGTCGATATCGCCGGTGCCGGTGCGCACGACTTGGTAAAACTGCGTCACGCCGTTGGTCGCCTGGCGGGTGTCGATCGTAGTCGCAAATGCCGGTGCACCTGCGCCCAACAGGAACGATCCCTTCGTCGGGCTGGCCGTATCGGCGGCGAGCACCGTTAGCAGGCCGGCCGAGCCGAGGTCGGAACCGGCTACGAGGTTGTAACTCCACGAGCGGCTGCCGGCCGCCAGCAGCGGGGCGTTCCAGAGCGCGGTCGTGGTGGTAAGCGCACTGGTGCCGGTGCCGAAACCGTCGCTCAACGAGGCGGAGGCCGAGCTAACGTAGGGCAGGCTGATGTTGCCTTGAGCGCGCAGCGTCAGCACGCCTGGCTCGCGCTGGGCGAAGCTCGTGGCGGGGCCAAAGCGGGACGTCGACAAATCCCAAATGCCGTCGAGCGTCAGGTCACCCGTGCGATTAACAATCTCGATGCCGGGTAACACATGCACCGTGCCGGCTTCCGCCGTGCCGCTGACGCGGGCCAGAATCGCGGCGGTGGCGTCGCCGAAGGTCGTCGCCTCGGCCAGCACCGAGGTGCGCACCGTGCTGGTGATGGTCGCGCTGGTGCCGGAGCCCGGCGTGAGGTCGCGCACTTTAAAACCTTCGAGGGTGACGCGGGAGGCATCGACAATCGTCGCAGCCAGCGGGTTCACCGCCAGATCCGTGCCGGCCAGCGTGCGCGGGGCGCGCAGGTGGAGCGCGCCCGTGGCGCGGCCCAAGCCGGCGTCGGTTAGCTCATTTGAGGCGTCAACCGAGAGGTCCAAGGTCGCCCCCGCCGCCAAGGTGAGCGAGGCGGCGGTGTTGGCCACGCCAGCCTGCGAAGAACCGGCCGCCAGCTTGATCGAGCCGCCCTTACCGGCGCTGTCGAACGTTTCAGCCGAAACATCGAGTAGCGCACCGTTGGCCACAGTCAGATCACCGTTAGCAGAGAGGTTAATTAACCCGCCCGTTTTCCCGGAGGCGTCCACGGTGCCGGTCACGGTGAGCGCGCCGGTGTCGGCGATCACTTTATAGGAACGGGCAACCGCCAGACCGTCGAGCTCCACGTCGCCCGTGCGGATGCGGTGAGTGCGAGAAACGTCAAAGCCTCCCGCATTCAAGATCTGGTCCAACGCCGCGAGACTGCCGCCCGCCAGACTGCCAACATCATCCGAAAAACGCCCGCCGAGCCCCTTCGCCCCGGCTGCGCCCAAGAGCGAACCGGTGGAGGTGAAACGGCCATTAGCAGCCGATACTTCGATACTTCCGGCGTCACCGGCAGCGGCCGCAGCCGAGACGGCAATGATGCCCTGGCTGCCGATACGTACATCGCCCGAACCCGCGCCGAGCCGGATAGAACCGGCGTCGGTGTAATGCAGCGTATTGAGCAGGCTCAGGCTGGTGCCACCCACGTCGAGGCGGGCCGCGCCGCTTTCACCGATGACCAGATCGCCCGTGGTGGCTTGCAGCGCGAGTGCGCCGCTCGGAAGCTTAATAGCCGTGTCCACCGTAACGCCCGTGCCGCCGGTGAAGGATAATTTTGCTCCTAAGCCCGAGGCCGGAGTGCTCGCCACGCCCGAGGTCGGGTTGGCCAACGTGAGACGACCGCCCGCGTTGAGTTGCTGCACAGCGGCGGTTTCGGCGGTGATGAGCGGGGTTTCCACCGTAACCGAGCCGGTGGCGGTGAGGCCGCCTTGGCCGGCCATGAGCAGGCGGTCGCTGGCGGATAAAGTGAGTTGCCCGAACTGCGAAACGTTCATCTGGCCCGCGTCGAGGCGCAGCGAGCGGGCGTCGAACACCAGGGTTCCACTGTCGGCGGCCACGGCGGCCGGTGCCGTTCCACCCGCGCCACCATCGAGCTGGATCGATTGGGCCTGGAACGTCGCGGTGCCTCCGCCGTTGTTAAAGCCACGCAGCGCAGGTGCGCGCAAAGTGAGCTGGGAAAAGGTGTCGGAACCGACCCGGCCCGTGCCGTAAATATCGATGCTGGAATAGCTCAACAGGGCCAAGCGGTTGCTGGAAACCTGCAACCCATCCAGTACGCCGCTGGTGAGCACCAAACCAGGGTTAGCCGCGAGCGTACCGGGCTCGTCGAGTTGCAGGCTGATGCGCCCACTGCTCAGCGCGAGAGCCTCGGCCCGCAGGCCCGCCGTCGAGTCGATCTGATTGGTGCCCGTGGTATCCAGCGTCAGACCGGCTCCGCCGTCGAGGCTCGCGCCCGCAGCGATCACCAAACTCGCCGTTGAAGCGGCGCTCACGCCGGCGCGGGTCACACCCGCTTGGCTATCGCTGGTCACGCGCACCAGCGCGCCGTCGCCACTGCCGACAACCGCTGCATCACCGAGCACCAAATCCTGCGCTCCCGCAGCCCCAAGGGTGCCTTCTTGGCGGATAACCGCCCCCGCGCCAACCGTCAGGTTGTTCTTGGCCGCAAGAATGATCTCGGCCCCCGCGAGCGGCGTCCCGGCGTTGTCGACCGTGATTACCCCCGTGGCCACCTCGATTTGCGTACCCTTTGCCGTGGTTTCACGTTTACCACCAACCAACAAACTGGCTCCGGAAAACGCACTCAAGCGGCTGGCATCAAGCAAAAGCTCGCCGGGCAGCGCTGAGGTTGAGGCGCCGCCGATACGGATGTCCACGGGGCTGTTGATATCGACCTGACCACCTCGTCCGCCGGTGGCGGCCAACGCCGTGATGCTACCCTGCAAATTCATCGCCAGCGTGGCGCTGAACACCAGTTGACCGGCATCGAGCGAGAGACGCGGCACTGAGGCGGAGTTACGCGCCGCACTGGCTTTGAAAAATTCGGAGCCCAGGGCGGTATTATAAAAAGCGCGTTTGGCCACCACATCGGAAGCCGCGACCTCGAACAGGCTGCGCAAGGGAGTCGCCGAGGAGGTCGTGCCGTTGGAGTTGAACCGGAAACCCGACACCAGCACCGACTGGTCGGGTTGCACCGCAGCGGTTGCGAACGGCGAGCCGGACTTGGGGGTCACCAGAAAAGCTCCCGGCAGCGTCGCGTAACGTGCGGGCAGCAGGGTGTACGAGCCGGCGGCGAGACCTGATCCGCCGTCGAGGTAGATGCGATCACCGAGCGCGAGGGTCGAGTTAACGTAGCCCATGTCGCTGCCCAACAACGCCTGGCCAAAGGTGCTGTCGTTGTAGGCCGCAAAGGGCGCGAATTCCGCCTTGTAACTGGGCATCAAGGCGAAACTGCCGGTCGAGGCCAGGTGGTCGGTGTGGCCGCCGTTGCCCTTTTTAAAATTCGCCACCTGGAGGTCGCCGCCGCCGTTCAGATCCACCTGCGCGCCCGCCGCGCTGCTGACCGTGGCGGCGGATAGGTTCACCTGTTTGGCCACCGGCCCCAAGGTGCTCACGTCGCGGCCTTGCGGGTCCACCCACGAAATACCGTTGGCGTACGCGCCGTAGGGCACGATCACCGCTTGGCCGGTGCGGGCGTCGATGGCCGACACCGACGTCTCGCTGCCCGCGCCGAGCGAAACCTGGCTGGCCACCGGTACAGCTTGGCCGGTCATTAAATCAACCGGCGCGGTGCCGGTGCCGTTCCAACCCAAATTGATCACACCGAGGGGCACGCGCAGCACGCCGTTTTGGTTGATGGTGTTGGCGTGCAGGTTGAGCGTACCGCCGGCCGAAAGAGGGAGCGCGGGTGCCGTGGCGCCGGCCGATACCGTGATCGAGCCCGTGCCGCCCGCATAATTATAGGCGTGCAGCGAAAACACGGAGGCGGTGGGCGGATAAATTTGCGCCGCAGTCAGGTTGAGCGAACCCGCCACATCGAGCGTACCGCTGCCCCGAATATCGCCCTTGGGCGCAAGCAGCTCTGCCACACCGAAGCTCTGTAACGACAGGTTACCCACGTCGATGAGCTGGCTGGCGTTGATCGTAAGACGGCCCGTACCAAAAACCGGCGCAACGTCGTAGGGATCATTGTTTAGATTAAACGCCCGGAGCTCATCCTGCTCGGCGAGCTTCGGTTTAACCAAATCGGTGCCGAGCGACACACGGGCGGCACTGAGGACCACCGCTGCGTCACCGTACAACACACCGCCGCTGGCCACGCTCAATTCGCGGGCGGCGCTGATCGAAACCGGACCGTCAAAGCGCACCACGCCGCGCAGGTACAACGAATCGAAACCACCCGCCGTGAAATCATCTACCGCAAAGTTACCTCGACCGGTATCATAATCATCCTCCGCGGGCGTCGACTGGGTCACGATCAGGCTGACTTCATCGGGAGTCACCGCGTTGGTGTCCAGTGGTGACCGATAAATGCCCGAGCCTACCACCAGTTTACCGCCCTCGGCCGAAGCCCCGCCCGACGCTCCGCGCAAAGTGGCTTCGGTGATCAATAGTTGGCCGCCGCTCAGCGTGAGCGTGCCGCCGGCTGAGTCGACTTGAGTCGGGGTGGTCGAAAATCCACCCAAACGGGAGGCGCGGCCGGAAAACACCGGGTTCAAATCGAGCGTATCGCTTGCACCGGACACGTCGATGACTGCGCCGGGCGCGGCCGCAATGTTGCCCGTGAGACTGACGGTGCCACCGGCCAACACCTTGCCGAGACGCAGGCCGCGCCCGCTGCTGTCGGGTTGGCGCACGGTCACACCCGAGGCGTCGATGCGGGCGCCGGAGTCCACGAAGAGCGTGGTCTGCGGCTGTAAGTCATTCGTCACGGGGAACAGCTTATTGGAATCGCTACCCGCCTTTAAGCTAATCACCCCACCGCGGGCCACCAAACTGCCTTGTAGATAAACGGTGTCGCCGCTGAGCGAAATTTTCGCCGCAGGATCGGTCGTGATCGAAGCGCCCGCCTCAACAACGAGGTCGCCGCGCACCGCCAGGTCGCCCCGAATCGGATGCAGATTAAACGCATCGCGACTGCCCAGTGCCGTCAGGCTCAGGCTGGTGGGGCTGCGCTGGCCGACGTCGAGAAGGCCCACGCCAAAGCCGAGTCGCTCGGTTGAATTAGCATCAGCCTGCACGAAGTAGGACGAAGCCCGGGGCGCGATCACCGTGCCTGCGCTCACCCGCACCGCCGAAGTGTATTGATCCAGGGCAGCATCAGCCACGCCACCGATTCCTCGCAGGTCAAACGAGGTAAACCCGCCCGTTTGGAAGAATTCAGGGTCCAGCACCGTGGCGTTGGACGCCGCCGTGCCTCCGCCAATGTGCAACGCGGGTGCCATCAGCACCAGCGAGCCGCCCTTGGCACCGGAAAAACCCTTCAGCGTTGCGCCTAGATTGAGGTAACCTCCGAGAACCGTGGGTTCGGTCGCATCGCGGCCCGAGAACAGGCTCAGCGTGCCGCCGTTGCCATAGGCCAAACGCGCCCCCGACGTGGCATACACCCCGCCCGAGACATCGAGCGTGGAGCCGCTCTCCAAATCCAAGCCAAACCCCGTCAGCGTAACCGTGCCGCCTTTGGTCACCAGCGGATCTTCGGCGCTGCCCACTGCATCGTTTTGGATCACACCGGCCGCACTCACCGTAACCCCGGAGGCCACGTGTAACAGGCCGCGATTCTCGCCCAACACCGGTGCGGTGCCCAACAAGTCCGAGGTGTTACTCTCGTCGTGGGAAACCCCGTTGGCGGTGAGCGCGATCTTGCCGCCCGGCGCCGACAGGTCGGCCAGCACGAGCACGTTTTTACCGGTTAAGGTAAGCTGTCCGCCTGCGGGCAGCGCCAGACCGCCATCGGCAGCGACCACCACATTGCCATCACGGTTGTCGACCGTGATACGGCCAAAGCCGGATTTGCTCACCAGCTCGGGTGAGAGCACCACGCTGGACATGCGCTCGGTGCCGATGTCGGCGGGCAATCCCGTGGCATCGATTGAAAACGCCGGCGGCGCGCCTGCGCCCGCAGCCTTCGTAAAGGTCAACGCGGGTGGGCGCGGTGTCTGGGCAAGAAACCCATTGGTGGCCTCCGCATTGGCCACTTGGTTTTGGAAACTCAGCGAGAACCCGCCCGACTGGGCCGGGGTGGTCCGCTGGCGCACGCCACTGACCGATTTACCCGTCAACGTGCCATCCAGCGCAACCGAGGCGGCCTGAATGTTGAGCGTACCGGCATCGCCGCCCTGAATGTATCCGGGCTCGAAGCGCTCGGTAAAAAGCCGGCTGCGGCTCTGCTGCGAGGTAGCCGCCGCCTCACCCCATTTGGCCGTATTGGTGACGGGGGTGAACACGCCGTTGTAGATGCCTTCGTAAACGAGGTCCGGTGTTGCCTGCGCAATGTCCACGTAACGCCCCTTATAAATCACCTTGGTCGTTTCAACCTTGGCCCCGGCATAGTCGATGTAACCGCCCGAGACGTCGATGGATGCACCGGAGCGCACCACTACGGAATCGCCCGCTGTGAAGTTGACCGTGCCGCCGCCCGTGGTGAGCTGGCCCACGGTGCGCTGGATGTTGTTCACATATTCAGAGACATCGGCGAGCGGCGTGCCCACCCAGTTCACACCGTTAAAGGTACCCGTCTGCAGCACATCGAAGCGGATGGTTTCGCCCTTGAGGCTGCCGAGGCGCTGGAGCGGCGAATCGGCTAACTCAGACCCCATAAGTTTGGCCTCGATGATGTTGTCGGCCACCGAAGCGGTCACTCCGGTGGAACCGGCGACGTTGATCGACGCGCCGGAGTCCAAATAGATCTGGCCGTCCGGATACACGAACAAGGCCTTGGCCTGAGCGGAACCGAGCCCGATGTGGCCGGGCTTCCAGCGCCCGGCGTCAAAATTCACGGCGGCAGACGGAGCGAAAACCGAAGCATCGGACTCCATGTGGAGAGCGAGACCGCGCAAGTTGATCTGGGAGCCGATCCCGAGCGCGGCACCCACAGCCTTTTCGCTGCTACTGGTCTCGGGCAGAATCGAAGTGCTGCTACCCGCACCCAACGTTACCAGACCCGTGGACGAGGCGAAAAAGTCGGGCAATGCGGCGAAATCACCGACCGGCACCGCGTCATACTGGGCGAGCAGGTCGATGCGGCCGTTACGCGAAACCGAGGTCGTCGACCCGATCAGGCCGGATTGGTTAATGTTTTTGCCGATCACGGTCACGGCACCCCGGGGCGCGTCGATTTGGCCGGTGTTGAGAACGGTGCCGGCATAATCGCCCACCGAGCCGACACTCGGCAGCAAACCGCGCAAGGACGCGTCCGCGCTGGCCTCCAAACCGACCTGCAGACCGGCGGCGATGATCGTTTGGCCATCAGGCGTGGAGATCGAACCGGCGTGGGTGACATTGGGCCCGATGAGGGCGACGCGGCCACCGGATTTGTCGGCACTGGTGGGCGAGTTGAGGATCGCGCCCGCCTCGACCAGCACATCGCCGTAGCGGTTGTTTGCGGCCAGCGGCGCGGGCGGGGTGAAGGCATTGGTCTGGGCACCGGCGGGCGCGGCCAAACCGGAAAACAGGAATTGGCCGTCGGGATTGTTGGTTACACCGCGGGCGACCAAGCTGGTGTTAAGCGGCAGCGAGGAGGCGACCAGCGTGCGGGTGTTCACCTGCGCGGTACCGTGAAAAATCACGCCGTTGGGGTTGATGACATAAACCTGACCGGGCGCCTCGATGGAGCCGAGGATGCGGGTTGGGTTGGCCGACGGATCGACGATTTGGTTAAACGCGATCCAGTCGCCGCCGCCTTGGTTAAAACGCAGTTTGGTTTCGCGGCCGATGTTGAAGTTCTGCCAGGTGAGCATCGCCTTGGCGTCATTCTGTTCGACGGTCACGGTGGTGAGGCCGACCGCCACCTGTTGAGTGGGCAACTGGGCACCGGTCCACAACGCCGAGCCGACGGTGGCGCCGGGGGCGACCAACAGGCCGCCTGCGCCAAGACCGTTGGGCACATTGGAAGCTGCTGCCTGGGCTGCTGCACGCGCGGCGGATTGGAGCGCCTGCATGGACTGACGCTGCTCGAGATAGCGGGCAACGCTGGAGCGAGCCTGGGTCGCAAGCACCCCTGCCTGCGAACCGGCGCTGGATGCGGCCGTTCCAGCCTCAGTACCGGTTGCAGCCCCCGCGCTGCCCTGAATCGCGATGTAGTGCTGCACCGCTGCACGCGTACCGCCCGAAGACCCGGCGAAGGCCGTGGTGGGGGCATAAAAAACCGCCGCCGCCGTGATCGACGTGAGGACAAAACGAGCGGTGGACGGCATGGGAAGCGAACGAGACATGGCGGAAGCAGTTAAAACAGACGGCTAGATCGAGGGAGGCGGAGCACGGCAGACGGGTGTCGGCGTGGGAAGGAGGCGAACGGTGGTTTACGGATTGGCGGTGGTTTCCACGGGAGCGACGGCGGCCGTCTTGATACGCATGGCGCGGATCCTATCACCGTAGTCCTGCACCTGGTTTTCCAATTTCACGCGCGTGGTGCCGATGAACGGCTCGCGGGCGATGATGGCCTGGCCGAGCCCGAACTTGGCGTAGCGGTTCAGGATCTCGTTGCTCAACTCGTACAAGGCGATGTTACGGCTGATCTGGTCCTCTCCTTGAGTTTCCAACTGTGCGACCCGGGAGGTCAGCGCGTTGCGCTCGGTCTCGGTTTTGCGGGCATAGTCAACGACCTTGGCGAGGGAGGCGCGGGTCTTTTCCAGCTCGGCGCGGGTGGCGCTGAGATCCGCAGCCTGGGCGGCGGCGACAGCTTTTTGACCCGCGATGGTTTTGTCGTTATCGAGGCGATCGGCGACGAGCTGCTTTTGGAGTTTAGCCAACTCCGCTTCGACCGCAGTTTTTTCGCTGGCGAGGGCATCGCGGGCGGCTTGCGCGGCGGAGAGGTCGTTCTGGGCGGTGCGCAGTTGCAGCGTGGTGGCGCGGAGCGTCTCGCGCAGGCGGGCCTCGGGTGAGGCGGCTTCTTGAGCGCTGAGGCTGCCAACCGTGGCCACAAGCCCGGCCAACAAGGTGAGTGAAAGGAAACGTGTCATGGGATTAGAAGCGGCCGTTGATGTCGAATTGCAGGGTTTCGTTTTTGTAGGTCGGTCCATCGACCTGGTCGGAACTCATCAGGCGTGCGCCGATCCAAACGCGGCTGGAGAGTGCAAAATTACCACCGAGCGTGAAGCCCTTGACGTTGGTGCCGCCGCCGCCGAAGTCGGAGTCGGCAAACCCGTCCACCACCGCGTCGGTCTGCACATAGCGGTAGCCGAGGCTCACATTCCAATCCCAGCGCTGGGCTAGGGCGGCGTGGCCGACCTGAACTGCGGTGTAGAAACCAAGATCGCCGCCTTTGAATTGATTGGAAGTTTCCAAGTCTAAGGCCGCTGCCTCGGCCTTATCCAAGGCGATGTTTTTCACCACCTCGCCAATCAACGAGATCTGGATCGGATCGAAATGGTTGTAGTCAAGGCGCCCAGTGAGGGCGATCTCGCGAAAGGGCGTGGCTAGACCGTAGTACTGGTACTGCTTGTTCGTGCTGACAGAAGGGGCTGTGAGGTTGCGCACCTCCATCATGGTATTGCCCTTTTGCGTGAAGAGCGTGCGACTGCCATCGGTGTCACCGGCGCTGTTGGCTTCTCCGTTAGTCGGGCTGGAAACTTTACCCTCGATATTTTGGAAGTGGTAGTAAGCGAGGCCGAACTTGGCTTCGAAGTCCTTGTTGATCTTCCACTCGGTGCCGCCCTGGACGGCGTAGAGCCACTTGTCAGCACTGGCAGTTTTAGTGGACTGGTTGGTGGAGAGGTCGAAAGCGGTGTTGTAAACCGGGAACAGGCCAGCGGTGCCGAAATGCGTGAAGCTCTCGCTGGCCCGGTGGCGCGCTTGAACCATCGCGCCGTCGAAACCGAGGTCGTTGGACCAGATCATCGGGGTGCCGAAGAACGGATTGTTCAATCGGCCCAAGGAGGTGGTCAGCAGGGTATCGGATACCGTGGCGTCGTGGCGCAGGTAGGCGCGATCAATCCACACCGAGTACTTACTGAAATTGCCGGTGCCACCGCCGAGGGTTTGGTTCTGGGAGATCGGTGAATTGCTTTCACCCGTGGCCAGCCGGATTCCGGTGGTGAAACCCTCCTCCAAGTTCACGTCGGTGCCGAAACGGGCACGCAGGCGCGGCCGTTCACGGTCTTGGTCCACGTTGAGAAAAGGAACCAGCTCGTCTGGGGTGGCGGAGGTATTGGACTGGAATCCCTTACCGTTATTGAGCGAGGTGAAGTTCAAAAAAGTGCCCGAGGTGTCGTTGCCCGAGGGGAAGGCGACGGCCTCATAACGCAGGCGAATGTCACCGTTGAACTTCCAGCGGGTGGCCCACTCGGGCAGCGCCTGCGGGTCGGCCCAGCGTTCGTCGACGGCTTGGCTCATCACTTCGGCGCGGACTTCCTCGACCATCTGGCGGCGCACGTGCGGCGGGATGTAGGTCACACGCACCGTGCCGGGAGCGCCCGCCGGAGCCGACGCGGCGAGCTCGCTGGCGGCCGGGGCGGGTTTGGGCGCGGCAGCGGCGGCGAGGGCGGCGCTGGCCTGCGCGGCCTCGGCCTCGGCTTGGGCGATCAACTTCGCGGCGGCCTCGGCGGGCAACAGCTTCTGCTCCACCATCAGGCGGATCAGGTTAATCGTCACGTTGGCCGTGGGTGCCGTCGGGATTCCCGGCAGCGGGGCGGGCTGCGATTCGGCGGTCTGGCCGTGCAGGGCGGCCGTTGCCGCCAGCGTGCAGCAGACGGCGGCCAAAGAAGCTACCGAGCGGCGGCGTTTATTTTTAAGAGATGCGGACATGGTTCGTTGAAAAAATTGAGCTAAAAAATTGATTTAAACGGCCGAGAAAGAATTCACCTGCGTGCGGACTGTCTCGGCGCGAAAAGTATCGCAGACTTCCAGTCTGCCTCGGTGTATTCAGTCTCAGCAGCGATCCGTTTGGCCGCGAAAGAACGCAGAGAACGCATAGCAATACAGGCGGATTGGTCTCTTTGCGCTCCTTGCGTTCTTTTGCGGCTAAACTGCCTTGGTTGTTTCGGAGCAGAAAGTAGCGCAGACTTCCAGTCTGCCTCGGTGACTTCCGTCTCAGCAGCGATCCGTTTGGCCGCGAAAGAGCGCAGAGAACGCATAGCAATACAGGCGGATTGGTCTCTTTGCGTTCCTTGCGTTCTTTCGCGGCTAAACGGTGTTGGTTGGTTCGGAGCAGAAAGTAGCGCAGACTTCCAGTCTGCCTCGGTGTATTCAGTCTCAGCAGCGATCCGTTTGGCCGCGAAAGAACGCAGAGAACGCATAGCAATACAGGCGGATTGGTATCTTTGCGTTCCTTGCGTTCTTTCGCGGCTAAACTGCCTTGGTTGGTTCGGCGCGAAAAGTAGCGCAGACTTCCAGTCTGCCTCGGTGTATTTAGTCTCAGCAGCGATCCTTTTGGCCGCGAAAGAGCGCAGAGAACGCATAGCAATACAGGCGGATTGGTCTCTTTGCGTTCCTTGCGTTCTTTCGCGGCTAAACTGCCTTGGTTGTTTCGGAGCAGAAAGTAGCGCAGACTTCCAGTCTGCCTCGGTGTATTTAGTCTCAGCAGCGATCCTTTTGGCCGCGAAAGAGCGCAGAGAACGCATAGCAATACAGGCGGATTGGTCTCTTTGCGTTCCTTGCGTTCTTTCGCGGCTAAACGGCCTTGGTTGTTTCGGAGCAGAAAGTAGCGCAGACTTCCAGTCTGCCTCGGTGTATTCAGTCTCAGCAGCGATCCCTTTGCCCGCGAAAGAGCGCAGAGAACGCATAGCAATACAGGCGGATTGGTCTCTTTGCGTTCCTTGCGTTCTTTCGCGGCTAAACTGCCTTGGTTGTTTCGGAGCAGACTGGAAGTCTGCGCTACTCTCCCAAGCCAATGCAGACTGGAAGTCTGCCTCGGTGTATTCAGTCTCAGCAGCGATCCTTTTGGCCGCGAAAGAGCGCAGAGAACGCATAGAAAACAGTCGGATCGGTCTTTGCGTTCCTTGCTTTCTTTCGCGGCTAAACGGTGTTGGTTGTTTCGGAGCAGACTGGAAGTCTGCGCTACTCTCCCAAGCCAATGCAGACTGGAAGTCTGCGCTACTTCCAATGCATGCGGCGTCGGCCCAGGCCTTCTGTTGGTTTATCCGTTTCATGGGCATCACATCAGTTGGCGCGGCGCAGGGTGGTGCTCATCCAGATGGGCTGGGGCATGTCGCTCGGCGGGGGCTGGATTTGCAGGCCCACCAACACGTCGGCTTTCATCGCCTCTTCCACCTCGGCTTCGAGGGTGGATTTGCGCAGCGCCACCCGGGTGATGCGGCCGCCCGCATCAAACCACAGCCCCAACTCAACACGCCCGTCGGCGAAACGGGTGCGCGGGTCGGCGCTGATGGCATCGCTGATGCGCTTTTTGACCGTGCCCGAATACCCCGCCCAGCGCGTGCCGCCGCCGGAGGCCGCCAAACGCGTGCCAGTCCCGCCGCCGCCGCCGCCCGGGCCGGTGCCCAAGCCGAAGCCATCGGCGGCGCCATCGCCTTTGATTCCGGTGCCCAGCGGGCCGTCGTTACTCGGCGCGGCTGCAGGCGCGGGCGTGGGCTCTTCGGCGGTCTCGGCAACCATCTGCTGGGCGGTTTCCGGCAGCGGGGTCGTCTCCGGGGGCTTCGGGCGCGGAGGAGGCGGCGGTGGTGGCGGAGGCGGTGGCACCGTGATATTCACCACTTGCGGCGCGGGCGCACGGCGTTTGCCGCCGTCGCTTTTACCGGCAACGAGGTAAACCAAGCCGCCGACGAGTACGCAGCCGCCCGCCACCATCAGCCCGCGCTGGAGCGGGGAGGTGGAGCCTTTGCGTTTCTTTGAGACAGTCGCCATTGCGGTTATTTGGGCGGCTGGGTGGCCAGACCGATTTGGGTGACGCCAACGCGACCGAGCACGTCGAGCACGTCCATGATACCCTGGTATTGAGTTCCACGGTCGCCTCGCACGACCACAGGGAAATCCGGGCTCTTGGTCTTGTGCGCGTTCAGGTTTTGTTCGAGCTGCTCGAGCGTCACCGGCACGGTATCCAGGAAGATTTTACCCTCGTTGTTCACCGTGATGGCTTTGCTCTTGGGTCCGCCGAGCGCGGGCGCGGCACCGCCCCGGGGCAGGTCAACCTTCACGCCCTGCACGCCCGCCGTCGTCATGATGATGAAGATCAGCAGGAGAACCAGGTACAGGTCCACCATCGGGGTGACGTTGATGTCGTCGTAGGACTTGCTGTCGTCGGCCTTCATCGCGCGGCGCTCTCCTGCTTATTAGCGGCGCCATTGCGCGCATCGGGTTCCGGATAGAACTCGGCCATCTTGGTGATGAACTCGTCGATGAAGATCTGCATGTCGGATACAGCGTCCTTGATGCGGCTATTGAGGAAGCTGTAGAGGAACAGCGCCGGAATGGCCACCAGCAGGCCGAACACCGTGGCGAGCAGCGCCGAGGCGATACCGGGGGCGATCGAGTTGACCTCCACCTGGCCGGTTTTCGCGATGACCGCGAAGGTGATCATCACGCCCACCACCGTGCCCATCAGGCCGACATAAGGCCCGCCGGCGATGCCGATCGTGAGCGACACCAGACCCGAGTTGAGGCGGTGCACTTCGCGGGTGAGACCGGCGTCGAGGCTGGCCTTGATCGCGGTGATCGACCGCCCCGACAAGCCGTTGAACCCGCGCTTGCTGATAATGCGCTGGTGGATCTCCTCCGAGCCGATGTGGTAAATGTGGTAAAGCGGGCTCTCCTGCATGAGCTCCTGCAACTCCTCGTCGGCCACGGTGCCGCCCAGGCTCTTCACGTTGGCCGCATCGCCGTGGTCGATCACGGTCAGGTCGGAGGAAACCGTTTTCCAGCGGCGCAGGAACTCGGCGGTGCCTTTTTCGGTGCGCTTGAGGTAGGCGAATTTCTTCCACGCCACCACCCAGCCGACCACCATCATGATGCAGCAGCAGGCCACCGCAATCCAGCCGTCGAACATCATGTTTTTGGCGATGTCGCCGAACAGCATGACGTGTTCGAGCGTGGCGTTGTGGCCGCCACCGCCAGCCGCTTCCTCGGCCCCGTAAATGAACACCTTCTGGCTCTCAGCCGAACCCGCCTCGGTCACCGCGGCGAGTTTAACCCACCCCAAACTGCGGGCCGTGTTGGAAATCTGCAGCTCGTCGATTTCGCCAACCAAGCCGTTGCCACCCGTGGCGTCGGCACCGAGCAGCGCGACGTCGGTGAGCGCGGGCACCGCGCGGTCTAGCTTGGCGTAAACCACGCCATCAACCAACAGCGTCGTCACGTTGTCGGCGGAAACGACCGCCAGGTGCTTCCAAGCACCGAGCGCCATGGGCGCGCCCACCGCGCTGCGGGCCGAGGCGGCGCCGTCGTGGACTTCGAAGTACGGCACGGCCTTGGCCAACCCGATCTCGAAGCCGTTGTCGCGGTCGCCCCAAGAAAAAATCACCGCACGGGCCGCCTCGGCGGTCGGCTTGATCCAGGCGCTCCAGGTGTAAGCCTCGCCGGTGGCGCGCTTGAGCGATTCTGAAACCGGGATACGCACCGGGCCGGTGCCGATCAGGCGGTAACCGGGTCCGATCAACGAGCCCACGACCGGTGTGCCGGCGTTGGCAGCGTTGTTAACGTTACGGGTGGCGTCGAAGGGCGCGCCGGTCTCGCCGAAGTGGTAAACCAGCCGCGTGGCCTCGTCGTAGGTGGCCTTCGCATCGGCGACCGTCGGAGCCGCAGCGTTACCATAATAGAGCCAGAAGCTCACCTTGGCCCCGGACTTGAGCGCGGGGACTTTGACCCACACAAACGCCTCGTTGAGCAACGAGTCGTAGCGCTCGATGTGGTGGGCGAGCACGGTCTTTTCGTCGGCGGAGACGAAGCGGATGTCCGCGCCGGATTCCGCGGCCTGGGCGAACTGGAAGTTGCCATCGTGCAGGCGCACCAGCACGGGGCGGGCGTCGTTCGCGTCGGCACCGGCCGGAGCGGTGGCGGCGAGCGCGGTGGCGTCCACGGTGAGTTCGCGGCGCAGGGACCAGTCGTCGTTCCACCAGGCGTGCGCGGGGCTGACGGCCAGCAAGAGCGCAGCACCGAGAAGGAGACGGCGTGTGAAGGTGAAGGAGGTCGATTTCATGTCGTTGGAAAAGTTTTTAAAAATTGAAAAAGGGACGGGCGGAATTCGGTGCTCAGTAGCTGGCACCGAGGGAGAAGTTCACCCGCAGATCGCCGGCGGTCGTCTGCCCCTCGTCGAGCAGAGGCCAGCCGGCGTCGAGCGAGCCGGAGAAATGGTCGCGCAATTTCAGACGGGTGCCGAAGCCCGCGCCGATGAGGTTAAAGCGCGCGGTTTGCGCTGGCAGCGGCTGCTGGATCACCAACTGGCTCGCATCGACAAAGCCATGCACGCGCCAGTCGCCCAGACGGGTCGCCTTGAACAGCGGCAACAGCGGAGGCGAACGCAGCTCGATGGTGCCCGCGACCGCGTCGTCGCCCGCCACTTCGGACTCGAAATAACCTCGCACCGTGTCGAGACCGCCACCGCTGAACTGCTCGGAGTCGATCAACGGTTGCCCCGCCACTTGGGCCTGACCGCGCAGGTACAAATCTAAGCCGAAAGGAAGTTGTTGGGTGCGGGCGAGCTCACCGCGCAGGTAGGCAAAACTGCCGGAGGCGCCGAAGCGCCGCGTGCCGAAATCGGTGTCGTCGCTGCCTTGACCGCGCAGGCTGAGGGTCGGCGTGAGCGTGAGTTCGGTCGAGCCGGTGGCCGTGAGCCAGGTGGCCGAGTAGTTAAAACTCACCGCGTAATACTCCACCGGCGCACGCGATACCGAAGTCCCGGTGATCAGGTCCTGGTCGAGCTGCTTGTGGTCCAGCCCAGCCGCCAGCGTGTGGTAAAAACTCTCGTCGCCGGGCAGCGCAAAAATGGCGCGCGTGCCGAGGGTCGTGCCACGACCGGCGACCGCACTGCCGCCCAGCGTCGAGACGTCGCTTTCCTGTTTGGTGGCGAGCAGTTGCAGCGTGAGGTTTTCCACCCCCGCCGGGCGAAACAGGTAGTAGCCGGACATGACCTTGGAGTCGGCGGGCTGCTCGGGCGCGGTTTGATAGCTAAAACCGAGCGTGTGGCCGCGTTGCCAGAGGTTGCCGTAGCTGGCGCCGGCATTGAGCCGCAGCGACGAGGTGTTGGCGCTGTTGCGGTTATTGAGCTCCACGTTGGCGGCGAGCGGGGGTTTGGCCTCCTCAACTTTCAGGTCCACGTCGAGGGTGCCGGGCTCGGCGCCGGCCTTGATCTCGGGGGTGATTTGGCGGTCTTGGACCTGGTTAAGCCGGGCGAGGTCGCGGGAAATATGGTTAAAGTTAAGCGGTTGGCCCTCGGCCAGCGACGGTACGTCCTTTTTGAGCTGGGTAGGCGAAGAGTAACGCGAGCCGCGCACCCGGGTTTGCGCGATCACACCCTCGGTGACATTGATCGCCACCACGCCGTTGCCCGCGTCCTGCGCGGGAACTTGCACGAAGGTGGCCTGATAACCTTTGGCGCGGTAGAGCGCCTCGATGGCAACACGCGCCCGCTCGACATCGTCGGCGGTGCGCTCGGGACCAAGAAACGCATACACCGCTTCCTCGATCTCCTCGGACTTTAACGTGTGCACGCCCTCGACACGGAATTCCTGAATAAGGAAACGCACGGTGGCGGCGCTGGCGGCCGGAGCGGCGGTATCGGCCGACAGCAGCCCGGGCGCTAGCAGCCAGACGAAACCTGCGCACGCAGAGGCGCGCAACGGCCAGAAAAAGGAGGGAAAAATCGACACGCGAAAAAGTTTGGTTGTGAACAAAGAAGCCCCCCGCCGGTGAGGGCGGGAGGCTTCGCGATTCAGGAATCGCTGATGGCTAGTGGTTTAGGCTAACAAGAACTCCACTTAGGCGCGGACAGCCGGACGGCGGCGGGTAGCGGCAAGGCCGAGGACGGCAGCACCGGCCAACGCACCGAAGGTTGAGGGCTCAGGGATGGCGGAGGCACCGGAAGCGGTGAACGACAGGCCGGAGGCTTTGAGCTCGAAGGTACCGAGGTAGTTGGTACCACGGGCGAAGACAATGCCGTCACCGTCGGTCGCGAGACCGGTGGGGGCTGTGCCACCGGTGGTGGGAACCAAGGCGTAAAAGTCCGACACCGAGGTGGCGGTCGTTACGTTTTGGTTACTCGCACCGAACTGGGCCGAGTTGTTGGTCGTCAAACGCGCCTGCATGGAGTTGACGTTCGAGCTGGCGACAACCACCGAAACGGTGCTGTTTGCCGTTGTGTCGAACGCGTTGAACGCGGTGCCGATGGAGGATACGTTCGAGCGAACGGTGCCCAGAATACCATCGGATGCTGAAGCGATCGGGGCGGCACCAGAAACGGCGGTCGCAAAGATCGAATTACGGGTCAAACCGTCCACGGAGGCAGCAAAGGTAGCTCCGGTTACCGACCACTTGATATCCGTGCGCGTATTCCAGTCGCTACCATAGGTGGCGTTCAGGTCGGAGACGATGCTGCTGCTGAAGTTTACGGTGGAACCATCGTTGTTGTCGAACTGACCGAACGAACCGAGGTTGACCATCAAGTTGGATCCGGCACCCACACCCGTGCTAGTGAAGAAACCGAGCAAGATGTCACCGGCTGCGAACGTATCAGTGGTGGTTGCGGCGAAAGCAGACGACGCCGTGACGACGGACGCGAGAAACAAGGCCTTAAGTGAATTTTTCATAATATGAATTTAGGCGGCGACAGAGTCCCATCGCCGCCTGTGATTTAATTAGTGCGTGCTAGCGTGGATTATTGCGCGATGGTCGAGCCTTCGGAGAGGCGCGTGACCTTCATGTCAGCGAGTTTGACGCCGGAAGCGGCGGGAACGTTGAGGATGATGTTGTCCTTGAGGGAGGTCGCGAAAGTCAGCGCCAAGCCGCTCAAGTCAGGGCGGTAAGCGAGATAAGCGAAGGACCAGAGGGAATACTTACCTTCCTTGATGGCGGTGAAGTCCCAGGTGGTGGTTCCACCATTAGCGGTGGAGTAAGTCACACCGAGCGAAGCACCGTTATAAGCCATGACGTAGCTGGTGTCGGTGGTCAGGGTGGTGTTGATGGCCTTGAGCAGATTGGCTGCGTCACCGACGCCGACATAACCCATCAGAGCGAAAGGAACACCGTCATAGGCGTTGCCGGTACCATTGATATCGGAAACCGTCTTGCTAAGATCGGTGGCGAGGGTGCCGCCGCTGGAGTAACCGTTGTTACCCACTGCGAAACCATTGTCGGTGTCCTCAGCGGTGAGGTTCACGCCAGTGATGTTGCTGCCCAAGATGATCGGTTGGAACTGGGTGGCGTCAGAAGAAGCGCCATAACCGCACTCGGCAAAGGTCACCAGGCGGGTGCCGGAGAGGGGATTACGGCCCATGGCGTAAACCTTGGTGCCGGAAACATCAGCGATACCGCTCAGCAGCGAGATCGGGGCACCACCGCTAAGGAGGGCCTTGGCCATCTGGTTGGTGATATTGTTAACGCTGGAGTAAGCGGCGAGGGCGGGGTGTGAGGCGCCAACGCGTCCCTTGACCCAAACGAAAGGAATCACGCCGACGGGGAACTCGGTCAGGGTGTTGGCGGTGTAGATGGTGGCACCCTGGGTGTTGTCCGCCATGGAGATCTCGGGGATAGCTTGCTCGTAGATCGCCGTGTTCGTGGTCGTGGTGGAGGTACCGCTGACAGCGGTGGTCGCGGTGACGAAGGAAGCCTTGATGAAGTTCTGGTTCAGGCTCTCGGAGACGTCACGAACACCCTCGACCGAACCGGTCCAGGAGGTTTGGATCACAACGGGCTGGCCGGAGAAGGTACCGATGTAGGTGGCGTATTGGGCGCTGGTCTCGGTGCCGCCGGTGAAAGCGGAATCCGTGACGGTTAAAATGTTCTTGATCGAGTTGATCGTGGCTGAGCGGAACGCGGTGGAACCGGTGATGCGGATGGTGGTTTGGGCAATAGCGGCATCGGCCGCGAGGAGCGCGAGCACAGCGGCGGCGCAGGACTTGAGGTGTTTCATATGGATTTTTTCTGAGGATGGCGGAGGCCGATTAAAAATCCCCCGAAAGGACGGGAGAAGGCCTACATTAAACACGACGTGTGTTACGCTTTCGTGGCGTGTGTGTGTCGAAGCCGTCACGTTCCGGTGACAAACGCGCCCACGGCCTAAAGTTTTGGGAAAAGTGGCCGACACGTGTGGCGAAGCAGACTGGAAGTCTGCGCTACTTTTTCGGCATTCACACCGTGCGCGGGTTTCTCTCTCGGGCTTCTCGTATTTTAACCTGTCGGCGTGGCCCGTTTTTTGCTCATCTCCTGCCAATGAACCGCCTCAACCCCTCACGCTTTTCCCGTTTAATCGCCCTGCTCGCCACCGTGCCGGCCATCGCCTCAGCACATCCAGGACACGACGGTGGCCACGACCTGACGTGGGACTTCAGCGGCGGGTTTAGCCACCCCATCGGCGGTTTGGATCACGTCTTGGCGATGGTTGCGGTTGGCCTCTGGGCTGCGCAACTCGGCGGCCGCGCCCGCTGGCTGGTGCCGGCGACGTTTGTCGCACTGCTCGCCGTGGGGGCGGCTCTCGGACTCCAGGGGCTGGCACCGGCGGGCGTTGAGCCAATGATTGCGGCTTCGCTGCTCGTTCTGGGTCTTATGGTCGTCATAGCCCAACGCCTGCCGCTCGCCGCCGGCCTCGGCCTGACCGCTCTTTTTGGTGCCTTCCACGGATTCGCCCACGGCGCCGAAATCCCCGCCTCCTCGGGTGGTGTTTCCTACGGCCTCGGTTTTATTGCCGCCACGGTGCTGTTGCACGGAGCGGGCCTGGCGCTGGGCCTGTTGAGCGCGCGCCAGTCGACTTGGTTTACGCGCATCGCCGGCACCGGTGTGGCCGTCTGCGGAGCTGCGCTGCTGCTACGCTGAGCCACCGAAAAGTAGCGCAGACTTCCAGTCTGCATCGGTGGCTTGGGCCGGACGTCGATCCTTTTAGCAGCAAAGGATCGCATAGAACGCATAGAAAAAAGGCGGATTGGTCTTTGCGCTCATTGCGTTCTTTCGCGGCCAAATTGCATTGGTTTCAGCGAGCAGTTACACAGAGGGCACGAGAGGTAGCACAGAGCTCACGGAGGAGGCGGCACTGTATAAGTCGAATCGACGTTGATGTAGAAAGCGCCCAATCGCCTGATTTCAAACTCTTTCCCCAGGGCCTCCCCGCACTCTGTGGGCCGCGCTCCGTGTCCTCTGTGTAACCCTTCCGAACGGCCGTTGCACCCGTTCTTTCGCGGCTAAATTGCCGGGGGTGCTTCGGAGCAGACTGGAAGTCTGCGCTACTTTTTCGATCCGACCGCTCCACGGCGGCATCTCTCATTTTAACCTGTCTGCATGGCCCGTTTTTTGCTGACCTTCTGCCAATGAACCGTATCACCCCCTCCCGCTTTTCCCGTTTAATCGCCCTGTTTGTCGCCGTGCCGGCCATCGCCTCGGCCCACCCCGGCCACGACGGCGGCCACGACCTGACGTGGGACTTCGGCTCTGGCCTGGGCCACGTGCATTACGGCCAAGCCCTGCTCGTCGGACTGCTGCTGGTTGGCGTGGCGGTTGGCATCGCCAAGCTCGCCGCCCGGTTCTTCAAAAACTGATCGGTGCCGAAAAAGTAGCGCAGACTTCCAGTCTGCATTGGCGTGCGACTCGTAACGGTTCCAACCCAGGCAGTTTGGCCGCGAAAGATCGCAGAGAACGCATAGCAACACAGGCGGATCGGTCTTTGCGCTCCTTGCGTTCTTTCGCGGCTAAACGGCCTTGGTTGGCCTAAGCAGACTGGAAGTCTGCGCTACTTTTTCGGCACGCCCCTCACAGCTTGCGCGCGTCGCAGGCCAAATGAGGGCACACGGGCGTGAGCACTCGGCGGATCGCCGCGAGGGTCTGCCGCAAACGCACGCCGTCCGGCGCGACGAACTTGATGCTCCAGCCGCCGCCCAGCCGGAGCTGGCTCGCCCCGATCCAGACGCCGTCGCCGTGCAGCGCATGTAACTCGGCACGCCAAGCGGGCGAGGCGTCGGCATCCAAACCCCGCGCGATCACCACGGCGTTGCCAAAACACGCGCCCTCCCCTGCCCCGGCCAACGCCGCCAACGCCTTCAGCCCTTCACCGGCTTGGTCAAAGCGTTCGCGCAACAGCAGGTCGTCGCCCCGTCGCACCTCCAGCTCCAGCAGCAATCGCGCCCACTCCCACGCCTCGCCATGCGCCACCCGGCCCGGCAGCAGCAGATCCGCATAAAACGCCGCTGCGCCCGGCGCCACCGCCAGCTCGGTGCGTTGCCTGAAAACGCTGCCTCGGTGCGGCACGATTGGCTCGGGCATCACCTCCAGCCAGCCACCCGTCTCAACCTGAAAGCGCTGCGTGCTCACCGCCTCGCCACTGCGCATGCGGAATACCCGGCTCGCGCTCGGCGTGGTCAACAACAGCGCCGCCCCCGCAGCCACCTCGACGGCAGACTCCAGCCGATCGCCAGAGAGGATGCCGGCGGTGGGATTCACCACCTGAACGAGCAACGTGCGCGTGTCGGCGTCCCAGTAGGGCTTGCTCACATGGAAAGGCGCACGAAACGCCTGCGCGCCAATCGCGGTAACGCCGTCGGGGCGGTGCTCGGCGCGCAGGGAAAGTTGTCCGTGAAATTCAGCCATGGGTGGATTAAGAGTTTTAGCCGAAAAAGAAAGCCATGCACCAGTAACGTAGAACTTGTCAGATTAAACCAAGGCAGTTTGGCCGCGAAAGATCGCAAGGATCGCAAAGAACGGAATCAAACCGCAGAGGAACGGAATCGGACACGGATGAACTTGCCTCAAAAAAATGGGGGCCTGCCTTTTCTATGCGATCTTTGCGTTCCTTCGCGGCCAAATTCAGGTTCTGGATTTCTTCCCAAACAGCACCTCGCGCTCAATCCACGCGATCACGCCGTCGAGGTTGTGCTCGCGTTTAAGGTCACAGAACAAGTGCGGTTTCACCCCGCGCTGAATCTTGGCGTCGCGGTCCATCACGCCCAAGTCCGCGCCCACCAGCGGCGCGAGGTCGATTTTGTTAATGATTAGCAATTCGCTGTGGCGAATCGCCGGACCTCCCTTGCGCGGGATTTTATCCCCCTCGGCAACGTCGATGACGTAGATAAACGCATCGACCAGCTCGGGCGAAAAGGTGGCGGTGAGGTTGTCACCGCCGCTCTCGACGAGCAGCAGGTCCAGGTCGGCGAACTTTGCCTCCAGCGCGCGGCAGGCCTGCTCGTTCATCGTGGTGTCGTCACGGATAGCCGTATGCGGACACCCGCCGGTCTCCACACCGACGATACGCTCAGGGGAAAGCGCGCTGTGCTGGACGAGGAACTGGGCGTCCTCGGAGCAATAAATGTCGTTGGTGACGACCGCCATCGAGTAGCGCTCACGCAGCCGCTGGCAGAGTTTGAGGCAGAGCATGGTTTTACCGGAGCCCACGGGGCCACCGATGCCGATACGAGGAGAACGCGTCATTTTGATTATAGAAGAGGAGAAACTGGGAACACCGGAAACCGACCGAATTTACGAATTAACCCAAGGCAGTTTAGCCGCGAAAGATCGCAGAGAACGCATAGAAAAACCGTCGGATTGATCTTTGCGCTCTTTGCGATCTTTCGCGGCTAAATTGCATGGATTTCACGAGATAAACATTCGGCTATCGGCGGTTTCGTGGCGGGCGGCGGCGATGTCGAGCCACGGGTTAAACCAACCGATTTCGTCGAGCGGCACGGCTTGCGCGGCGGCGATGAGCTCGGGGGCCTGGGCAAGGGCTTCGGTGAGGAGCGATTGGCTGCCGTTTTGGCCGATGCGCAGCAGCTTCACGGCGGCGGCCATCACTCCGGCGATGGCCGCATACACACAGCCAGCCAGCACGGCTTCAAGTGGGGCGCCCAAAACGCGCCCCTCCAGCGCGGCCGAAACCGGCGTAGCGAAGGGCCAGCCGTGCGCGGCGGCGCGGGACAGGTAGCCGGTCGCCAGAGGGTGCGCATGGAGCGAGGCGGTGAGCTCGGCGCGCTGGCGGCCGATATTCTCGGTGGCGAGGCGGGCCTCGCGGGCACTCTTGAGCGCGTGGGCCAGCCCGCAGAGTTCGCCGACACGGGCCCAATCCGGGGAGACGGGGTCGAGCGCGGCATAGGCGTGGGCGGCAAGAGGCAATTCGGCTTGGCGCAGGGCGGGCAATACGGAGAGAAAGACGAAGTCGCGCAGCGTGGTGCGGTCGCGCACCAGCCCCGCCTGAACGAGGCCCTCTAACCCAAAGGAATGGGCATAGGCGCCCGTCGGGTAATACGAGTCTCCGGCCTGCAACAGGCCCACGAGCCAACGGGGGTTATAAGTTTCAATCATCGAATTTTTAGCCGCGAAAGATCGCAAGGAGCGCAAAGAACGGAATCAAGCCGCAGAAGGACTGAAATCGGACATGAATGAAGTTGGCTGAGCTTGCCTCGAAAAAAAGGAAACCGCCTTTTCTATGCGATCTTTGCGTTCCTTCGCGGCCAAAATCTCCGTCCGTGCTTGATGCGTGAAGCGAGGTAACCGAGCGCGAGGTTGCGTGGGCTGTGTTTGAACAGGCCGGCGCTAAAGACACAGGTGGCGGACATGTCATTTTAAATTCAATCATCGGAATTTTAGCCGCGAAAGAACGCAAGGAACGCAAAGAACGGACCCGAGCCGCAGACGGGAGAAGTCGCGTGAGTTGACTGGGTTCGACGTGAAAAAAAAGAACGGTCTTTTCTATGCGATCTTTGCGTTCCTTCGCGGCCAAAAACTCCGTCGATTTTTATTGCTTGGACCGAATTCATCGAGAGCGGGAGTGGATTGGCTGCATTAAAACCGGCCAACGCAGAAGACGCAGGTGACAGCCATGTAATGTTAATTTCGAGCATCGAATTTTTAGCCGCGAAAGATCGCAAGGAGCGCAAAGAACGGAATCAAGCCGCAGAAGGACTGAAATCGGACATGAATGAAGTTGGCTGAGCTTGCCTCGAAAAAAAGGAAACCGCCTTTTCTATGCGATCTTTGCGTTCCTTCGCGGCCAAAATCTCCGTCCGTGCTTGATGCGTGAAGCGAGGTAACCGAGCGCGAGGTTGCGTGGGCTGTGTTTGAACAGGCCGGCGCTAAAGACACAGGTGGCGGACATGTCATTTTAAATTCAATCATCGGAATTTTAGCCGCGAAAGAACGCAAGGAACGCAAAGAACGGACCCGAGCCGCAGACGGGAGAAGTCGCGTGAGTTGACTGGGTTCGACGTGAAAAAAAAGAACGGTCTTTTCTATGCGATCTTTGCGTTCCTTCGCGGCCAAAAACTCCGTCGGTTTTTATTGCTTGGACCGAATTCATCGAGAGCGGGAGTGGATTGGCTGCATTAAAACCGGCCAACGCAGAAGACGCAGGTGACAGCCATGTAATGTTAATTTCGAGCATCGAATTTTTAGCCGCGAAAGATCGCAAGGAGCGCAAAGAACGGAATCAAGCCGCAGAAGGACGAAACCGGGAATCGAGGAAGCTGGCTGAGGGCGTATTTCTTGATCTGAAACTTATAGGAACCGAAATTAATAAGCAGTCCGTGCTCGGTTCGGGTGGATTTGAGGTATCCGAGCAACTGGGCCACATGCTCCTCGGCCACGGTTTTAACGGCCTTAAGCTCGATGATCAGGCATCCCTCAATCAGGAGGTCGGCTAAATACTCACCGATCACTGTTCCGTCCTCGTCAAGGACTTGGATCGGGTGCTGTTGCTGTACGGCATAGCCAGCTTTACGCAGCCGATTCACCAAGGCGTTTTCGTAGACTTTTTCGAGGTGCCCATGTCCATGGTAAACATGAACAGCGTAAGCGGTTTGCCTGACTACATCGCACAATTCATTGATCGTTTTCATAGGGTTGGTTTCACCGAGGCATGACCCGTAAACCAAGGGCGTTGAGCCGTGATGATTAGCAAAAACGAATGTATTTCTATGCGTTCTTTGCGTTCCTTCGCGGCCAAAAATCCGTCAGTGCTTGTGGCTGGGGCCGAGGTCATCGAGAGCGGGGTTGGGTTGGCTGCGTTTGAACCGGCCGGCGCGGAAAACCGAGGTGGTGGCGGTGTATTCGACCTGAATGCGCGCGAACAACTGGCGGGCGGCCGGTTCGTCGGGCGTGAGCAGCCGAGTCGCTTCAGAGGAAAACTCGAGGTGCAAATTCCCCACCGCCCAGCCAATACCGGCGGCGGCGGAAGGCGGCAGGTTGGCCAGCTGAACTTCGAGCACGGGCTCGCGCGCCTGATCGATGACGTAACGGTGCGTGGCGGTCTGGTAAAAGGTCGCGCCGGTGGTTAGCGGTGCGGCCAGCTCAAACCCGAACTCCGTGCCGTCGGCCGCGACACCGCGCCAAAGCCGCTTGGCCAAGGTGCGGCGTTCGACGCGCAACAGGATGGTGGGAAGCGCGAGGTCGGGGGCCGAGAAAGCGGAGTGAATGAGTGTCATTTACCGCAGAGAGTCGCAATTTTGGCCGCGAAAGAACGCAAAGAGCACAAAGATCAAAGCCTGTATTTCTATGCGTTCTTTGCGTTCTCTCGCGGCTAATAAGGATTGTGCCCTCAAAACAGGAAATACCGCTGAGCCAACGGCAGCACTTTGGCCGGTTCGCAGGTGAGGTGCTCGCCGTCGGCGGTGACGTGGTAGGTCTCGGGATCGACCACGATCTTCGGCATCGCGTCGTTCAAAACCATGTCGGTCTTGCGCACGCTGCGGCAGCTTTTCACCGCCTCCAGACGCCGCTTCAAGCCGAGGTTCAACAGCCCGCCGTCGCGTAGCCCCGCCTCCGATACAAACGTGAGGCTGGTTGACGCCACACCGCGGGCGGTCGCGCCAAACATCGGCCGATAAAACATCGGCTGGGGCGTGGGGATCGAGGCATTGGGGTCGCCCATGTTCGCCCAGGCAATGAATCCGCCTTTGAGAATCAGCTCCGGCTTCACGCCAAACAGCGCTGGCTTGAACAGCACCAAGTCGGCGAGTTTGCCCACCGCTACCGAGCCGATGATGTGGCCCATGCCGTGCGTCAGCGCCGGGTTGATCGTGTACTTGGCCAGGTAACGCAGCACGCGGAAGTTGTCCGCCGCCGGATGCGAAGGGTGTTTCAGCGGGCCAAACTGGAGCTTCATCTTGTGCGCAGTCTGCCAGGTGCGGCAGATGACTTCGCCGATGCGACCCATCGCCTGCGAGTCCGACGACATCATCGAGATCGCGCCCAGGTCGTGCAGGCGGTCTTCGGCGGCGATCGTCTCCGGGCGGATACGCGACTCGGCGAACGACACGTCCTCGGGGATCTTCGGGTCGAGGTGGTGGCAAACCATGAGCATGTCGAGGTGCTCGTCGATGGTGTTCACCGTGAAGGGCCGCGTCGGGTTGGTGGACGACGGCAGCACGTTGGCCTCGCCGCAGACGCGGATGATGTCGGGCGCGTGGCCTCCGCCTGCACCTTCGGAGTGGTAGGTGTGAATCGCGCGGCCCTTGAACGCTGCGAGCGTGTCTTCGACGAAACCGGCTTCGTTGAGGGTGTCGGTGTGGATGGCGACCTGGACGTCGAACTCCTCGGCCACACCGAGGCAGGTGTCGATCGCGGCGGGCGTGGTGCCCCAGTCTTCGTGGAGTTTTAAACCGATCGCACCGGCCAAAACCTGGTCGCGCAACGGCTGGGCGGTGCCGCAGTTACCCTTGCCGAGGAAGCCCAAATTCATCGGGTAGGATTCGGCCGCCTCCAGCATGCGGTGGAGATTCCAGCGGCCGGGCGTGCAGGTGGTGGCGAGTGTGCCGTGCGCCGGTCCGGTGCCGCCGCCGATCATCGTGGTGATGCCGGAGCTGATGGCTTCGTCGATCTGCTGCGGGCAGATGAAGTGAATGTGGGTGTCGATGCCGCCGGCGGTGATGATGCAGCCCTCGCCCGCCAGCACCTCGGTGCCGGCGCCAACGATCATGGGGTTTTTCTGGCCGGTCTTCGGATCAGGGTAAACCGAACCGAGTCCGCGCTGAATGCCGGGGTTGCCGGCGTGGCCAATGCCCACGATCAGCCCGTGTTTGATGCCGATGTCGGCTTTGATCACGCCGAGCTGCGCGTCGAGGATGAGGGCGTTGGTGATGACCAGGTCGAGCGACTCGGCGTCGGTGGCGGTGGACGACTGGCCCATACCGTCGCGGATGACCTTGCCGCCGCCGAATTTGATCTCGTTACCGTAACCGCCGCCCTCGGCGATGAGGTCGCGTTCGACTTGGACAAACAGCTCGGTGTCGGCGAGGCGGACCTGGTCGCCGACGGTGGGACCAAACATCTCGGCGTATTGGCGGCGGGTGAGTTTGAGCGAC
Organism: Opitutus sp.; assembly: GCA_024998815.1. NCBI lineage: Bacteria > Pseudomonadati > Verrucomicrobiota > Opitutia > Opitutales > Opitutaceae > Opitutus > Opitutus sp. Next base: position 245,037 of record JACEUQ010000003.1, read on the forward strand.
ATGGAATTATTGAGAGAGAGAGTTTCGGAGGGTTACACAGAGATCACGGAGGTAGTCACAGAGGTCACGGAGCAAACGGGATCGACTCGGTGACCTTTGTGAAACCTCTCGTGCCCTCTGTGTAACTCCGGTTTTCGATCAGAGTTTTCCGTTGATCTTGGCGTTGAGGCCCCAGACTTCGCGCAGGCCGGTGAGAGCCACCAGCTCAACCTGTTTGGTGTCGCCGGCCTCGAAGCGCACCGCCGTGCCGGCGGGGATGTTGAGGCGGAAACCGCGCGCCGCTTCACGGGGGAAACACAGCGCGGCGTTCGACTCATAAAAATGATAATGCGAGCCGACCTGAATCGGGCGGTCACCGGTGTTGGCCACTTCGATGATCTTGGTTTCGAGCTCGAGATTGGCGTCGAGCGCGGGCGCGTCGGCCGCAGGGATGATTTCACCGGGGATCATGGTTTTAGCGGATGGGGTTGTGGACGGTGACGAGTTTGGTGCCATCGGGGAACGTCGCCTCGACCTGCACGTCGTGGATCATCGCAGGCACACCCTCCATCACGTCGCTGGCCTTGAGGATGGTGGTGCCGAAACTCATCAGCTCGGCGACGGTTTTGCCGTCACGAGCACCCTCCATGATCTCGTAGGAAATGATGGCGATGGCCTCGGGGTAATTGAGCTTCAATCCGCGCGCCTGACGTCGGCGGGAAAGGTCGGCGGCGGTGACGATCAGGAGCTTTTCTCGTTCGCGGGGAGTGAGGTGCATAAGGCGGATTCGGCAGGGTTAACCACTGATGTTCACTGATGAACACTTATATTCAAAAGTTCAGACTTGGAGGTGTTTTTTAACGACGTCGTCGGTGAGCGAGGCGATGGGGCCGGAGATGGTGACGACGCCGCGGTCCATGGCGTAAAAGCGGTCGGCGATCTCGCGGCAGAAATCGACGTACTGCTCCACCAGGAGGATCGCGAGGTTGCCCTCGGCCTTGAGCGTGGCGATGGCGTGCTGCACCTCCTCGGCGTAGTTGTGGTTGAGCCCCTCGACCTTGAGCTTTTTGAGGGTGTCGCCGATCTGGTCGATGATCGACGGCTGGATGCCCTCGGTAGGCTCGTCGAGGATGAGCAGCTTGGGCTTGGTCAAAAGCGCGCGGCCGATGGCGAGCTGCTGCTGCTGACCGCCAGAAAGCACGCCGCCCTTGCGGCCCAGCATGTCCTTGAGTACGGGGAAAAGCGCAAAAACCCGGTCCAGCGCCTCGCGGGCCTCGGCACCTTTACGGCCGTGCACCACCAGACCGACGCGCAAGTTTTCCTCGATGGTGAGGTGCGGGAAAATATCACGCCCTTGCGGGACGTAGCCGATGCCGGCGCGGGCGCGGGCGTCGATCGGCAGTTTGTCGATGCGCTGGCCGTCGAGGGTGATCGAGCCGGCGCGGATCGGGCGCAGGCCAGTGATGGAGCGCAACGTGGTGGTTTTACCCACGCCGTTGCGGCCCATGAGCGCGACGAGCTCGCCGGCACGCACTTCGAGGTTCACACCGCGCAGGATACGCGAACCGCCGATGTCGGTCTCGACGCTAGAAAGTTGAAGAAGCGGTTCAGACATAACGAAAAATTACAGAAACCGAGGGCTGAAATTGGAGCAGGTTCGGGAAGTAGCGCAGACTTCCAGTCTGCATCGGCGGCTTGGCCCGGACGTCGATCCTTTTGGCCGCGAAAGAACGCATAGAACGCATAGATATACAGGCGGATTGTTCTTTGCGCTCTTTGCGTTCTTTTGCGGCTAAACTGCCTTGGTTGTTTCGGGGCAGACTGGAAGTCTGCGCTACGTCGGGAATCGGCAAAAATGCTGTCATGGGAGCGAGGTTAACTTATTTTCCGCCGCTCTTGCCGCGTCCGAGGTAAACCTCGCGGACCTTGGGGTTGGATTGGACGGCGTCGAACTTGCCCTCGCAGAGCACGCTGCCCTGGTGAAGGACCGTCACCATGCCGTCGCGGGCGATTTGTTTAACGAAGGTCATGTCGTGCTCGATGACGATGATGCTGTGTTTGCCGGCGAGCGAGATGAGCAGTTCGCCGGTGCGGTGGGTTTCCTCGTCGGTCATGCCGGCGGCGGGTTCGTCCACGAGGAGAACCTTGGGGTCCTGGGCGAGCAGCATGCCGATCTCCAGCCACTGCTTCTCGCCGTGGGCCAGCATGCCGGCCTTCCAATCGCGTTTACCATCGAGGCGGACCAGTTTGAGCAACTCGTCGATGCGGTCGCGCTCGGTGGAGGACAGGCGCTTGAAAATCGAGGCGAACACGCCGCGCGAGCCCACCAGCGAGAGCACGATGTTGTTGTACACCGTGTGCTCGGTGAAGACCGAGGGCGTCTGAAACTTTCGCCCGATGCCGAGACGGTTGATCTCGTACTCGTTCATCTTGGTGAGGTCGGTGTCCATGCCGAACTCGATCTTGCCGGTGTCGGGTTTGGCGCGGCCGGTGATGAGGTCGAAGAAGGTGGATTTACCGGCGCCATTCGGGCCGATGACGGTGCGCAACTCGCCCTCGAAGAGATAAAAATTGAGGTCGGTGATGGCCTTGAACCCGTCGTAGGTTTTGGAGACGTCCTCAACCGTGAGCATGTATTTGTTATTCATGGCAGGTGCTTAGGCGGAGGGCGTTGAATCGGAGGCGGGCACGGAGGACTTTTTAAACAGGCGTTTCCAAAGGGCCTTGAGGCGATCGGGGATGCTGACGATGCCACCGGGCAACAGCAGCACCACGACCACGAAAAGCCCGCCCAGAATCACCAGCCAGTAGTCGGGCGCTGCGCGCGAGGCCCAGCTCTTGAGCGCGTTCACGCTGATCGCGCCGATGATCGGGCCGACCAAAGTGGCGCGACCGCCGACCGCGCACCAGACCACGGCCTCCAGCGACTTGTCGGGCGTCATCTCGGACGGGTTAATGATGCCGACCTGCGGCACGTAGAGCGCGCCAGCCACTGCGGCGATGAGCGCGGCGACGAGGAAAATGAAGAGTTTAAAATGGGCGGTGGCGTAGCCGCTAAACAGCACGCGGTTTTCTCCGTCGCGGATGGCGCGCTGGACGAGGCCAAACTTGGTGTAACTGAGCAGCCGCAGCGCCGCGTAAACCACCAGCAGCGTCACGGCCGTGGCGATGAACAGCCCGCGCTGAGTGACGGCGTCGCGCAGGTCGTAGCCAAGAATAAATTTAAAATCGGTGAACCCGTTGTTGCCGCCCATCAGCATGTCGTTGCGGAAAAACATCAGCGACGCGCCGTAGGTCAGCGCCTGGGTGAGGATGGAGAAGTACACGCCCTTAATTCGCGAGCGGAAGGCGAGAAAGCCGAAGACCAGCGCCAACAGGCCTGGGACGACCATCATCATCGCGGCAGCGAAGGGGAAACTGGCGAACGGCACCCAGAATTCCGGCAGCTCGGTCCAGCCGAGGAACACGAGGAAGTCGGGGATCGGCTTCTTGTATTGGCCGAGGTCGCCGATCATGCGCATGAGGTACATGCCCATCATGTAACCGCCCAAACTGAAGAAGAGCGCCTGGCCGAGGCTGAGCAGCCCGGTGTAGCCCCAAAGCAGGTCCACTGAAATGGCGAGGAGGGCGTAGCAGAGGTATTTCCCCCACAGGTTGATGGTGAAGTTGCTGACCACGCCCTGGGCGTTGAGCAGCGGGAAGATCACGATGAAAAACAGCGCGATCACCCCGACGGCGATCAGTTCGATTTTATGGCGTTTGGACAGGGAAGGCATGCGGACTAAAAGGGGGAGCGAAAGGGCGTGTGGTTAGAAGAGTAGCGCAGACTTCCAGTCTGCTTGGGTCGGATTGAGGCAGATACAACCAAGGCCGTTTAGCCGCGAAAGATCGCAAGGATCGCAAAGAACAAGCCCTGTATTTCTATGCGTTCTCTGCGTTCCTTCGCGGCCAATGGGCTCGAAGCTCGATGTCGGCGTTTTTTTAGTCATCGAGATTGCGGCTGCGGGTAACGAACAGGCCGGACGGGCGCCACTGCAGGAACAGGATGATCGCCCCGAGGACGAGGATCTTGCCGAGCACCGGATTGAGCAGGATCTGCTGGAGCGACTGGTCCACCAGACCGATGCCAAGCGCACTGTAGATCGTGCCGGCCAAGTTGCCCACTCCGCCTACCACCACAGTCATAAAACAATCGACGATGTAGTTCTGGCCGAGCGACGGACCGACGTTGCCGATCTGGCTAATGAACGCGCCGGCAAGCCCCGCCAAGCCGCTACCCAACCCGAAGGTGAGCATGTTAACCCGCTCCGTGCGCACGCCCATACACGAGGCCATGGCGCGGTTTTGCATCACTGAGCGGATCAGCAAACCGAGTGGCGTTTTGGTCAAAATCAGGCCCACGCCGAAGACGATCAGGCCGGCGAAAATGATAACGAACACGCGGTTCCAGCCGAAGATGATGTCGTTGACCGTCCAGTTTCCGCTCAGGTAACTCGGGCTACTCACCTGCACGTTGTTGGAGCCGAACATCAGTTTTAAGCCCTGTTGCAGGAGCAGCGAAACGCCCCAGGTGGCGAGCAGGCTTTCCAGCGGGCGACGATACAGGAAGCGAATGATGCTCCGCTCAAGACCGATGCCGACCAGTGCCGCCGCGACAAAACTCAGCGGCAGGGCGAACAAGAAATAGGACTGATACAGCGCGCCGGTGGTGTTCATTCCGGGGATCGCCAGGCTGAAGCCGAAGAACGGCAGGGTGACGCCGGAGCCGAAAACATTTTCGACCACGTAGGTCGTGTAAGCGCCCACCGCGATCATTTCGCCGTGCGCCATATTGATCACGCCCATCAAACCGAAGGTGATCGCCAGGCCGATCGCCACGATCAGCAGAATGCTCCCCAAGCTGAGCCCGCGAAACAGTGTGCCGACGAAGTTGACGTTGGCTTTGTGGTTATCGATCGACCACAGCGCCGATTTGGCCGCCTCGGCCACCGGCGCATCGCCCGCCGCCTCGGCCTCGCGCATCGCGGTGCGAATAAGGTCGTAGCTGGAAAGTGAATGCAGCGCCTTGAGCTCGGCCAACACCGCGAGTTTTCCCTCGCTGCCGGGCTCCTTGAGGCGGGTCACCGCAATCGCTTCGCGCAACGCCCGCAACACCACGGGATCGGCTTCCAGTTTCAGGCGTTTTTGCAACCCGGTCAGCTGCGTCAAATCCTGGCCGAAGCCGATGGTCTGAACCGCCTGCAGGCGCTTTTTGCGATCAGGCGAGGTGACTTCCAGAAGGTCGACGACGGCCTTCATGGCGCGGCGTAAGGCGGAGGTGTGCTCCACGGCGGTTAGGTCGCCGGAGACCAGGCGCAGCGGCTTGCCGGCGGCATCGAGGAGCGGCGCATCGGTATCGACGCGCTGGGCGGCGCGAGCGTCGTCGGCGTCTTTTTCGCCGACCAGGAGAATGGGAATGCGCGCGGCGCCCTCGGCGGGTTCGTAGAGAAACAACGCGTCCTCGCGCCAGGCTTTGAGCACGGGCTCGATCACCGGGTCGGCTTCGCCGGCGAGCGACGAGATCAGCTCAATTTTGCGCGCATCGGTTTCGGCGAGCATGGCCTCGACAAGGGTGGCGCGCGCGGTGGGCGCCGCCTGGACTGTGACGGAGGCCAGCCCGGCGAGAACCAGGGTGAAAAGGAAGTGGGTGAAAATGCGCACGGTTACGGAAAAATGGAAAAAGGGACGGGCAAAAAAAGAGCGGCTCCTCAGTAGGAGCCGCTCCTCCCGCATGAACGGGATTATTAGCAAGGCCTGTGCCGAAGTGGCGGCAGGCGTTGGCTAAATTTACTGGGCCTTGAACTTACCGAGCAGCCAGGGCTCGCCGTAAACGTCTTTGAACTCCTTGAGGATCTTGAACTGACCGTCGGCTTTGCTCTCACCGATGAACACGTTCTTGGTCATGTGCATGTTGGACTGGCTGGTGACTTTGCCGCCGGGACCGTCGAAGGACAGGCCGGACTTGAGGGCGGTGCGGACCGCGTCGACATCGAAGGAACCAGCCTTTTCAACAGCGGCTTTCCAAAGGTAAACACCGTTGTAGCTGAGCACCATCGGCGAGCAGGTCACGCGACCTTCTTTGACGATGCCGGGGACCGTGGTGGTCTTGAGCCAGGCCTGGAAGTTTTTCACGAAAGCCTTGTTGGCATCGCTCTTGACCGACTGGAAGTAGGTCCAGCAACCAAGCTGACCGACCAATTGTTTGGCAGGCAGACCGCGGAATTCATCCTCGGAGATCGAGAAGGAAACCACGGGAGCAGTTTCAGCGGTCAGACCGGCAGCGGCGTATTCTTTGAAGAACGGCACGTTGGTGTCACCGTTGAGGGTGGAAACGACAGCGGCCTTACCACCGGCGGAGAACTGTTTGATTTCGGAAACGATCTGCTGGTAGTCGGTATGGCCGAAGGGCGTGTACTTACCGGCGGAGATGATCTTGCCGGACTCGTCCTTCTTGAAACCGCCGCCGATGTTCTCGATCGGGACCTTCTTGCTGAGGAGATATTCCAACAGCACGAGGTTGGTGGTTTGTGGATACACGTAGTCGGTACCGATCAGGTAGAACTTGGTGTAGCCCTGCTCGAGGAGATAATCGATGGCCGGAGTGGCCTGTTGGTTAACGGCCTCGGCAGTGTAGAACACGTTCTTGGACTCTTCCTGACCCTCGTATTGCACGGGGTAGAAGAGAAGACCGTTGTTCTTTTCATAAACGGGGAGGACGGACTTGCGGGACACGGAGGTCCAGCAGCCGAAGGTCACGGCGACCTTGTCTTCCTCGAGGAGCTGTTTGGCCTTTTCGGCGAACAGGGGCCAGTTGGAGGCACCGTCGACGACGACTGGCTCGATCTTTTTGCCGAGAACGCCACCCTTGGCGTTGATCTCGTCGAAAGTGAACAGGAGGACGTCGCGCAGCGAGGTTTCGCTGATCGCCATCGTGCCAGAGAGGGAGTGAAGAACGCCAACCTTGACCGTATCAGCCGCGTGGACGGAGCTCGCCAAGGAGCCCAGCGCCAAAGCGCCCGCGGTTACCAACTGTTTAACTTTGAGCATGTGTTTTAACTATTTGGGTTACGATATGCTTGCCGACGCCACTGCGGCGCCGCCGAAGCGATAACCACCCAACTAGCAAACGCGCTGCCAACTCGGTGGATTTTTCATGGCATCAAAAAAAATCATGCAAAATGCCGCATCTTGAATCACCCCCTTCGCCCTGCTCCGTTCCCTCACCAAACCCCAGACCCTGAGCTCACGCTCAGGGCCACAAGGAGTGTGTTCGCGAAGCGCGTGGCCTTGAGCGTAAGCTCAAGGATTCGGCTGATCTGCGTTCGACTAGTCAGGGACCAAACCCCAGACCCTGAGCTCACGCTCAGGGCCACAAGGAGTGTGTTCGCGAAGCGCGTGGCCTTGAGCGTAAGCTCAAGGATTCGGCTGATCTGCGTTCGACTAGTCAGGGACCAAACCCCAGACCCTGAGCTCACGCTCAGGGCCACAAGGAGTGTGTTCGCGAAGCGCGTGGCCTTGAGCGTGAGCTCAAGGATTCGGCTGATCTGCGTTCGATTAGTCAGGGACCAAACCCCAGACCCTGAGCTCACGCTCAGGGCCACAAGGACTGTGTTCGCGAAGCGCGTGGCCTTGAGCGTAAGCTCAAGGATTCGGCTGATCTGCGTTCGATTAGTCAGGGACCAAACCCCAGACCCTGAGCTTACGCTCAGGGCCACAAGGACTGTGTTCGCGAAGCGCGTGGCCTTGAGCGTAAGCTCAAGGATTCGGCTGATCTGCGTTCGACTAGTCAGGGACCTAACCCCAGACCCTGAGCTCACGCTCAGGGCCACAAGGAGTGTGTTCGCGAAGCGCGTGGCCTTGAGCGTGAGCTCAAGGATTCGGCTGATCTGCGTTCGACTAGTCAGGGACCAAACCCCAGACCCTGAGCTCAAGCTCAGGGCCACAAGGACTGTGTTCGCGAAGCGCGTGGCCTTGAGCGTGAGCTCAAGGATTCGGCTGATCTGCGTTCGACTAGTCAGGGACCAAACCCCAGCGCAACGGGGCCCGTCCAGGCCCCGTTGCGCACTCACGTTAGCCGAGCGGGTGCACGCCAAGGGTGCCCTCTAGGCTCTGACGATAGGCGGGCGACTGCACCCGGGCCAACTCGGCATGGGCCTTTACCAACCGGGCCTTCAAACCGAGGCGGGCAATCACGTCGGCGTAATGATCCTGATCGAGCACCGCCTCCAGACTCTTGACGTGGTGCGCCCAGAGTTTGGCCTCGTTGGCCTGCTTGGCGTCCAAACGAGCACGATACCAGTCGCTGCCCTCGAGGCGTTCGCGGGTGAACAGGCTGCGCACCTGCGGCGCATCCAGCCCGTAGCCTTCAGCTGTCTGGCCCTTGGCCATGATTTCCAGAAGCGCTTTGAGCGGCGGGCAGGCCCACTCGATGCTTTCGTCAGCAAAATAGCTTTCGGCCACGCGCTGGTGGGTCGTCACGATGGTGTCCACGCCGTCGGCGAAGATGTCCAGGTCCTGCTGCTCGGGACGGAGCATCTCGTCGGTGAAAACGACGTGCGGGTGCGGGAACAGGCGGCCGAAGTAAATGCGCACGAAGCGCGTGGTGATGCGATAGCCTAGGCGGCTGGCGCGCACCATTTTTCCCCGGTGCTCGAAATCGAACAGGCGCTCAAAACAGCCGTCCTCAATGAGGGCCGAGGCGGAGCGTTCGGCGGCGCTCATGCGCGAGAAAATCTCGGGCACCAGCAGCGACACGTCGTGGTCCACGCGGACCTTGGGGCCCACGCAGCCTGCCGAAGACAGGAACGCGTCGTGGCCAGTCAGGATCGAGGAAACCAACGCGGCGTTCAGGTCGATGATCGCAGGCATGGCGTTAAACGGGCTCTTGGTCAGCGCCCCTTCGCTGCCGGCACCGGTGGTTGAGGGCGATTTGCCGGTCATCGAACTGATAAACTCCATGAACAGCTCGGGCAGCTCCATGTAGTGAATCGGATTAAAACAGCACAGCGCGCGCACACCGGGCTCGGGCGGGTTGTTGCGGCGGCCGGGCACCAGGACGTTGACCGGGGTGTGCACGGGAGCACCGAAGGGAAGCGCGCGGTGGAGGCGCAGGCCGAGCTGGGCGAGTGCCGTTGCGCGGGGGTTGGCCACATCGGGGCGGATCTGCAGGTAGCGCGTGTTCTTGGACGGCTTGCCGTTAACCAGGCGTGGGTTGGCCGTGGATACGAAATACGCGGGCGAAGCGCCGGCGGGCTGGGCTGCCGCCTTTTTAACCAAGTCCTGCATGGGCGCAGTGTAGGCGGAAAAACCAACCGCGTCCTCGATCTGGTCGCGGGCGTCGGCGGCGGTCAACGGCTCGTAGTTGGAAATAAACGTGCCCGGGGCGGCGATGTCGGCCTCGGCCTGCTTGTCGTAACCGCGATGGATGGCGTCGTCGGGGCGCTGGAACAGACGCGCCTCGCAGTTCTGCACGAACTTGTAGGAGCGGGCGGCGGGAACCGAACCCGCGCCATTGGCGGCCGGGGTGTTGCCCAGCACGTTGACGGCGCTGGCGGGAGCGACCACCGAGGCGGTGATATCGTCCTCCATCTGCACCTTGGCGGCGGGATGGAAGTCATGGCGCAGGCCGAAGACACGCCACGAGCCGTCCTCTTCGTAGCCGACGCGCAGGGTGTTAACCACCAGCTTGCGCCCGTCGATCTTGAGCTCGTAGCCGGGGCGGCCGTTGATCGTATCAACCGAGAAATGGGTGCGCCAATTCGCGCCCCAGCTCGCCTTGTGGTAACGCTTCACCACAAAAACGAGCTCCTTGACGTGCCGGGGAATGGCGTTGAGCCAACTGTTGTAGGCCGCGTTGTAATCGCGGCGCGACGGGGTGAGCAGTTTGATCACGCTGCCAAGGGTACGCGCAGGGCTGAGGACGGGGCGCTTGTCGTTGCCGTTGCGCGTGGCTTCGCGGAAGCGCCCGGAGTAATCGCGCTCGAGCAACGCGGTGACGTTATCCAGATCGCGGTCGATATCGGCCACGAACACGTGGCCGGGCAGGATGGCGTCGGAAATCGCCTTGGAGATCTCGGACTTGCCGCCGCCGGAGACGGTGCAGGGCTTGTGGCAAAGGGTGGTTTCGGCCACGGTTCCGACCAGGCGCCACTGGCCGCGCTCGCCGCGCACCGGCTCCATGTGCACGCGGTAGCCGCTGGGTCGCACGTAGGTTTTACCCGCCAGCAGTTTGATCTGGCGCGTGGTACCGCCGGCATCCGTCCAGCTGATACGCTGCTTGCGCAGGTCGAAGTGAGTGGCCTCGGGAACGAGAACGGTATCGGGGATCTTCACGGCGAGCGCATGGCCCTCCGGCTGGACTGACCACTCGGCGGGCTCGCGGGCCAGCACGGCGGCGACCGTGTAGTCCGGGTTAGCATCGATGTAACCGGAAAAATCCTCGCCGAGGTCGTAGCTGGGGAACACCAGGGCGCCACCGGCGTGCTCCTCTTCGGCCATGCCGTAGAGATTAGCCGCGAAACTGATCTGGGTTTTGACCTCTTTTTTGCAATACCCGTAGTAGTTGTCGGCGATGATCGTGACGATGACCCCGCGTGCATCGCGGGCGCACAGTTTGAAGGCACTGCCGCCATTGTAGAGCTCGTCCTCAGTTTTCCAGCACATGCCGTCGCGGCGCTGGCGTGGGGTGGCCAGATCCCAATGGGGCAGGCCGACGAGGTGCTTGCGCACACCGACCAGGTGCGGGGCAAGGATCACGCAACCGGTGTGGCCGGACCAGCCGTCGACATCGAGAGCGGAGTCGTTTTCGGCAATGTACGGGTCGCCAGCGTTACCAAAAATGCACTCGACGAAATCGAGGTTGGACACGAGCGAGCCGGGAGCGAAGAAGCGCACCTCCATGCGTTTTTCGCCAATAAAACCGGCCACGGCGGGCACGACCAAGGGGCGCAGCAGCAGCGAGACGATGCACTCGGCCGGGTTCGGCTGGCCGGCGGTGAAGGGCAAACGGAGCAGCTCAGGCTGGGGCCGCAAGGCCAGTTCGGCTAGGCGAGCAAAGGTGAGCTTGGGCACGGCGAGCTTGTCATCGGGCACCGGCAGGCCGCCCTCGGCGACGTGAAAAACGCCCTGGGTGGTGCGGCGGTCGTTGGCGGGGTTATGCAACACGCCGTTGTGCAGCCGATAGCTCTTTAGCAGCGGCGAATCCACAGTGTCGCCGTCGGCGGGCAGGGACAGCTCGCGGGCCAGACCCGGCTGATCGAGCACGAAGGTGCGGGCGGGCAGGCGGGGCGCCGGACCAATGTCGGCGAGGTAGGTGTTAAGGAAATGCTGGATGCGCTCGTCCACCGGCGAGAGCTGATGGGAAAGGCGACGGGTGATCTCGCGCTGCTGAGCGAAAAGCGGCGCGGCGACACCTGTCAAATCGGTGCCGGATGCACCGATTACGGGCGCGCAACCCAAAAGACCAAGGCGAAGGTTAATGGCCAAACGAAGCTGTTCAGGGAGGAGTGCGGTGGTCGGCATGGTGAATTACGAGTGTATCTGAATAAACCGGAGACAGTGTTAAATTATAGCAAAAAGCGCGCCGCTACCACGCATGGATTGTAAAGATCTGCGCATAGGCGAAATCGGCTCGTGTGAGCGCGGATACCTTTGGACAAACACCCTGAGCTCACGCTCAAGGCCACGAAGAGTGTCTTAACGAAGAGTGTGGCCTTGAGCGTGAGCTCAAGGATGCCGTAAGCCGCAATTTTGCCGCTAATTCGTTTTACTCAGCCGTTGAACACACTGACGACCCACTGAACGAGGCGCTGACCATAGATCGCGAACAGGGCGAAAAACACCACGTTGAGGGCAAAGGCGAAATAGCCCGCGAGGATGAACCGCCCGTCGCGTTCCAGCAGCCCGCCCGCCATCAAAATGATGCACAAGGCCGGCGGGAAGTTGGTCCCCGGCGGCAACGGCAGCAGCAACACAAAGGCCGCCACAAAAATAATGAAGGCGTGCAATTGCACCAGCAGCGGCGAGTCCGTCAGCCAGAGCTGGCGCGGCTTGAGCATCACCTCGAGCAGGCGCAGCACACGACTGGCCCCCGTCAGCAGCGTGGGGAAAAACTTCGGCGGCAGCTCGCGGTCGAGCAGGCGGTTGGGCAGCCAGGGTTTTTGCCCCAAGGTCAGCCGAAGCGCGATCACCGCGATCACCGTACCGAGTAAAAACGACAGGCCGGGCAACGGGATGGGCAGTAAAAACGGCAGCGAAAGCAGCAGCATCAGCAGCAGGTACGCGCGCCCCTGAAGCAAGGCGATGACCTCGCGCAAGCGCACGGGCCGCTCGTGAAAGGACTCGATGATGTGCAGCAGCACATGGGAGAGTTTGCACGTCGCCGCCACCGTCAAGTCGCCCTCGACCACGTGCGCGGCCTCGGCCGCGGGCGAAGACGCGGGCACGGCCGCGAGCGGGGGAACGCAGCTCTGCTCAGAGGCGCTGCGCTCGCCAGAGGGCTCAGGTGCCGCGTTTGTTGCCATAAAGTTCGATGTGTAAGCGGTGCGCGTAACGGTAACCGCGCGCCTTGCAGAGCTCCCCCAGCCAGGCCGCCCGCTCGCGCATTTTGTCCAACGACGTGGCCTCGGGCATGAGCAACACTTTGTGCGGCGGGATGTCGCGGCCGAGCGAGGCCAGCAGCCCTTCCAGCTCGGCCACGTCGGCGGGCGTGGAGACCACGAATTTGAACTGATAAGCGTAGCCATCGACCCAAGCGCGCACCGCCTCGGGCTGCCAGCGGGTGGCCTCATGGCGCTCGCGCCAAGCCGCGGGCAGGCGCTCGTCGGGGGCCGAGTTCGCCAGTTTCGGCGATAGCGAGGCCAGATCGCAGGCGATGCCGTCGGGGGCCACCGTGGCAGCCGTCTCGATGGTGATATGACGACCTGCGGCGCGCAACGCGGCGGCCAGATCATGGATGGCTTTGGCGATCATCGGCTCGCCGCCGGTGAGCACCACGTGGTGCCCCGCGTGGGCGCACGCCTCGGCAACCAAGTCCTCGACAGTGCGCTCGCTGCCCTCGGGGCGCCACGAGGCGTAGGGCGTGTCGCACCAGTTGCAACGCAGGTTGCAACCCGAGGTGCGGATGAACACCGACGGCACGCCGGTCAGTTCGCCCTCGCCCTGCAACGAATAAAAAGTTTCGGAAATGAACATCGAAGTTTGCCCGGTTTTATTAAGCCGAAAGGGCGGGTTGCGCGCTGGACGCGCTGGAGGCGGCGGGCGTGGGTTTGAGCGGCAAGGGGCCGGTGTCGGTGTACGCGGTCGGGTCGGCCAGGCCCGCGTGGATAAACGCCTCGCGGCGCTCGACGCAGGTGCCGCAGGTGCCGCAATGGATCGCACCTCCCTTGTAGCACGACCAGGTTTTAGAAAAATCCACGCCGAGACGGGCGCCCTCGGCGGCGATCTGGGCTTTGGTTAACGTGATGAACGGGCGCAACAGCTGGATGCCCGCGTAGGTCCCCAGCCGCATGGTTTCGCCCATCGCCTGCATAAATTCCTCACGGCAATCCGGGTAAATCGCGTGGTCGCCGCCGTGCGCGGCGATGATCAGCCCCTCGGCCCCCACGCTCTCGGCGAACCCGGTGGCGACCGACAGCATGATGGCGTTACGAAACGGCACGACGGTCTGCTTCATGTTGGCCGCCTCGTAATGGCCGTCGGGAATGTCGCCACCCGAGGTGAGCAAATCGGAGGCGAACAGGCGGTTAATAAAATCGAGTTTCACCACCTCGTGGCGCAGACCGAGCCGGGCGGCGGCAGCGGCGGCGAAGGGCAGTTCGCGCGGATTGTGTTTGGCGCCGTAGTCAAAACTGATGACGGCGGCCACGACGTGGTGAAGCTGCGCCCACTGGAGCGCGGCCACCGAATCCATCCCACCCGAGCACAAGACAACAACCTTCATGCGCGCCATGCCGGCAAAGCTCGGCGCAAAGCGCAAAGGCAATCGCACCGCGCGCGGCCGCAGAAAAGTAGCGCAGACTTCCAGTCTGCTTTCCTTCCGCTTCGTCTGCCCCAACTGAGCAGACTGGAAGTCTGCGCTACTTTTCGCCGTCCACTCGCCGCCCCCCCCCCCCGTATTTCGCGCTTCCGTCCGCCACCGCTTCGCCGTTTCCTTGCTGCCCAGTGAACGAAGCCTCTTTGCCTCCTTATACGTTGATCGACCAGCCCGGCCAGTTGGCCCCGCTCCTTGCCGCGCTCGAACGCGTGGAGGAGTGCGCCCTCGATACCGAGGCGGACAACATGTACCACTACCGCACTCGCGTCTGCCTGCTGCAGTTCCTGGTCTCCGGGGAAATTTTTCTGGTCGACGCCCTCGCCCCCATCAATTTCGAGCCGCTCTGGGCGATCCTCGCCACCAAACACATTCTCATCCACGGCAGCGATTTCGACCTGCGCCTTCTCTCCGACCTGTGCCAGTTCCGCCCCAAGAGCATCTTCGACACGATGCTCGCCGCGCAACTGCTCAACCGCCCGCGCATCGGCCTGGCCGCCCTGCTTGAACAACACTTCGGCCTGGCCCTCGACAAGGACGGCCAAAAGGCCAACTGGTCCAAACGCCCCATCACCCGCGACCTGCTCGACTACGCCGCGCTCGACGTCTGGCACCTGCCCGCCCTGCGCGATATCCTCACCCAGGAACTCGCCCAACTCGAGCGCCTCGACTGGCTCGACCAGCAGTGCCGCCGCCAGATCGAGTCCGGCCTGATCGGCTTCCCCCGCGACGACGACAACGACTGGCGCATCGGCCGCTCGGAGCGCCTGCGCGGCCGCGGGCTCGGCGTGCTCCACTCCGTCTGGCACTGGCGCGAGAACTGGGCGCGCGAACTCGACGTGCCGCCCTTCAAGGTCTGCAACGGCGACATGCTGCTCAACATCGCCTACGCCGCCGAAGACGGAGACTCGGTCGAAGGCATTCTCGGCAAAGTTAACCTAGGCAAGCGCCACGCCCGGCTCTCCGCGAACCTCGGCAGCGCCCTGCACCAAGGCATCGGCCGCGACCCGCAAACCCTGCCCCGCCGCCCCCGCTCCGACCTTGCCCCGCTCACGCCGCGCGAAATCGCCCTGCAAGACCGCATCAAGGCGGACCGCGACCGCGTTGCCGCCGGGATCGGCCTTGAATCCACGCTGATCGCCAACCGCGCGCAACTGGCCCAGATCGCCCGCGCCCCCGACAAAATCGACGAAGTCCTGCTGCCCTGGCAGGCCAATTTGTTGCGTGGCGAAGCCTCGCTGCAGCCCGCCTGAGCGCACCCCCGCTGCATCCGGTTTTAACCTGATGACGAACACCCGCAACACGCGGAAAAACTCACCGTGTTACACCTGAACTCTCTCGGCAAAATCACCGCCATCGAGTTCGTTGATGCCGAAAAAAACCTGCCCGTAATCTTCAACCTCAGCCCATGAGCGTCGCCGCCAAACAAACCCAACTCCTCGAAGACCTCGGACTGATCGAGGACTCACAGGAGCGCCTTGCCGCCATCGTGGACCGTTCCCGCCGCCGGCCGGTTTTCCCCGAAACGGCCAAAACCGACGCCCACCGGGTTACCGGCTGCATTTCCGCAGTCTGGGTTGCCGGCGAGCTACGCGGCGGCGTGCTTCACTTTCAATTCGAGGCCGACTCGCCGCTGGTCAAAGGCTTGGTCGCGCTGCTGGCGGACCTCTACGAAGGCGGCACACCCGCCGACATCGCCGCGACCGAGCCTACGCTGCTCGACGAACTCGGCATCACGCGTGATTTGACGCCCACGCGCCGCAACGGCCTGGCGGCGGTGCGCACCCACATCGCCGCCATCGCCCGCTCGCACCTGTAAAGGTAACGAAGTCAGCCCCGCCTTCTCCGACGTTTTTAAAAGTAGCGCAGACTTCCAGTCTGCTCAGATCCGGAAACCCGATACATCCAAGCAGACTGGAAGTCTGCGCTACTTTAAACCGCCCTTCCACCGCCCTCCGCCACCCATGCTGCATGACGCGCACAACCACCTTCAAGACGAAGGGTTCGCCGCGCACCTGGAGCGCATCGCCGACTGCGCGCGCGAACTCGGGATTGCCGACATGGTGGTGAACGGCACCTGCGAAACCGACTGGCCCCTCGTCCACGCCCTCGCGCAACGCTACGCCTTTGTTCGCCCCAGCTACGGCCTGCACCCCTGGGACGCGGGCAACCGCTCGCCCGCCTGGCTTGAAACCCTGCGCGCCCGCCTCGCCGCCGAACCCCGCGCCGCCATCGGCGAAATCGGTATCGACCGCTGGATCCTCGACTCGGCCCGCCCCGACGACGCTCGCCTGGCAGGCCTGCGCCGCGCCCCCCTCGCCGAGCAGACGGAGGTTTTTTTGGCGCAACTGGCATTGGCCACCGCCGAAAACCGCCCGGTGACGATTCACTGCCTACAAGCCTACGGGCAACTCGACGAACTGCTGCACGCGCACCCCGTGCCCGCGCGCGGTTTTTTGCTCCATGCCTACGCCGGCCCCGCCGCGCTCATCCCCCGCTTTGCCGCCCTCGGCGCCTATTTCTCCTTCAACGGCTACTTCCTCAAAGACGCCCACGCCCCTGCGCACCCCAGCCCCAACTCCAACCCCAACTTCCACTCCAACTCCCACCCCAACCCAAAGTGTCACCTAATAGGTGACACTTTGGGTTGGGGCGGGCGGTTGGAGGCGTTTAAACGGGTGCCGCTGGACCGGCTTTTGGTGGAGACCGATGCGCCGGCCATGCCGCTGCCTACGGCTTGGCGCACCCATAAACTCCCGCCGGCAGCCGATAGCTCGCCCCTCAACCACCCCGGCAATCTCGAAGCCGCCTACATCGCCTTGGCGGCCTTACGCGGGATTCCGCTGGCAGAACTCACGTCGCAGGCCACCGCCAACTTCACCCGCTTGTTCGGGCCGTAAGCCCCAGCCCAACCAGTAAAACGCCCCTCCATCTGCCCCCCCTCCATGCGCTGCAAGCCCCAGGTAAACCTCACGACTCCGGCCCTGCGTTTCACTCCTCCCGTGCGCCCCTCATGACCCTGTCCCTGCGAACCCTCCTGTTAACCGGCCTGCTTGCCTGCGCAGCCCCTTTTGCCGCAGCCAGTGAACCTCCTCACACCGCCGCCCTGCGCGTCAGCGACGACGCCCAGGAAACCACCCTCCCGCTACGTGGCAACGGACTCCTGCGCTGGAAATGGCTGGTGAGGCTCTATCACGCCTCCTTGTACCTAGCGCCCTCGGCCATCGACGCCGTTTCCGCTGCACCCAAACGCTTGCGCATGGATTACCTGCATGGCTTCAGCCGGGCCGAAATGGTTCACGCCACCGAACAGACCATCGGCCGCAACATCGATGCCGCCACGCTTTTGACCCTGCAGCCCTCGCTGGCTAAATGGAACGCCCTTTACCCCGCCATCAAAGTGGGCGACTGCCTTGAGTTCGACCATCTCTCCGGGGGATTCCTGATCATGCGCCACAACGGGACGGTCCTCGGGTCGCTTGTCGATGAGGTCTTCGCCCAGGCCCTCTTCGCCATCTGGATAGGCGCCAACCCCGTTGACCGGGATCTGCGCCAAAAGCTGATTCAGCCCCAAGGCAGCGTTAGTAGGCAGTAACCTTCGAGATGTCGGATCCAACGGGTGTGGATTGCCGAAGGTTAACACTCCTACATCAGTGAATATCAGTGCTCATCAGTGGTTAACTTGTATGGGGTTCACCGATCCGGGAGCGGAGTTTTTAACCACTGATGAACACTGATAAACCGAGACGGGAGCCGTCAGCCGAAGGCGAGACCCACGAGTTCGCGCAGGCGTTGCGGGTCGGTGGCGGAGGTCTTGGCGACGAAACCGCGGGCGTGCGCAAAGTGGACATCCGCCTCGCCGGCGATGCGGGTGAAGTCGAGTCGTTGGTTATCGCGGTGGCGGGTCAGCCCATAACCTCCGCTGCGGCGATCGGGCGAAATGAGGGCGAGTACCCGGTTGCCCAGCCCCTGGCTTTCCACGTAGCGCTCGACGCCCGCCGAGGGATCGCCGGGCAGCGGTTCGGTGCGCGGAAGAAAGAGCACGCTCGGTGCGCCGGAGACGGTTTCGAGCGTCCAGATTTCGGCGTGGGTGCCGATGAAGTCCAGTCGCTCGCGCACGGAGCGCACGTACCCAAGCAGATCCTCGCCGATCATACGCATGATCTCCCAGAGCGGGTCGCCGTGCGCGAGACGCGTGGCTTGGGCGAAGCGGCGCAGGAGAGTGCCGTCGATTGGAGAGTTGAGTTTGCCAACGATGTCGCGGTCGACGCCGAGCCAGCGCGCGGTATCCATGGGGCCGCGACAGTCGAACCATTCGGCCGGTTCGAGCCATTCGCAGAACGCGCGCGTATCCTCATAGAGCCCGAGGTGGCGTAGCACCAAGGAGAGGGCGCACGTGGGCACGTAGTCGCGGGGCAATTGGTGGTGGTCGAAGTTGTTGAGCGCCGGGTCGTGGGAGAGGCCCACGTCGACGACGGCCATGGTGGTATCGGCCAAGTCGGCCGGTGAAGGCTCGCGGCGCAAGATGGGTGTGGGGTGCACCGCAAGCAGCACGCTACAAGCGAGAAACTCGTCCTTATGCGCCCCGCCGGGGTGGGTCAAAATCGTGGAGAAAGGCGTCATTAGGCGCCGACGCTACCGGTTCTGCGCAGCGCGGCAATGGTGCCGCGAGAAAAACCTTCGTGCAGGGCGCATCCCAGTTTTTGAATAGTGAGCTGCTTTTCGCTGGAAAAAACGGGTCCTAGTGCCGTGTAGGTTCGTGCTCAGCGAAGCGGTGCGTGGCCCTGAGCGTGAGCTCAGGGTCTGGATGCGCAAACACCGCGTAATCCCTGAGCTCACGCTCAGGGCCACAGGTATTGCTTTCCAGAAACTGAGATGCGCCCCTTCGTGCATCTCCACCGTTGCCAAAAAACCATCGTCTCCGGCCCTCCCTCCAAGCCAAAGTGTCACCTAATAGGTGACACTTTAGGTTCTGCCTCACGGCAGGGTGAACTCGAGCTGGATCGGGATCGCGCCCTGCGCGTCGCGTTCGGAGATGAGCACCTGGTGGCCGAGGCCGTCGGCGCCTTGGCGGCCGCTCCACTTTACCCGGATCTGGCGGCCGTCGTCTTCAATGTCCACCAGCCCGAATTGATTGAGCGTGTCGGTGGGCAGGCTTTGGTAACGGGCGCCGTGGCTGTAGGGGCCGCCTTTGTAGCTTCCGCGGTTGGCAATGGGGCCCGCTTGAAACACACGAATCGGCGCGCCTCCGCCTGTGGCGAAATCGCTGTTCGATCCGTCGTCGATCGCCGTCAGGTGAGCGTCACCCGACAAAATCACCACCCGCCCGGTCAGGCCGTTCGCCTTGATAAAATCCGCGATTTCGGTGCGGTGCGCCGGGTAGCCTTGCCAACGATCGTCTTTGCTCGGTGCGCCATTCCAGGGCACCGAGGACACCCAAAAAATCAGCGGACAATGCGCGTCACGTGCGGCGAGCAGTTCGGCGCGCAGCCAGGCGTCTTGCGCCGCACTCATCATCCGCCGGCCGGCCGGATCACGTTCACTGCGCAGGTCGGAGAGGATAAAACGCACACGGCCCACCGTGAAGGCTTGGTCCACCGGAGCGCGGGGGGTTTCCGCCGCCACGGTCAGCGGGTAATGCGGCACCAGTTCGCGGTAATTACGCAGTGAGGCCTCGCGGCTGGGACTGGTGCGGTTGCTGTCGTTGGGGCCATAATCGTGGTCGTCCCACTGGTAAACGAGCGGCGTGTTCGCCAGTAGCGTGCGCAAGCGCGGAGCGGCAAGGTGGGCATCGTAGGCCGCCCGAAAAACTTCGACGCGGTTTTCGGCGATGTCGGCGTAATGAAAATCGCCGGTGTGCAGAAAAAAACGCGCGCCTTGCGCGGCGGCGGCGGTAAAAACCGGTGAGTTTTTCACGCGCGCGCAGGAGCCCACTGCGAAGGAAAAACTGGCGGGCTTCCACGGCGCGGGAAAGGTGCGGAAGGAGCGCGCCTCGTCGTCGAGCGGAGTGCCGGTGGCCGCAATGAAACGGTAACAGTAGGTCGTATCGGGCCGGAGTCCACCGAGGTTAAAACGGTGCAGCGTGCCGGCGTCCATGGGTGCGGTCAGCACGGGAGCGATGAGTGATGGCGGAGCGGCGAGCAGTTCCAGTCGGGCGGACGTGGCGGTGTTGAGGCGGGCGGTGACGACCGCTTGCGCCTCGGTCAGTCCCCCCACCCAAGCCCAGCCGACGGGGCTGGCAGATGTGGGGGCAGCGGGAGCCGGTGCGAGTTCGGCAGCGCGAGTCGGCGGAAAGCTGAAAGTTAGACTGAGCGCGAGGGCGAGGAACCGAAGGAAGAGGAAGCGCATGAGGTAGGATTAGAATCGGAGTGAACGACGCCACATTCGGTGAGAGGCTAGGGACTGCGACGGGGTGAAGGCGCGGGATCGGGCTTCCACGCGTAGCCTTTAGCCTCGGCGTCGGCCCAGAGCAGCGGCCAGTTGCGGCGGAACTGTTCGGGGCCGTTGACCTGCCACTGGCTCCAACCGAAACCCAGGCGCTCGCAGGTTTGAAGGACGAATTCGTCGCTGCCGAAACTCACAGAACGCTCACTATCACCGGCCTTCAGCCCGAGTTTCTCCGCCGTGTACCCGGCGGGAAAGTTGTTCTCTGAGGGCCAGCCGGGGAAATCGCGGTGCAAGGCGCGAAGGTTTTCCGCCTTGGGAAACAGGTTCGGATCGGCGTGGTAAAGGTGGTAGGCCACGGAGGTCTTGGACCAGTCAATGGGGCCGGCGAGCTTTTGAAAAAAACGCGTGAGGTTGCCCATGGCCGTGAGTGTTCCCCAGCCGGAAACGCCAGCGGGCGAGAGAATCATCAGGTGAGTTGCTGGCGCGAGCGTGCGAGCGGTGGCGTGGACGCGAACCAGTGCTTCGAGGGTGCCCGTAGCGGCAGGGTCGAGGGCACCGTCGTGGCCGGGTCCGGCGAGGGGCTCGTTGGCGAGTTCGTAGATGACGTGGGTGCGGTTGGCGAAAAACGGGGCGACGGCGCGCCACAGTCCGTTGTTGAGCTTTTCGTCGTATTTCGGTGCCGGTCCCGGGACGCGGTTGTGGGCGTTGACGATGGCGTAGAGGCCGTTTTTCGAACAGAGGTTCACGGCGTGCTCGATGCGCTTCAGCATGGCCTGGCGGTACTCGGGGTTGTCCCAATCGTACTTCCGATAACCCTCTTCGTGGATCCACACGTCGAAGAGGATCAGGCGCACGGCGTTGAGCCCGGCTTTGCGCAGGTCCGCGTAGTAGGAGTCGGGCGGTTCCGTGGGCGGCTCCGACCAGAGCCAAGCGGTGCCGGCGCGCAGCGGCGTGTTTGCATCGGTGCGCAGAACCTTGAGTCGGGTGTTCGGCTGATCGACATCCGCGATCTCGACGACGCGGATACGGGCGCGGTCGGTGCGAAGCGGAGGGGAAAGCGTTTGGGCGGCGGCAAACGATGCGGTGCAGACGAGCGCGAAGGAGACAAGGGTGATGAGGGTAAGGAGTGGCCTCATGGGGTTGAGGGTGGTTGAGCGGGTTCGTCGTAAGGATGATGCCTGCCTTGCAGGGGAAAAAAATCCGCAAACATGGCCAGATCCCCGTGGGATCGGCCGACTAATGAGAGCCGCGCGATCCGTCTTTCGTCGCCGCTAGAGCATTACGGAGCGCCCACACTTGGCCAATGGGAACGTCTTTCACGTAGACCTCGATCGCCCAGTCGGTGCCCTCGATCTTGCGCGAGAAAATCAAGGTCGCCCACTTGGGCAGGGTATCGACGGTATCCCACTTGTAACGATCCCACCACTCGATCTCGTGCAGTAGCGAAGTCTGCACTCGCACGCAGGCAAACATCCACCCCATCCCATACAGGGGCTTCGATTGTCCTGCGGACATGATGACGGCCCGATTATCACCACTGCCGGTCCACGAAGAATAAAACAACGGCTCGCCTACCTCGTGGTAGATTTTCTCATCAGGCGACTTATAGCCGTGCAAGGCATGCCCCGGCGCCACTGCCTGCGATTCGATCACACAAGTAACCGACAGAAACTCACGTTTGATCGACTGCAACAGAGCCGACGTCACGCTCATTTTCCTCCCCGCCATCTTGCCGTGCCAGGTGCGAAACCAGTCGGCCACCAATCGACGGTGCTCCGCGGTTCTCACCAACGACCAACTGGTCAACGGACCGTCGTAGATGCGCGTCAGCTGCGTCAGCGCCCGAAAACAATCCCTATTAGTGGAACTGTCCGGAGGATTCTCCAGACCTTCGATCAACTCCGGAAATATGGCGGGGTCCTGAATGCGTTTTTGTTCAACCAGGTAGGCGATGAGGCTCGCCGCCTCCATTCCCTGGCCGTGCCTCACGCGCAACGGATGATACAGAGGCAGTGCGTTCCAAAAAGGCGTCCACTCATGCGGTTCCTTGAATGCCCGCCACGACTGGTCGCCATGCACCGCCAATTCCCGGGTGATCGGAATCCACTTGGCCAACTCGGGCAACAAGCGCCGCAACTCCGCATCGCCAAACTCCGCGTAAGACGGAGGGTTCAGGTCACCAAACAGTCGGCAATCGCCTGTCTCCCAGCCACGCAACACCCGCTCAAAGTTCGGCTCCGAAGCTGCGCCTGAGATGCTCCCGACTAACAAGAGCATCCACCAAAAGCGGGCGATTCCGAACGGGACCGGCCGTGTTTTCGTGTTTTTAAAGGGGGCGACGAACTTGAGTCCACTGAGCATCGCTAGGGCCGGTCCGGAATTCATGGTGGCTATGAGGTTGGAACGGTAACGGATGTAGCTGAGCCGAAAGAATGGAAGCCTGAAGGCGTTGCGGACGAAAGAGGACGAGCAAGAAAACGATTGGGCGGGGGGCTACAGCAGCGTGCCCTGGTCGCCACCGTTGCCGACCGCGGTCTTGAGGCCGATGGCGAGGTAGCCTTTGGCGGTCAACATGCGGCCCTGGGGCGTGCGTTGCAGGTAGCCTTCTTGGATGAGGAACGGTTCATGAACTTCCTCGAGCGTTTCGGCTTCTTCGCCCACCGCCACCGCGATGGTGCCCAGGCCGACCGGGCCGCCTTTGTAGTTTTCAGCCATGATGCGCAGCACGCGTTTGTCCATTTCGTCGAGGCCAGCAGCGTCGATCTCTAGGAGCTCAAGGGCGGCGGCGGCGGTGTCGCGTGTGATGTTGCCGGTGGCCCGCTCCTGCGCGTAGTCGCGACAGAAGTTGATCAAATTATTCGCAATGCGGGGCGTGCCGCGGGAGCGCGTCGCGATCTCCTTGGCGCCGCCTTGGTCGATCGCGACGTTGAGCAGTCCGCAACTGCGGGTAACGATCCCCATGAGCGTGGTCACATCATAGTACTCAAGGCGCGTCTGGAGGGTGAAACGCGAGCGCAGCGGGGCGGTGAGCAGGCCGGCGCGGGTGGTCGCGCCGATCAGGGTGAAACGCGGAATCGAGAGGCGCACGCTGCGGGCGTTGGGTCCTTGGTCGATCATGATGTCGATGCGGAAGTCCTCCATCGCGCTGTAGAGGTATTCCTCGACCGTTTTGGGGATGCGGTGGATCTCGTCGATGAACAACAAATCGCCTTCTTCTAGGCTGGTGAGCAGGCCTGCAAGGTCGCCGGCTTTTTCGACCACGGGGCCCGAGGTCACGCGGACGTTGCGGCCCATCTCGTGGCCGAGGATGAACGAGAGCGTGGTCTTGCCCAGGCCGGGCGGGCCGGAAAGCAGGATGTGATTGAGCGGGTCACCGCGGCGTTTTGCGGCGCCGACCATGACCTGCAGGCGCTCGACGGTTTTGGGCTGACCGGTGAAGTCGGAAAAGGAGAGCGGGCGCAGCGCGGCCTCAGCGGAGGTGACGGGCGCGGCGAGCGTCGAGGCGAGGTAACCGAGGCCTTTGTCTTTGGAATTATCGGGAGCAGCGGGAGGCATTGTGAGGCAAATGAGGGGTGGCGGCGGGCGCCGAATGACCAATGACCAATGACCAATGACCAATGAAAACGCGGGCGGCGGCAGCTAGGTGGTGGCGTGGCATGACAGGCGGGGTGGGGTGGTATTCAGTGTTGCTCAGGGCGAAACCCGTTGGGTATTGGGCATTCGTCATTCCCGCGCGCGAAGCGCGCGGGCTACTTCCACTCCACTTCGGCGCCGAGGGTGCGCAGGTTTTCCACGAAGCGCGGGTGGGCGCGTTTGATGATCTCAGCGTGACGCACCACCGACTCGCCGGGGATGGCCGCCGCCACCATGTAGAGCGCCACCGCCGCACGGATGATGTAGGGCGATTCCACTGTGGCCGGGCGCAGCGGGCGGTTGCCAAAAACCACGAGACGGTGCGGGTCGCTCACCAGCGCGTGCGCGCCGAACTTGGCCAACTCGGGGATCCACGAAAAACCGTTTTCGTAGACCTTGTTCCAGAAATGAATCGTGCCGTCGCAGCGCGTGCTCAGGGCGATCATCAGCGGGAGCAAATCGACCGAGAAATACGGCCACGGGGCGGCCTCGATTTTCGGCAGCAAATTGGTGGTGAAGGGCGTCTCGATGACCAACTTCTGGCCGCGGCGCACCACCACGGTGTCGCCCTCGTGTTCGATGACCACGCCGAGTTTTTTAAAGGCGCGGCTAATCAGGTCAAAGTGGTGCGGCAGGGCCTTGGTCACGCGAACCTCGCCGCCGGTGATGGCGCCGAGGGCGAGGAAGGTAACGATCTCGTGGTAGTCGCTGTTGATCGTGATGTCGGCGCCGTGGAGTTTTTCCACGCCGGAGATCTTGAGCATGGAGGTGCCCAGGCCCTCGATCTTCGCACCCATGGCAACAAGCGCCGCGCACAGGTCCTGCACGTGGGGCTCGCTGGCGGCGTTGATCAGCGTGGATTCGCCGTCGGCGAGGGCGGCGGCCATGGCGAAGTTTTCGGTCACCGTGACCGACATGTAATCGCACCAGTGGCGCGCGCCCTTAAAACCCTTGGGCAAGGCGATGACGAGCGGGTCGCCCTCGTTCACGATGGCGCCCAGCACCGAGAGGATTTCGAGGTGCGGGTCGATTTCGCGCACGCCCAGCGAGCAGCCCTTGGTGTTGGCCTGAATGGCGATCTGGCGCAGGCGGTTGAGCAGCGCAGGATACAGCAAGACGGTCGAACGCATGTCCTGGGGCAGCTCATCGTTTTCGAGGGTGCTTCTGAAGGTGGCGTGGCAGACGCGCATCTCGGCCAGGTCGCGATCCCAGGTGATTTGCGAACCCTGCGACTGGAAAAACGCGACGAGTTTATTGAGGTCGGTGATGTCGGGGACGTTGCGCAACGTCACGGGCTCGTCGGTGAGCAAGGTAGCGCAAAAGATGGGCAGCACCGAGTTCTTGTTACCCGAAGGGGTGATGGTGCCGGTGAGGGGCTTGCCGCCGTGAACGATGAGATCGGACATCTGAGTGAGTTTAAAGGTGAGGGGAAAAGTAGAGAGGGAATGCCGGCGGCGGGGTCAGCCGCAGACCGACGCGGTGAGCCCAAGAAAACGGGACACAAAAAAGGCGTCCGTGGTAAAACGGACGCCTTTAACATGCGCGGGGGCGGTGAGCCCTTGGCAAGGTTTAACTCGGTTTAAGCTGCGGGCGGGATGCCTGAGCCGCCGCCATCGTGGCGATGGCCGCCGCCGCCCGGAGCACTCGGGCCGCCGGGGCCAGCTTGACCGCCGCCGGAACGACCCCGGCCGCGACCGCCGCGACGACGACCGCCGCCTTGGCCCTGCGGACGGTGTTCGCCGCCACCATGGCCATGGGCAGGTTGACCCTGGCCGTGGCCCTGCTGGGTCGGATTGGCGCCTTGCGGGCCGCTGGGGCCGCCTTGGGGAGCGCCGCCGCCGGAGCGACCGCGACCACCGCGACGACGACGACGACGGTTGCCATCGGGGCCGCCTTCACCGGGTTGGCCCTGCTGCGAAGGCTGGGCGCCGGGGAGGGACGGCTTGCCGGGCTCGGGCGCGGTGCCGAACAGGCCTTTAACCCAGCCGAACAGGCCGCTGGGCTTCTTGCCGGAAACAGGCTGCGATGGGCCACCGGCGAGCGGGGCTGAGCCCGAAGCCGGAGCGCCGGGGGCGATCGGACCACGCTCATCGCGCGGCTGGCGCGGGCCACCGTCACGCGGCTGCGAACGGTTGCCCTGACCTTGACCACCACCGCGTTGACCGCCGCGGCCTTGACCGCCACGGCCCTGGCCACCGCGACCTTGACCGCCGCGACCCTGGCGATTTCCAGGGTTGTGGAAATCTTCGCGAGGCAACGGCTTGCCGCTGGCATCGGGCGCACGCTCGAGCATGGGCACTTCGCTGCGACGCACCGGACGGAACACCGGGCGTTCCGCCTCAAGCGGAGACTCGGCGCGCTGCACGGCGGGCTTGGGAGCCGAACCGGTGGAGGCCGCAGCGGCTTTACCCTCGTAAGGGAAAGCGGGCTTGGACTCCCAGCTTTGGGCGGGACGCTTCACTTCGGCGGGAGGGAGGATATTGAGCTCAGCCTTGACGGCGGGAGCGGGAGGAATAACAGCGGTGGCCGGGGCCTCCGCGGGTTTGCTAACAACCACTGGCGCAACAGGAATCGCGGCGGCCGGAGCCGGGGCGACGACAGGAGCAGCACTGACAGGAGCCACGTCAGCCGAAGCGAACGGGTTCTGGTATTCCGCCTCCGCCTTAAGCACTTGCACGGCGGAGGGTTGGTAGGTGCCGGAGGCGGCAGGGTTGCTGGCGGAGGCCGGAGCGGCCTGGGGCGTGACGCGTTTACCGCGCGCGAGACCCGAGCCGCGGTTGGCGCCGGCATCGGCACCCCAATCGGCTACGGGCGCAGCGGGTGCGCCAGCGTTCTCGGCAGGAGCCCCGGAGGGCGTGGTGCCGGACGTGGTATTATCTGACATGTCTTTGTTTATCTGTGGGTTAAACTCGCGCTCACCGCGTAGGGCGGGAGCTGCAAGGGACGTGTTATCGCGGGGCGCGTGAGCGCTCAACGCAGGTAACAACCCATTGACCGTCACCCAACCGTTGCCTTGGCGCAACAGCTAATTTCCCTCCCAAGACCGCCTGCCGCGCCCTCGCGTTTGCCGGAGTAGAATCGCGCTGCGGCGCACTTGCCCCTTGATCCTCGCCCCCGCTCCCGCCAAACCTCCGCCCATGGACAAGCTCGAAGAAATTTTCCGCATGCAAGAGGCCCTCAACGCGCGCATCGGCGTCACCCTGCCGCCGGCCACCGAGGAGGAGAAAACCAAGTGGATCCTCAACTACACCCGCGCCATGCAGCAGGAAACCGCCGAGTTGATCGACAGCGTTCCCTGGAAATGGTGGGCCAAGTACCAGAAATTCGACGAGCAAAACGCCAAGGTCGAGGTCGTCGACCTGTTCCACTTCCTCGTTTCGCTGGCCCAAACCCTCGGCATGACCTCCGAGGACGTTTACCAAGCCTACCTGAAGAAAAACGCGGTTAACCACCAGCGCCAGGAATCCGGCTACGTCAAAAAGGACGAGGCCGACTCCAAGCACATCTAACGCGCCCGGGCCGGCGGCTCGACTCACGCGCAAGCTGCGGCGCGTCCAAACCTTGAGCTCACGCTCAGGGCCACGCCCGGCCCAAGAAATCCTCCCACCACCTTGAGCTCACGCTCAGGGCCACACCCGGCCCAAGAAATCCTCCCACCACCCTGAGCTCACGCTCAGGGCCACGCCCTGCAACCCTCGCCGTGGACTCGAACGCCCCCGTTGACCGGCACTCCCCGTGGCCTTGCGCGTGAGCGCAGGGTGTTTTTCTCCACCGGGATTCGCCCCTCCCCTCCGCCTCTCCGCGCCATGATCGCCGCCGGCCAGAAACCCCCAACCGATTTCACCCTTTCCGTTGTGCGCGACGGCGTGGCCAGCGAGGTCGTTTTCCGCGACCTGCTGACCGGGCCGACCATCGTGTCGGTCTACATGAAGAACAACACGCCCTCCTGCGACCGCCAGACCGAGTCGCTCGGCGCGCACGCCGCTGAGTTCGCCTCCCTTGGCTATCAACTGATCGCGCTCAGCCGCGACACCTGCGGCTCGCATCTAAAGTACGCCGCCAAAAAGGGCCTCGGCTACATCCTGGCGAGCGACCCCACCGACGGCTTTGCCCGGGCGACCGACTCCATCGTGGAAAAGTCCATGTATGGCAAAACCTACCAGAGCCCGGCCCGCGCCGCGTATGTGTTCGCCGCCGACGGCACCGTACTGGCCGTGATCACCAAGGTGGACACCAAAGATCACGCCGCCCAACTCCGGGCCGTGCTCGCCGGGCTCGGGCGCTAGCCGGCAACGCCGGCGCTGCAAAATTAACGGAATACTTCGATCCGTTTAGCCGCGAAAGATCGCAGAGAACGCATAGAAATACAGGGTTTGTTCTTTGCGCTCCTTGCGTTCTTTCGCGGCTAAATTGCCGTGGCTTGATCCAGCATTTTGAATGTTACAGCCTGCGAGATAGGGAAAATGTAACTATGCGGGTTACACCGCCTAAAGGGATTGCGGTCAAAGCGCGGCGAGGTGCAACTCAGTGCCACCCCACCGCCCCACCCCACTTCGCCCCCATGAAAGTGCTTCCCCTCCTCCTTGCCGTTTCGCTGGTCGCCAACGCCGCCCTGCTCACGGTTAACTGGCGCTCGTCGCCCGGCGATGCCCCGCCCGATGGGCAAATCACCCCCGCGCGCCCTTTCGGTGCCGCCCCCTCCGCTGCGTCAGGCGCCAACGGCGAAGCGCGGCTTTCCCCTGCTGCAGCCGCCATTTTCGCAGACGACAACCCCGAGGCCCTCCGCGACCTGCTGCGCGCCTCGGGATTGCCCGACGACTTGGTGCGCGCCATCGTTCAAATGCGTGTCTGGAAAAAGTACGAGGCGCGCTTCAAAGCCCTCAATCCCCAGCCCTCCGATTTCGAGGCCAAGCAGTCCTGGTGGAAGGACGACCCCAGCCAAGTTAACGGCTGGAATGGCAACCGATCCAAGGCCCAGCGCGACGAGGCGCGCCGCTTGCAACGCGAGGTCAAAGAGGAGTCCGAACGCCTGCTGGGCGTGGACCCCACGCAAAACCGCTGGCAGTCGCAGCAGTTCGCCTTTCTCGCCCCCGAAAAGCGCCAAGCCCTCCTCGATATCCAGCAGGACTACCAGGAGTTGATCAACGAGGTGCAGCAGGACACCCAGGGCTTCCGCCTCGCCTCCGACGGGGAAAAACTTCGCTACCTGCAGGCCGAGCAAAAGCGCGACATGGAGGCGCTGATGTCGCCAGCCGAGCGCCAGGCTTACGAGCTGCGCCAGTCGTCCACCGCGCAACAGTTGCGCGTCAAAATGACCGCGTTAAACGCCACCGAACAGGAATACCTTAAGATCTTCCCGCTGCAAAAAGCCTTCGACGAACTGTACAACCCGCAGAACAGCGACCCGTTTGGCGGCGGTGCGGAGCGCGACCAGGCTTACTGGAAGGCGCGCCAGGCTGCGGAAGCTCAACTGCAGGCGCAGATCAAGGCGGTCGTCGGCGAGGCCCGCTACGCCGAGTCGATTCGCAAACAGGACAACGACTGGCGGCAGCTCGAGGCCGCCACCCGCCGCCTGACTCTGCCCGCCGACACGCCCGCGCGCCTTTACCCGTTGCGCGACAGCACCGCCTCGGCCGCCCAGCAGATTGCGACCAACGCCGACCTGCCCGCAGCGCAGAAAAAACAAGCGCTGGCCGAACTGGCCGCCGCCACCCGCGCGCAGGTACGTGCCAGCCTCGGGTCCGAAGGGTCCGAGGCCTATTTCAAAAACAACGGTATGCGTTGGCTCAAGGAACTCGAGAAGGGCAACACCATCACATTTAACGCGAACGACTCTGGGTGGAGCACCAAATCCCTTCCCAAAGAACCCCAAAAAGCCGCCAGCCCCTAACCCGGGCGCATCCCAGTTTCTGAAAAGGGGGACCTGTGGCCCTGAGCGTGAGCTCAGGGATTACGCGGTATTTGCGCATCCAGACCCTGAGCTCACGCTCAGGGCCACGCACCTGAATGCCCCTCCTCGTAGCCTTGCGCGTGAGCGCAGGGTGTTTTGCCCCACCCGTATCCCTGAGCTTCCCTGAGCTCACGCTCAGGGCCACGCACCGTTTCGCTGAGCACGAACCTACACTAGGACCCGTTTTTTCCAGCGAAAAGCAGCTCACTATTCAAAAACTGGGATGCGCCCCCTAACCCTCCCTTCGCCCCCCCCAAAGACACCCCCACAAGATCAGAAAAACTAATAGTATTGCCGCGCCAAACGCGAATAAATTATGGGTCGTGCTTCACCCGAGCATGAAAACCCATCTCATTGCCTGCCTCCTGATCCCGAGTCTGCTGCCCTGCGCTTATGCCGCAGTACCCGCTGTGGCTAAAGCGCCCTCGCCCGTCGAGGTCGCCTTCACCGGCTCGCTCGGATACGACAACAACGTGTACCTGGTCGACCAAGGCACACTTGGCCGCGTCGACTCGGTCGTCTCCACCGTGGGTGCCAAGATGGGGACCCAGTTTGGCTGCGGAGCGTCCGCCAGCTACGCCGCCACCGGCGCCCGATTCTGGAACGCCAGCGACGAGGACAACGTGAAGCACCAGCTCGCCGCGGGTTATAAGCACAGCTTCGATGCGCTCAGCGTGACTGCCGCCACCGAATTCGCCCAGATCCAAGGCGAGGATCAGGGCAGCGTTTACGGGACTATGCCCGGCAAAAGCAGTTTCACCACCGTCGCCCCGCGTGAACGCCGCGACCAGTTGCAGAACAAAACCGACCTGGCCGTGCGCTACGACCTCGGCCAAAACTTCGTGCGCGGCGTGGGCAAACTCCAGTACTGGGACATGCAAACCCACGTCTTGAGCGGGGCCGAAAACTACCGCGACCGCTACGACCTCAACGGTGGCGCCGACTTCGGCCGGGCATTCGCGAAGGGCGGCCCCGATTACTACCTCGGTTACCGCCGCGGCTATTGTTACCAAGACACGGACGCCGCCCCGGCCACAGTCAACCACGCTACCAACCCGTACACCCGGTTCCTCGCTGGTGTGGACGGCAAAGTCACCCCCAACCTCAAACTGGCCGCCCAGCTCGGGTGGACCGTCCATGAGTATACCTCCTCCTATCTCGGCGCCGACAAGAGCATCGAGGGGCTTTACCAGGACGTCACCGCCACCTGGAAGGCCGCCGCCAACGACGAGCTCCAGCTCAAGACCAGCATGGGCCGCGTAGTCTCCTCCACGGGCTGCGCGAGTGTACTCGCCTCCGCCTACCAGCTCGGATGGAAACACGACTTCAGCAAACAGTGGACCGCCACGCTGACCGGCCGCCTGTGCAAGAATAACTACGATGGCAGCTCTACCGATCGCAACGACGTGCTTTACACCGCCATCGCCGGCCTCACTTGGAACTCCAGTGCCACGCTCGCCTGGACGCTCTCAGTGACCCAGGAATTCGCCAAAAACATCCGCACCAACGTGACTGAAACCTTCAGCGACCAGGCCGCCTTTGAGCGCACCTTCGTTTCCGCCGCAATCACCTGGAAGCTGTAATCGAGCACTGCGCCCGTCCGGCACTTACGCGTAGCGGCGTGCGGGGGCGAGCGCGGGCAGGTGGCGCTCAATCTCGCGGCGCGAGCGTTCCAATGGGCCCTTGAGCGTGCTGCCGAGGCTCGCCACCGGTTCATCCATCGCAAAACCGGGCGTCGCCGTGGCGATTTCAAAGAGCACGCCGCCGGGCTCACGGTAATAAATCGAGTGAAAATAGGTCCGGTCACGCACGTCCGACACCGCATAACCGGCCTGCTGCAATCGCTTCTGCATGCCGAGTTCTGCGGCGTCATCAGGTACGCTCCAGGCCAGGTGATGAACCGTGCCCGCCCCGCCGCTACCGGGAGCGGCAGCGGGATCGGCGATCACGTCGATAAACTGCCCTGACACACCGCCCGAGCCGGCTGCAGACGCCGCGACGAAGCGGGAGCGATTACCTTCACGGGAGACGCGCTGGTAGCCCATCGGCCCCGTGAGCAACGCTTCCGTCGGTGCGGCAACGCGCACCGTCACCTCGGCGGTGTGCAGGCCGCGCAAGGCTTGGGCGGCGGGGATGTCGGGATGCCCCAACCAACCCGCGCGGGCGTCGGCCGCCACCGCGACCAGTTCGACGGGAATGCCATCAGGATCGACGAAGGCGACGAGGTCTTCGCCAAAACGACTGCGGCGGGTTGCGGCAACCCCGTGGCGTTGAAGGCGCACCTGCCAGAAATCCAGAGAAGCGGCCGGTATTGAAAAAACGAGGGCGGTCGACTGACCCGAGCCGAGGCGGCCACGGGCCTCATAGCCGGGCCAGTAGAAAAACGTAACGATGCTGCCCGGCGTGCCGGTTTCGTCGCCGTAGTAAAGGTGGTAGGCGCCGGGGTCGTCGAAGTTGACCGTGCGTTTGACCAGCCGCAACCCGAGCAGGCCGGCGTAAAAATCCACGTTGGCCTGCGGGTCGCTGGCAATGGCGGTGAGGTGGTGTAGGCCGGTGGGAAACATGGGCGCAGGGTTCGGAAGAAACAGGGGAAACCGGAATGAGCAGAAGAACGAGAACGAGTAAGAGTAGGAGTAGGAGCGCCGGGCGGATTAAATCGTTCTCGTCCTCGTTCTCTTACTCCTACTCGTTCGCCTGCTGGTTCGCTCTTACACGACGCTCATACTAAGGCGGGTTCAAGATGCGTTTAACTAACCAGGCTTCTGGCGCGCGGACACTTTCGGTCAACACCCTGAGCTCACGCTCAAGGCCACGAGGACTGTGTTAGCGAAGCGTGTGGCCTTGAGCGTGAGCTCAAGGATGCCGTAAGCCCCACTTGAACGATAATGACGCTCACTTGCGCGGCGCGGCGCCGGCGATTGCCAGGGAAAGCTGAATGCTCTCGGACACCTTTTCGGTGGCCTGCCCGGCCATGATGTTGAACTCGCTGCGGTTGATCGCGAAGGTGGAGCGCAGCACCAGCAGGTCGCCCTTAATCTTCTCGTCGTTGAGGCGGGCACCGAGTTTGTCCGCCAGGTAGGTGAACGTGACCGGCACAGTCAGCTCCTTGGTGATACCCTTGAGCGTGAGTTTGCCGGTGAGGTCGGCGAGGATCTGCGCGCCCTGAGTGCGGACGTTGGAGAGCTTGGAGGCCTCGAAAACGATGGTCGGGTACTGAGCCACATCGAGCCACTTAGCGCCCTGAAGGTGGTCGAGCATCATCGAGTTGCCCACGGTAAGGGACTTGGCTTCGAGCACGATGCGGCCGGTGGTGGTGGCGGGCGCGGCGGGATCAAAACTGACGCTGCCGCTCACCCCGTTGGCGGTGCCGGTGATGGCTTCGAGCGGAGCATCGAGGTTGAACTGGATGTTGTTCACGCCCTTCGGGTCTTTGAAGTCGAAGGTTTGGGGCGCGGCGTGGGCGGCGGCGGTGGTTAGCAGCGCGCACGCGGCAAACACGACTGGCAGACGAAGGGCGGAGGCGAGGGAGGAGTTAAAACGCATGGCCCAGACCATAACCCAGCGGTCGCTTTGCCGCTAGTGCAAGGAACGGATTGCTTCCATGCGTTTTTCGCATAGCTTGGGCAGCAACGTGAACCTGACCCTCCTGCGCTCGTTTTTCACCATCGTCGAACACGGCAGCCTCAGCCAGGCGGCCGAACGCCTGCACGTCTCCCAATCGACGCTCAGCCGCCAGATGCAGGCGCTGGAGCAAGAGATCGGAGGGCCCCTGCTGGAACGCGGGCCGGGCGGGGTCGCGCTCAGTGCCACCGGGCATGCGCTCTTTGACGGCATGCAACCGGTTCTAACCGCCTTTGACACCGTGCTGGGCGAGGTGCGCCGGCGAGCGCGGGGGCAAAGCGAGGAGTTGCGCATCGGTTATCTGCTTTCGGCGGCCTCCGATTACCTCAACCCCGCACTGGTCGCACTGCGCAAGGCCCACCCCGAGGTGAAGGTGCGCATGCTGGACCTTTCGCCGGGCGAACAGATCGCGGCCTTGCGCAAGGGCGATATCGACGTGGGCCTGATCGGCCAGGAAAGCGGCCTGCAATCCAAGGAGTTTTACGTGCGAACGCTCGCGGTGCTGCCGGTGGTGGTAGCGCTGCCCGCCGACCATAAGCTGGCTGCCGCGGAGAGCGTAAAACTGGGGGAGTTGCGCCAGGAGGTGTTTGTGGGCGCGCACGACCGCGATCTGCCCGGACACAACCCGTGGGTCGCCCGGTTGTGCAAACGCGCGGGGTTTCGGGCGCGCTTCGTGCAGGATGCCGACAGCCTGACGCACGCCCTGGCCATGGTAGTGACCGAGGGCGCGGTGCTGCTGCTGCCCGATTACGCTGCCCAACGCCCGGTGCCTGGAGTGGTGTTTCGCCCGCTCAGCGACACGGGCGCGAAATGGCAGCTCATGGTGGCGTGGCTACGCGGAAAAACCTCCGCCCCCGTCAAGGTGTTGCTCGCCACCCTGCCCGCCGCAAAACGCCGCGGCTAGGGCTTTTAGGCATTAAAAAGTAGCGCAGACTTCCAGTCTGCTTCGAGCGGGCAGGCAGACTGGAAGTCTGCGCTACGACGGCCTCCCTCGCGCTCAATCCACCTTGAGCTGCAAATCGGCCAGCAGCGGGTGCCCGGCGATTTCAAAATGATAAACCCGCCGCGTCGCCCCCTTGGCGGTCGGCACCACCAGATGCGACCCGCGCACGATCGTCGGCAGCGTCAATTTACAGGGATAACCCAGGTCACAGAGACCGTTTTTAAAATTACCCACGGACATGTTGGTCAGTTCGCCCAGACTGTCTTTAACCAGTTCGAAACCCTCCGCTTTGATCTCGTCGGGAGTCATGCCGAGGATGAGGCCGGCGACGACTTGGGAGAACGCGTCCGAGAAACGCAGGTGGATAAACCCGTCGATATCACCGAGAAAGCCCACGCAACCCATCACCAGTCCGCCATCACCCAAAATGCTGGCGTCGATTTGCGGGGCGCTGTCGATGAAGTTGGCCTTGGTTTTGACGAGAATGGGGAACACGTGGTCAAACGCCTGCCGAACGGCCCGATCGAGGAGTTCTGGGGTGAGGGGAGCGCGATCAGACATGACGAGGAGGAAAAGAGGGGGATGGAGAAACGAGTGCGGGCCGCAACCCATGAAGCGGGGATTCCCCTGTATTCGGCGCAAACCCCTTCCGGCTTAAGCCCAAATCAGCAAATGCTCTAGATTGGGTGGTTTTTAAGGTGTTTTCCGGCCCCTGAGCGGCCCGAAGCGCTAGACCGGAAGGGGACATGCGGCTCGCCCCACCCACCCTGAGCTCACGCTCAGGGCCTGGAGTTTGGCCCCAAAAGCAGGTGGATGCGAAGCGGCCGGAGGCCCGGTTACGCAGCGCGGAAGAGTGCTTCAGCCAAGAAGGGTGGCGCTTTTGATGAGTTCGTGGAGGGAGGGTCGGTCGACGTGAAGTCGGAGAAACTCTCTGGGGCGATCTGGTCGGCCCAGCATTCGCTGCGCAGGGTGCGCAAGAGGTCCCCCGTGGAACTGGTCGCAGGCGAGGCGCCCGAAGAGTGCGTGCGCCATTTGGGCGGGCGAAGATGCGGCGGCGGATCAGGGGTTTGCCCCGCAGGATCGCCGAAGAGCAGGGCGGCGATTAACAACAGCGCATAGGCGGCGACGGTGGCGGCGGGTTGGTTGCGGTTGGAGGCGGCGGTGCGCAGTTGTGCCTGGCCGGTGCCGATCAGGGTTTTCTCATCCCGGAAGTTTCCCTCGATGCCCCAACGCCAGAGGTAATACTGGAGTTGGTCACCCACGGGCATATCCGGGTCGGTGCAAACCAAGAAGGCAGGCTGGCGATAGAGCAGCTTCGAGCCTGCGCGCAATCGGTAGCCCACCGGGGCGATCACCATGACTTGCAACGGGAGCGTCGCCCCGGCTTTACGCCACAGCACCGGCCCGAGGGTCTTGATTTTAAAGGTGTGCTTTTTTCCGGCCGCATAAGCCTCGACGCTTTGCCAGGCCACGGTGTCGTCGGTGCGCAGCTCTTCCGGGGTCTGGACCGGCGCGCCATAGACCGGCGGGCGACCGGTGGCCGCGGGTGGTCCAGGCAGGGCGTTGAGCACGGCGTCCCGGCGGATCCGGCCGATATAAACGGTCTTGGCGGGCAGGCCCTTGAGTACGACCGCATTGGTGTAACTGTCATCGCCGGCGACCACCAGTTTGCGCGTGTCTGGCAGCGCCTGGCGAAGCTGCTGGATGCGGGCGAGCGCGACGACATTAAGCCGCTGCTGTTTTTTCTTCTCCGTGTACTGCTGAACCTCGTCGGTAGTGGCTTTTTTACCCGGCTTTGGCGGCGTCGGCGCGTGGGTGAAATCCACCGGAATCATCCGGGCGTGTCCGTCGGAACCAGGCCAGGCCGCAGAGAGTTGCACATAGCGCTGGCCGCGCACCAGGTTGGTTTGGAACGCGGGGCCGAGCGGATCGCGTTTCCAGCCGACGCCGTCGATCTTGACCCCGGTTTTGCGTACCAGGGTGTCATCGATGGCGGCCACCAACGGGGTAAGCGCCGGCAGGTTTACCTCAAGCTCATGGAGGACCGTGCGGAAAAGCCCCGCCGGCTTCACCCGGTCACGCGAATACAACCGGTAGTCGGCCGTCCAGTCCTGCTGGGCACGCCCGCACAGACAAATCAGGTTGGTAAGAGTCCCCCGGCACGGTGAAACCAGTGCCGCCATGAGATGCCCCTGCAGTCTCCGGGCGCACTCGGGGGCGGCGCAAGCCGCAGCACAAGCCCGTTTCATAAGTCGTCCCAGCCGATCGGATAAACCCAACTGGACTTTTTTTTAACGCCTACGTCCACCAGCTCGGGCGTGACCGGCATAACGGGCGCGACCAGACTGCGTGAGAGGACCAAATGATGCGCGTCGGTGACGGTCCACTCGACGGCCTCCGACTTGGCGAACCCCATCGTCTGGGCGATGGAAGCGGGTAATGTCACATACCACTGCTCACTGTTTTTGCGGATGATGCGCTGAACTTTGGTGGTGGTGCTCATGGTCCGACACCATCGTTCATGGCCACGCTTTTTCCCATGGGCCCGACGCCCCATTTATCTCTACGGCCTTCTCCGGGCCAACTAGTCAGAGGCCAAACTCCAGACCTTGAGCTCACGCTCAAGGCCACGTTCGGGCGGGTGCGGCCTGGAGTGTGCCTTTGCCTGGGTGGCTTTGGCTCGGTGTGGCTTCGTGCGTGAGCACGAGGTGTTTTTTCTGGCTGCGGTGCGCCGAATCCTTGAGCTCACGCTCAAGGCCACAAGGAGTGTGTTCGCGAAGAGTGTGGCCTTGAGCGTGAGCTCAAGGATTCGGCTGATCTGCGTTCGACTAGTCAGGGGCCAAACTCCAGACCCTGAGCTCACGCTCAGGGCCACGCCCGGCACGGGAACTCGTTTGTGATCGGGCGCTAAAAATCCTGTCCTTTCCCCGGCGTTTGCCTATCTCCGGCTGATGTCGTCTTCCCTCCTCAATCTTTATGGCCTTACCCGTGCCGAACTCGGTGCGCTGGTGAGCGGGTGGGAGATCAGCCCCGTGCACGCGGCGCGGCTCTGGCGTTACCTTTACCTCGATGGCGCCGTCAGCCTGGCCGATATGCCGGAACTGCCCGCGCGGTTGCGCGCGAAGCTGGAGGCCGAAACCACGTTTGGCCACTTGGCAACCACCCGGGAAACCCATTCTAGTGATGGGTTTACCCGCAAATACCTGCTCGGCCTCCACGACGCCCACCTCATCGAAACCGTGCTGATGCGCTTCAAGGGGCGCACCACCGCGTGCATCAGTTCGCAGGTGGGCTGCGCGATGGGCTGCGTGTTTTGCGCCACCGGCCAGATGGGTTACACCCGCCACCTCAGCGCCGCCGAGATCGTCGCGCAGGCCGTTCACGTGGACCGGGTGTTGCGCTCCACGGCACTGGACGCACCGGCGTTGTCCGAGGGCGCGCACGCCTCGCCTCACCACCGCCACGAGCGCCTGCGCAACATCGTGCTCATGGGCATGGGCGAGCCGTTGCACAACTACGACTCGGTCATGAAGGCCGTGGACATCCTGTGCGATGGCACCGGCATGGCGTTGGGGGCCAAAAAAATCACGCTTTCCACCGTCGGTGTGGTGCCGGGCATCATCCGCATGACCGATGAAAAACGCAGCGTGTGCCTCGCGGTTTCGCTGCACGGCGCGACGCAGGCCGAGCGCGCCGCGTTGGTCCCGGCGGCGCGCGCCTGGCCGCTGGAGGCGCTCATGGAAGCCTGCCGCTATTACACCGAAAAGTTGGACCGGCGGATTTTCTTCGAGTGGACGCTCATCGAGGGCAAAAACGACGGCGCCGAACAGGCGCATGCGGTGGGCGCGCTGCTCAAGGGCATGCAAGCGCAGGTGAACCTGATCCCGCTCAACCCGACCTCCGGCTACACGGGCGCGCCCAGCCACACCGGGGCGGCAAAGGCGTTTCAAACGGTTCTGGCGGGCTATGGACTGCCGAGCACGGTCCGGCAGCGGCGCGGCATCGATATCGGCGCCGGTTGCGGCCAGTTGGCCGTGGCGGAGAAGACGAGGTGAGCGGCGGAAAGTAGCGCAGACTTCCAGTCTGCTCCGGTGGCCAGGGCCGGACTTCAATCCATTTGGCCGCGAAGGATCGCAGAGAACGCATAGAAATACAGGTGGATTGTTCTTTGCGCTCCTTGCGTTCTTTCGCGGCAAAACTGCCTTGGGTGACTTCGGAGCAGACTTCCAGTCTGCGCTACTTTTTCCCCCGCCCCCGAAGCCGTTATCCGGCAGGATAACGGAGCACGGGCTTGGGCGCGTCGGGCGTCGGCGCGAAGGGCACCACTTTCCAGAACTTGGCCACCGTCGCAGCCCAGTCCGCCAGCAACGCCTGCGCATACGGGCTCGTCGTCGCTTTCGCGTGCGCCGCCACCAGCTGCTTCAGGCTTTCGATTTCCTCGGCCCCGCTCAGGCGCTCCAGGCCGATCATCGCCGGGTTGATGTTCTTCGGCAGGCTCTCGGCGGGGTCATAAATGAAGGCCAACCCGCCGCTCATACCGGCGCCGAAATTGCTGCCAGTCGGCCCGAGAATCACCACCGTGCCCACCGTCATGTACTCGCAGCCGTGGTCACCCACGCCTTCGACCACGGTGGTCGCCCCGGAGTTACGCACCGCGAAACGCTCACCCGCCCGCCCCGCCGCAAACAGCGTGCCGCCGGTCGCCCCGTACAAGCAGGTGTTGCCCAACAGCGCCTGCTCGTTCCACGCAAAGGTCTCGCTCGGCTTGGGGCGCACGATGATCTCACCGCCGTTGATGCCTTTGCCCACGTAATCGTTGGCCTCGCCAATCAGGGTCAGGCGCAGGCCGTTGACCAAAAACGCGCCGAAACTCTGGCCGGCCGAACCGGTAAAGGTCAGGTCGATCGTGCCCGCCGGCAGGCCTTCGTTGCCGTGCTGGTAGGCGATCTGGCCGGAGATCTGCGTGCCGATGTCGCGGTTGACGTTGGTCACCTTGTAGCGGGCAACCAGCCGCGAGGACTCGCCCAGAATGACGTCGCGCGCCTCCTGCAGGATTGCCTCGTCGAGCGAGCCTTCGCCACCGAAACGCTCGTTGCGCTGGCGGGTGTGGAAACGGTCCGTTTCGCCCGAGGGATCGGGGTTGTGCAACAGGCCGGAGAGGTCGACCAACTTGCTCTTCGGGTTCGCCGGGTCGTCGATCTGCTCCAAGAGGTCAACGCGACCGACAATCTCGTTGAGGTTACGCGCGCCGAGTTTGGCGAGGTAATGGCGCACGTCCTCGGCGACGGCGTTGAAGAAGTTGATGATGTTCTCGGGCTTGCCGCGGAACTTGGCGCGCAGGTCTTCGCGCTGGGTGGCGACGCCGACCGGGCAGGTATTCAAGTGGCAAACACGGAACATCGCGCAGCCGCCGGCGATGAGCGCGGCGGTGCCGAAGTTGAACTCCTCGGCGCCGAGCAACGCAGCGATCACGATGTCGCGGCCGGTTTTCATGCCGCCGTCGGTGCGCAACGTGACGCGGCCACGCAGGCCGTTCATCATCAGAACCTGGTGGGCCTCGGCCACGCCGATTTCCCAGACCGAGCCGGCGTTTTTGATCGAGGCGAGCGGCGAGGCGCCCGTGCCGCCATCGTGGCCGGAGACCAAGATGACGTCGGCGTAGGCCTTGGCCACGCCGGCGGCGACGGTGCCGACGCCGGAGCTGGAGACGAGTTTAACGCAGACCTTGGCGCGCGGGTTAACTTCCTTGATGTCGAAGATCAGCTGGGCGAGGTCCTCAATCGAGTAGATGTCGTGGTGCGGCGGGGGCGAGATGAGCGTCACGCCGGGCACGCTGAAGCGCAGCTTGGCGATGAGCGGGGTGACCTTGGCGCCGGGCAATTGGCCGCCCTCGCCGGGCTTGGCGCCCTGGGCCATCTTGATCTCGATTTCCTTGGCGGAAGACAGGTAAGCGGGCGTGACACCGAAACGACCGGATGCGATCTGCTTGATCGCGGAGTTGGCGTTGTCGCCGTTGGCGCGGACGTTGAAACGGTCGGGATCCTCGCCGCCTTCGCCGGAGTTGGATTTGCCGCCGATGCGGTTCATGGCGATGGCGAGAGCCTCGTGCATCTCGGGCGAGAGCGCGCCCATCGACATACCGGCGGTGGTGAAGCGCTGGCGGATTTCCTCGATCGGCTCGACCTCGTCGAGGGCGATCGGCGTGGCGGCGGAGAAGCGGATCTTGAGGATGTCCTTGATGGAAACCGGCGCGTGGTCGTCGGCCTGGGTTTTCCACTCGTTGTAGGATTCGGCAGAACCGCCGGCGCGCACGAACTTGTTCATGGCGGAGACGACCTTGGGGTTCCAACCGTGGAACTCGCCTTCGCCCTTCTTGTTGACGCGGTAATACCCCTCATTGCCGAGGTCGGCGGGAGCGGAGCTCAGAGGTAAGAGCTCAGAGCTGGGAGCTTGGGGCTGGGAGCTCGGAGCTGGGAGCTCAGAGCTCTTAGCTCCTAGCTCATAGCTCGCCTCGGGATAAGCGCGGGAGTGGCGGCGGAGGGCCTCTATGGCGATCTCGGGGTAACCGATGCCGCCGATGGGCGAGGCGGTGCCGGTGAAGTTCGCCTCGATGAGTTTCTTGGAGACGCCAAGGGCCTCGAACATCTGCGCGCCCCGGTAGGAGAGCAGCGTGGAAATGCCCATCTTGGCCATGATCTTGAGCAGGCCGGCGTCGATGGTGGTCTTGTAGTTGAGCAAGGCCTGGGCGACGGTGACCGGCTTGGTGGTGGCCCCGGAGGTGGCCAGACCGGCAACGAGCTCGAGCGCAAGGTAGGGGTTAACCGCATTGCTGCCGAAGGCGAGCAGGGTGGCGATCTGGTGAACGTCACGGGCTTCGCCGGTCTCGGCCATGAGGTCGGCCTGCAGGCGTAAACCGGCGCGCACCAGCTGCTGATTCACCGCACCGACGGCCAGAAGCATCGGAATGGCGGCCAGCTTGGCGTTCGCACCGCGGTCGGAAACGATCACCAGCTTGGCGCCGGCCTTGCCGACGGCGGCCTCGGCCTGGGCAGCGAGGGCCTTGACGGCGGCCTCGAGCGCGTCGGGGCCTTGCGAGGCGTCGAACAGGGCGGGCAGACGCACGACGCGATCCTTCAGGAAGGACACCTCAAAGAGCGCGGCCACCTCGTGGTCGAACAGGATGGGCGAATCGAACTCGACGAGACCGGCGGTCTTCGGGAATTCCTCGAACAGGCTCAGGCGGCCACCGAGGTAACCGGTGAGCGACATGACCGTTTTCTCGCGGATGGAATCGATCGGCGGGTTGGTGACCTGGGCGAACAGCTGCTTGAAATACGAATACAGCAGGCGGGGGCGGCGCGAGAGCACGGCCATCGGCGTGTCGTCGCCCATCGAGCCGGTCGGCTCGAGGCCTTCGGCGAGCGGGGTGAGGATGAGCTCGATCTCGTCGTGGTCGTAGCCGAAGGCGAGTTGGTCGACGACCGAAGCGGGGGCGACGGCGGGCGCGGCGGCAGAGCCGGAGGCGGGCGCAGCCTGATTGTTAACCAGGTGTTCGGCGCACCACTGCTTGAACTTGGGATCCGTGGTGAAGCGGGCCTTGATCTCCTCGTCGTGGTAAAATTTGTGCTCCACCAGATCGAGGGCGAGCATGCGACCGGGCCCGAGCCGGCCGGCCTCGACTACTTTACCCGGAAAGTCATGCACCAGACCGGCTTCGGAGGCCAAGATGAAGTAGCCGTCGTCGAAAATCTTGTAGCGCGCGGGGCGCAGGCCGTTGCGGTCGAGGGCGGCGCCGATGGTGAGACCGTCGGTGAAAACCACGGCGGCGGGGCCGTCCCACGGCTCCATCATGCCGGCGTGGTAACGGAAAAAGCCGCGCGTCTCGGCGGAGAACTTTTTATCTTTTTCCCAGGCCGGGGGCATCATCATCATCGCGGCGTGGAGCGGGCTGCGTCCGCCCAAGGTGATGAGCTGAAGGGCGTTGTCGAAGGAGGCGGAGTCCGACATGGCCGGCTGAACGAGCGGCTTGAGGTCGGCGAAACGGTCGCCCCAGACCCCGTGGGAGACGGAGTTTTCGCGGGCGCGCATGCGGTTGCGGTTGCCGCGGATGGTGTTGATCTCGCCGTTGTGGGCCATCATCCGGAACGGATGCGCCAAGTGCCAGGTGGGGAACGTGTTGGTCGAGTAGCGCTGGTGGAAAATCGCGAACGCGGTGGTGAACAGCGGCGACTTCAGGTCCGTGAAGTACTTGCGCAACTGGCTCGGCGTGAGCAGGCCCTTGTAAATGATGGTGCGCGAGGAGAACGAGCAGACGTAAAAACCCGCGATTTTGGCCTCGGCGACCTGGCGCTCGATGCACTTTTGGGCGAGGAAGAGTTTGCGCTCAAATTCGTCGTCGGCGAGGTCCTCCTTGCGGGCAACGAGGGCCTGAACGATGAGCGGCTGGGTTTCTATCGCCTTGCGGCCCAAGCAGCTGGAGTCGGTGGGGACTTCGCGCCAATCGAGCCAGGCCAGGCCCTCGGCCTTGACGGCGGCCTCGACGATTTTTTTGGCGTGGGCCTGGGCGTATTCGTCGCCACGGGGCAGGAAAATCATGCCCACGCCCAGGTCCTGT
Source organism: Opitutus sp. (assembly GCA_024998815.1). Lineage (NCBI taxonomy): Bacteria > Pseudomonadati > Verrucomicrobiota > Opitutia > Opitutales > Opitutaceae > Opitutus > Opitutus sp. The sequence continues at coordinate 288,232 of JACEUQ010000003.1, forward strand.
TCGCGGAACAGGGACTTTTTGCGCTCGGCCAGGTAGGCCTTAAAGAGTTCCAGCGGCAGCTGGGTGAGCAAGCCTGCGCCGTCGCCGGTGACCGCATCGGCGTCGATGGCGCCGCGATGGGCGAGGGCCTTGAGGGCGTCGATGGCGCGCTTGAGCACATCGTGGGAGCGCTCGCCGGTGAGCTTGGCGATACACCCGACGCCGCATGCATCGTGTTCTTGTTCAGCGGAATAAAGCGGTGACGGAAGGATCTTGGCCATGGTAAACGAAGGTGTAGACGGTACGGTTAAAGGACCCAGGTGATGCAGGAAGTGCGCCGCTTATGGTGAATAGTTACAGGCAGAATAAGGTGCGATTCGTTGGGGCGGCGAAAGGGAGGCGCAAGCGTAATTTCCAGAGCGAATTGGCGGGGTGTAAAAACCCGTAAAAAACCCCGTGTCGGCGGCCCAGGATTGAGCCTGTGCGGCGCGGTCCGCCGCTAACAAATCCCGGCGAGTTTGTTCCCTTTCCGTTCCCTTTTTTTAGCTCTCCTCTGACAGTGGTGCCCGGGACAGGAGTCGAACCTGCACATCTTACGATAAAGGCTTCTAAGGCACTTACGTAAGTTGCTCCCCACTTGATCTCAAATGCACTTACGTCAACGGTGTCCAAGTTTTAGATCTATGGGTTGGCATAGAGCAGTTTAAGTTGCGGCAGCAGATCTGAAATAGGGCAAGAAGAGAACCAATGTGAGCGCAACCAGCGGAGAAGTTTCACACTGCGCTGAAGCGGTCGCAATACGGTTGTGAGTAAGGAGCAAAGAAGCCGGTCATTTTTTTTGGCGGTCGCGATTTGGTCGTCTAATCGTTTTTGTTGCCGACGGAGGCCCGCCTCATTTTTGATTTGATAATCTCGTTCTAATTTTTGCTCAAACAGGACCAGTAGGTTATGGGTTAGGCAAAGAAAATGGGCCTGTATTTGCTTGGCGGTTGAGCTCGACGCCCACGCCTTGGATTCCTCCAGCTTGTTTTTAAATTGATCGAAAACCTTTTCAATCTCCCAGCGTTTTTTATAAAGCCAGGCGAGAAGCCCTGGCGGTAAGTCAAAAACGCTGGTGATGAACTCATACACCTCACCACTGACTGGATCGCGGTATCGTATTAAGCGCACACGCACCTGATGGGCGGCGATGACTATTTCATCCGCTATGACGCCATGATTAATGGGATCAGCACGATCAAACAACTTCGAAGCGAAGGGCTCAAACAGGAGATTTTCTTTGGTGCGTGAAAGAAAATAGACGCCGGCAGTTTGCTTCCAGTTATGCCAGAGAGGAAAATCAAGGCCTGCGCGATCCCAGATCCAAAGAACTTTCTTGCCGGTCGGCTCCCCCATACGCAAAGCATTAGAGCCGAGTCGCTTGATCACGCTCATATCGTGTTCTTTTTTGCCCTCAGTGAGTGCAAGATGTTGCATGGCATGAGTTCGAATATTAAGGGCATATAAATGTCCTACCGGCCAACGGCGTTCATCAATTTTCTGATCGTGCGAAGCCGCCCCATGCCAATGACCGTCGCCGGCATAGAGGGCATAATTATCAACGGCAGCGGGCAGTTCGGTAAAGTTTTCGAGCAGGGCGGTGGCCTGCACCGAAACATCCATTAATAAAGCCAACCTGCGTTCGCTTTTCAGTACTTCAAAGAAGTGCCCCGTAGCGGGACAAGACTCGAACAAGGAACCGACTTGTTGAAGAAAACCGCGACCGCTTCGAGGATCCGATAGAGCTCTGGTAATACCAAGCCGAAGGAATGCATCGTCAGTCAATTCCGGGCATTGACGCGCGTACCTAGAAGCGGACGCGAGTCCGGTAAGCGGCCCGAAAAATACTTCGTTTAAAGCGAGGGGATGAAGTGTAGCCATGAGGCCCAAAAAAATTTTTACATGTGCCTCGTAAAGCCTTATATTGAAGTATTTTAAGGCCAATTAACACCCGCCGCAACACACGTAATTGGCATGGCTCGACCCCCAGTCCGTGCTGGTTCGCGACGGCCCCAAAGGGGCGCTTCCGAGCGCTGTGTGACGCCCCCCTGCACAGAAAATACTTCAAAACTTGGACACCGTTGTAATCTTAACAAAAACCCGCCCTGGACCCGTGAGCAAATCCGCGCCGCACGCACGGCCCCGCTGATTCCTCTGCTGGAAAAACGCGGGCTCAAGTTCGTCGAAACCGGCGGCGGCAATTTTTTAGTTACCGCCTACCCCGGACTCATCGCAAAGGAATCGTACTGGCGCTGGCCCGAACGCAACTTGAGCGGTAACACGATCGACTTTTTTTGCCAAATCCTCGGCCTGTCCTTCCACGACGCCATGACCAAAATCACGGCATCGTAAAACAGCCGACGAACCAACTCATCCGCCCGCTGCGGTCGTAATTGCGACCGCAGTACGACCAAAATCCTTACGACCGCCTGAGTCGAAAACACCTGTGGCGGAACAATGGTCACGGTGAAAAACCGCGCTCCCATCTTAAAAAATCCGCCGGAAACAACGCTTACGGCGGCAACCCAGTTCAAAACCCTACAACCGCTCGGGTCGGAATGCTTACGACGAAAAATCGGCTGTATCGAAATCCACGCTCTCATCGTATGCCGATAAATCCCCTTGAGCCTGTTTCGCTCAAATTTGTCGTAACGCTACGACCGGTGCGGGGCAATTTGGCTACAAAACACGACCGCAGTCTGTGAGCGGCGGCGCGAACACCGTCTATTTCTGGCGGTTACAAAATCACCTGTCGTAAAAGCCGATGACCGGCCCCGCCAGGGGCCGATCATCAGGCCCGGTCAGCTTGCAGGTTCGTCGGCCAGGCGGTCTTTCATGCGGTAGGATTTGCCCTCGATGACGACGGTCTGGGCCCGGTGCAGTAGGCGGTCCAGGATCGCCGCGGTGATGCCAGCGTCGTTGTTAAAGATCCCTGCCCAGTGTTTGTAGGCCTTGTTGGTGGTGACGATCAGCGAGCCGCGTTCGTAGCGTTGGCTGACGATCTGGAAGAGCAGGTCGGCCCCCGACTTGTCGAGCGGCAGGTAGCCGACCTCATCGAGCACGAGCACCGCAGGGGTCATGTAACGCTTCAACTCGGCTTGCAACCGGTGCAGGGACTGGGCGGTGACCAGGGCGTTGATCGCGTCCACCGCCGTCGTAAACAGCACCGTGTAGCCCGCCTGGCACGCCGCGTAGCCCAACGCGCTCGCGAGATGTGTCTTCCCAAGCCCCACACCACCGCAAAACACCGCGTTGGTGCGCTCCTTGACAAAGCCCAGTTCGAAGAGGTGCCGCACCTGCGCTTCGTTCAACTCCTTGGGCCAGTCCCACTGGAACTGGTCGACGGTTTTCTTGACCGGGAAGCGCGCTGCCTGGATGCGCCGCTCCAGCGCCCGGATCTGGCGGTCCTGGGTCTCGGCCTGCACCAGTCGGCGTAAAAATTCGGCGTGCGAACAGCGCGCCTTGGCCGCCTCGGCCGTGAGTTCGCCGTGGTGGCGCAGCAGGTAACCGAGTTTCAGGTACTTGAGTTGATCTTTTAATAAATCGGTTTTTTCGGGTTCTGTTTTCATTGGGTATAGGGGCTTAAATCCGGGGGACGCAGTTCGAGTTCCAGTGCGGCCAACGCGTCGGCGCGGGTGAGGTGGATCGGCCCGGCTTGCGGCAAGGCCCGCGCGCGTTGTTCGAGCAAGTTGAGGATGTAATCGCTGGAGTAGGCGCCGAGTTCATGGGCGCTTTCGATCGCCCGGCCGACTGCCTCCGTTCCATACAGGGCCACCAAACCCACGATAGTCGCCAGGTGGTGTCCCGCGTTGAGCCGGCGCTCCTCCAGCCCCCGTTGGTAGGCGGGTGCCGCCGGGCTCAGTTCCAAAAACCGTAGCCGCAGGCGCTGCCGCGCCCCCTGCCGTTTGCGCTCCTCGAGTTCGCGCACATGCTCGGGGTTTTCCACATCGGCGCGGCGGGCAAAACTGCGGGCATGCTCGGCCACCAGGGTGCGGTCCGCATAAAACCTCACCTGCGCCCCCTCGATCTGCGCGGTGAGTAGCGCCCCGGCAAACTTCGTGGGCACCGAGTAGCGGTTCGTTTCGATACTCACCCGGCACCGCCGCGACGCCCGCACGCTTAAGGTGCGCACCGCCGGACTGGCCACCGGGTTAAGCGGCAGGAGCGCAGCGCGCTCCTCGGGCAGCCGGTCCACCGGCCGGCCCTGGGTTTCAGCGTGAACGCGCACGTTGGCCACCGTTTCCAGCCACAAGCTGGCGGCCGGCCCCAGCTCGGTAAACCCGTTCATCTGCCGCCCGCCAAGGAAGCTTTTTTTCACGTAACCCACCGCGTTTTCCACCATGCCCTTGGACTGCGGATGCCCCGGCCCGCACGCTTTTATCGTAAACCCGTAGTGCCGGGCAAAGTCCAGGTACTGGGCGTTGTACACCGGGTCGGTCCCGGGCACATGCGAGAGGACGGCCGTCTTGCAGTTGTCCACCATCACCTCGCGCGGCACCCCGCCGAGTTTTTCAAAGGCGCGCCGGTGACAGCCCAGCCACCACTCCTGGCCCTGCCCGAGGGTAAATTCCACATGCAGGAACCGGCTGTACCCCAAAACCATGACGAAAAAACTTAAAGCCCGCCGGGTGCCGTCCACCTCCACCGCGCCAAAACTGCCCCAGTCCACCTGCGCGGTCTGGCCGGGGGCAAACTTGAGGGTAAGAAACGCCTCCAGGTTCCTCGGCCGCACCCGCCGCACGTAGTCTTTCAAAATTGAATACCCGCCCGTGTACCCCCGCTCGCGCACCTTTTGCCAGAGCTGCATGGCGGTGAACGGATGGGCCTCCAGCCACCGCGCGATCGCCGGCTTGTGCACGTCGAGCTTGCTTGGCCTAGGCACCTGCGCGGCCTGGCTGCGCACGTACTTTTCCTGCGCCTGCCAGCGCCTCACCGTCTGCACGTGCAACTGGAGCGAGCGGGCGATTTGCGGCGCACTGTGACCGGCCGCCTCCGCCTGTTTTATCCGGCAATACAGTTCGTAATCGATCACGCGCCCACCTCCCGGCTCGGCGGCGGCGTTGCCGCCAGCGTGTGCGATTGGCCTGCCCCGGTCCAAGGAGAGCACCTGGTAAAGTGGCGCGGCGTAGGCGATCACCCCGGCCTCGATTAACTGCCGGCGCGCCTCGACCAGGCCGTCCTCGCTGAGCGTGAGCAGCCGGGCCAGGGTGCGCGTGGCGTAGTAACTCAGCCCGTCGGCGTCGCCCACGGTGACCAGGACCAGATAGAGGCCCCAGGCGGGGGCACTGGCCCGCCCCAGGTAATTGCCCCGCACCAGCCGGTGGTCCAGCCAGCTAAACTGGGCCGGCGTGCGCCGGAGTTGTTCGCGATCGATCGGTTGTTTTTGCATAATCGGGCGGCTGGACGTCGATGCCCAGGATCACCCGCCCCCGGGATTGCAGGTGTCGCAGCATGGGTTCGAGGTCCTCTTGTAACGTCACTCCGGCGAACTGCGCGATAAGCCCCACGAGCACAGGGTTTTGCGACTCCCATCTGTCTTGTAACGGCACGCAGGGATTCGGTAACGCCACCTCGGCGACCGGCTCGGCTTTAGGCTGGTGCACAACGGATTGCGTAGTTGGGATGTCTTGTAACGCCACCCGCCGTCGCGGCCCCCTCCGCCTTGAGTACCCCGGATTGGCCTTCCGCCACTCCTGCACCCGTTGGACATTTTCTGGGCCTTTCCAGTGGTCGAGGTTCTCCGGCTTCGCCAACCATTTGGCCTGACTGGCCGCCCGGCTCGCCCGTCGGCATCCCGGCTTCCCGCAGTAGCGCTGACGCTCGCGGTTATGCGCGTCGGGCAGAAAGAAATCGACACAGTGCAAACACTTGCGTGAACCGGTTGGATGCATCGCTGTGCATCCGCCAAGCGTCCCGCCGGTTCAATCTCCACCCATTCGCACCCCTCATATCCCCAGCCGGACAGGGAAGAAAACCCACCCACGGAAGAAGAGTATTACTCTTTTTAAGGGGAAGAAGATCCACCGAAGAAGAAGTGCATTCCTAACCGCCAGAAATAGACGCTTTCCCGCTCGCCGCTCACACGCAGTCCGGCAAAACTTGAAAAAACCCTACGCGGCCAATTTGGCAGTTTTTACGATCAGAAAAAAATCGGTAACACCAAATCGGTCGTAATGCTACGACCGGTGCGCGGCAATTTGGCTACAAAACACGACCGCAGTCCGGCAAAACTTGAAAAAACCCTACGCGGCCAATTTGGCAGTTTTTACGATCAGAAAAAAATCGGTAACACTTACTTCGGCAAATTTGATCTGGGCACCCGTGCCCAGCCCCACCGCAGTGCCGTCCCGGCCTCTACGATCGTACACCCACGAGGCGAATGTATGATAGTTGATTGCCTCTCGCCGGGCAAACTCCGCCTGCGTCAGTCCGCTTTGTTCATAGGCAGCGAGCAACTCCTCGCGCCTCGCTTTCGGCGTAATCCGCCTCCCAGTTGTGTCCCGCTTGGTTTCGTCCGCCACCAAATCCGCTGTGATCATTTTCATCCAGCCACTTTACCCCACCATGCCTTCCAGCGGTAGTGGGTCTCCGGCCAGACGCTTACGCTTGATTCATCGAGCCCCACACTCAAACCACGTGAAACCATAATATTAAAGCCGTTTTACTACCGTTTTTGCGAACGTATCCCCGTTCGCACTAGTCGGGTTTGTGAAAATCAAAGCGTGGCAATGAATTTAGGACCTCCCTTTAAGGCCCAGCGCACGAGGCATTGGAAGTGCCTTTGCACCGGGAATTTGGCGTTTCAGAGCTATCATCTCTTTGAGCAGGGTCGCCTCATCCACTTCCGAAAGGGGTGTTCGATGAGGCAGACGCCGAAAGCGTTCTCTTCATGTAACTAGAGCCTGTCCCGTGCTTATAAGTAATTGTAAATAAATTACTTATAAGCACGGAACAGGCTCTAACTAAGTGCCATTCGGGTCAGGCATGATTATTCCTCGTAGTTGAATCTCGCGGGAACATGGAAACAGGGTGCCAGTTCGCGAAACATGGTCAGATGCCCTTGGGCATTGAGATGCAGGGTGTCCGCATAGCGACAGCTCAGGCCTTGGTAGCTGTGGGACAGCTTTACGGCGGTGCTCTTGTGCCCGGCCCAGGCGGAGTAGTGATCGCAAACCACACAATCCAGCTCTCGGCCAAGCTCCGCAATCGCCCTCGCATAGCGTTCGATCACGCCACTCTCACCGGGCCAGGCCACTCCCGGCTTGGCACCGGATGGCAATGCTTCCCCGTAACCGGAACCAAAGACCTTGGGTGCCGGGGTGCGCATGAGGATCTCTGCCCCGCTCTCACGCCGCACTCTTTCCACAAATGCCCGGTAACTGGTCCGAAACTCCTCGATGCGGGAAACTCCCATGTTTTGGTCGTTGATCCCAAAGGATGCGATTACCAGATCCGGCTTCCAACGCAGGATGTCTTGCTCAAGTCGCAGGAGTTGCTTGGCTACCGTGTTTCCACAGACCGCGCTATTGATGGTATAGACGCATCCGTCGCCATAGGTTTCGCAGATGGCGAGGTGAAGGTGATGAAACCAGTTAAAATGTCCCTTGGTATGGCCCGCGATGACGTTGTTGGAGTCACCGACAGATACAATGGTCACCGGCGACTGGGCCTGGAGTTTTGCTAGGCTTTTCTTCATGGCCTCACGCCTCAAGAGTGAAGATGCCGCTGGATACGCCACCCATTCGGATGAGCCATTTTTTCCCTGCTCGTTCCATGGTTGTGTCGACGCCATCGAGAACCGTGGCCTTGGAACAAGAGGCTTCGATCATGACCGTTACCGGTTGATCGGATGGATTGACGGCGACAAGGACGCGTTGGCCGCCGAGTTTGCGTTGGTAAACAAACGGATAGCGGTTTCGTTTTGCGTAGAGGGGTTCGAAGTCCCCATCGCCGCCGAGCGCCGGATGTTCGCGGCGCAGCGTCGCAAGTTGGCGAATGTGGTTCAGCAAGGAGTCGGGATCTTTTTCCTGTGCCTCGATGGTCGGCCGGTTCCTTGCGGGATCGATGGACAGGTAGAGATTTTTCGCGGGTGCCGTCGAGAATCCGGCATTCCGTCCCTTCGTCCATTGCATCGGAGTGCGTGAACCGGTGCGGTTGTAACCGCCTTCCTTGGACACAAGCCCGCGCACATAGCCCATGCCGATCTCATCTCCGCAGTAAAGATACGGCACGCCGGGCATGGTCATGAGGAAGGTGAAGGCGACCTTGAGTTCGTCCATGGTCCGACCCTCCGCGAGCCGCATGATGTCGTGATTGCCACTCGGAATGGAGATGTAACCGGAACGGCGGGTTTTGCGGAAGTGTTTGAGGTAGGAATCGAGGAACGCACAGATGTCGCCCTTTCCCTTGCGATCAAAAAAACTGGGGGGGACGTTCTTAAAGAAACCAAAGAGGTCTCGCTCGGGCTCGCTCCGGAAAAGCGAAGTGTAAGAGGGGTCGTTAAAGTGGATGAGAAAATCGATATGGAAACCCGCAGCGATTGCGCGGGCCGGATCCGACCACTCGGCAATGAGAACGGCGTCGGGATATTCAGCGTCATACATGGCCCGCATGTCCGCCCAGAGCTTCATCGTTTCCTTGAAGTCCTTGTCGCCCTTCACGAGGGAGGACGCCATGTCCACCCGGAAACCGTCCGCCCCGGCGTCGAGCCAGTAGCGCATGATGTTCTTCATCTCCTCGCGCGTCGCGAGGCAGTCGGGATGATCCACCGGTAGTTGCCACGGCTTCTGTGGATCGGGTTTCGCGAAGCCGTAGTTCAGTGCCGGCTGGAAGTGAAAAAAATTGGTGATGTAATTTCCCTCCCGCTCGGAAAATCCGGAGATCATCGAGAGTCCAGGGGGCGGCCCGCTAAAAACGTTGTTCATCCAAACGTAGCGGTTGGTGAATGAATTGCTCCCGTCCTTCGAGGACTGCTTGAACCACGGGTGCTCCGTGGAAGTGTGCCCGGCGACAAGGTCGAGACAGACACGCATCCCGCGCTTATGGGCTTCTTTGAAAAGGCGGGTCAGATCGGCATTGGAGCCGTAGCGCGGGGCGACCTTGTAAAAATCGCTGATATCGTAACCCGCATCACCGAAGGGTGATTCAAAGCACGGGTTCAGCCAAATCGCGTTGCAACCCAACGAGCGAATATAATCCAATTTTGCGATGACTCCGGGCAGATCCCCGATGCCATCGCCATTGGTGTCCAGAAAACTCTGGGGGTAAACCTCGTAAAAAAAGGCATCGGCAAGCCAGGTTGGTGGGCGGGATTCCATGAAGTGGGTGCAGCGCATGATTAGGCGTTGCGGTTATCGTGTTCACGCGTCTCAGAGACTACGCGGGAACCAGTCTTCGGCTTGTCGGCGATAATTCCCAGACTGGTGACGGCGCAGGTAACCAGAATAGGAATGATAATCGAGTGGTCTCCGGGTATAGCGATTACGATGGATGCGGCAATGATTGCACCAATCCAGATGATGCCGTGTGCGACAAATTGTGTGTAGGTTCGCGGTTCAGGGCGTGTGTTCATAATGTTTCGTTCTCAGTTTGCGTGTAGGGAAGCATAACCATTCGGTAGCGTAACGTGGCCTCTTGGTCCTTCTGCCACGTCGCAGGGAGGGCGACCTCGACTCGGTCATAGTGAATGCCGTCACGCCCTTGCAGTCCGCTCCGGCAGATTTTGAGATCACGCGGTTCGTCGAGTTTGATACGAAGTCCGCGACCCTTTTTGTCCGTCAAGGACACTCCGCCTGCATGGGCGTGTGCGAGGCGGACGCTTTTCCTGATTCCCTCCGGCAAAGATGACAGGTCGGCAGGTGTCTCGCTTCCCTCCACCGTAATCGTCGCTCCCTCTTTTTTGAACGGGCCGGTGGCGAGCGGAATGTTTTCCACCAAGGACTCGCACGAAAACGCGTTTGCTGCGCGGAGGGTGACCTCCACGATGATTGCGTTTTCCTCAAAGGTGTAGCGCCGCGTGTAGTTGAGCGGGAGAGAATCCAATTGCCCACGAGCGGTCAGCGTTCCTGCCGACTCATCCACGGATGCGACGCTTGCGAAATAATCTTCGGCGTGGCGCCTGCCATCTGCTCCAAGGGCCACAAGGCCGTGGTGCGAATAAGGGCTGTTACCGGTCAGAATCGCATTGCCGTAGCCTGCAATGGCGAAGGTGGTGAATCCTGCGTTATTGAAGGGGCGCAGCGTTCCCTTTTGATTGCGATAAAGCTCCCAAGGGTTCGCGCCTGTGAGTTCTTCGTGATTGGTGGGTGCTTTGAGCCCGGCGACTCCGGGCCCCACGGATTTCGGTGAAACGGCGGGCTTGCCGATATAAAATGCCGCATAGTAAGAAGGGCGTTTCACCGCGACCAATTCCCCGCCGATGATTCGAAGGAAGGAATCCTTTGATTCGGCAGGCCAAGCGGCGTTGGGGTTCGTGCCGCGTTTTCCCAATGGCACTTGAGAGCCTTGGGCCTCTGCGATTCTAAAACTGGGATCGCCCGTGGGGGCCTTTCCGATTTCCGAGAGCAATTGGTTCCGCGCCCTCTCAATGGCGTCGGTTGTGTAGTCCCCGGCAGTCCAAAGATCCACCTCGGCCAGCTCTCCAGGAAGCAACGTTTTGCGGGCACCACCGTATTGCTCCGCATGAAATCCTTCCGGCGTGCGATGGCTGTAGTTGAATCCACCGAACGGACGACCATCGGGCTCTGGCGCGACGGTGTAGTTGTAGAATGCGTAAGATTTCCGGAGCGCCTCCAGCATCACCGGATCACCCGTGAGGCGGTAATACTCCGCCATGTAGTAATGTTGGATGCCGCAGTAGGTGCCGCAGGGGCCTCCATTCTCGATCTGATAACCGGCGGGACTGGCTCCGTCGGCGTAGCGTTTTGCGAACCGGCGGACCAACTCCGCATCGGCGGGGTCTCCGGTTCCCACGGCGAACCATTGGAACGCCGCAAGATAGTGGGCACTTTGATTGCGCGTGGCAACAAGCCCCTCTGCCCAATGGCGCTCAAAAAGCCGGCGGACCACGGCGGCCCACGGTTCGCGAATCTCCGGCGGCAGGTGCGGCGCGAGGAGCCCAAACTCGGGGAAATACCTTTTCGCAAAGACGAATCCGGGGAAACCGGGGTAAGTGCTCAATTCGGACGGCGTGCCTGGCACGACTTCGTCTTCGGTCAGGCCGACGATGTCGCGCAGTGCGGCCGCAGTGGCGCGGTTGAGCACATCGGCACGATGCCGATACGGATTGAATGGCTCGTCGAGCGCATACGCCCATGCGAGACCGAGAGCGTAAGGAGCCTGGTTGATTCCACCTTTGCCGACCCCTTGGAATTCCGGCATCGAATGAAGATAATCCCAGCGATCTTTGGGTTCTTTGGCTGCCAAGCGCGGGCCCCAAACCTGTTTGCCGATCGTGCCGCCCCATAAGCTCGTCGGGTCGAGATTCTGCTCGCGCAGACTAAAGAAGAGCCCCGGACCCACCCCGTATGCCTGCCGGAAGGCGAGTGCCTTGGCCGGATCGCCTTTGCTCCAAATTTGGGGATCCGCATCGAGAAGTTTGATGAGCGCTTCGGTCTGGCCGACCTTCTCCGGCGCGAGCAATCCTGGTATTCTCTCCAAGAGAGTTTCCTGATCGCGAAATGCCAACCAAGAGCCATCGGGCGTCATTCCGGTTGAGGCGCCGAGCGCCTTGGCTGCTTCCGCCTCCTCACA